>NZ_JBJDQK010000001.1:472885-504431 GCF_044903445.1 Streptomyces sp. NPDC019890 | reverse complement strand
CATCGAGATCAACCGCGCCTATGAGCGCGTGACCAAGATGATCGAAAACACCAACGACCTGTCGCGGCGCGCGCTCGAGCGGCGGGGGCGGGGTTGGTGAGGGGGGGCGGAGTCATGCGCGCGCGGCGCCCCCCCCCCCCCCGGGGCGGTGATCTCTGTGTCCGGTGGCGGCCTCCGTGATCGCGCTCGTCCCGCTGCCGGTACTCGGCGGCGCGGGCATCGTGCTCTTCGGCTCGGTTGCCGCCAGCGGCATCCAGACGCTGGCCTCGGCCGCCCTGGAGAAGGGTGAGAACGCACTGATCGTCGCGTCCTCCGTCGGCGTCGGGCTGATCCCGATCGCCGCGCCGGAGTTCTACCACGCCTTCCCCAAGGACGCGCTCGTCGTGCTCGACTCGGGCATCTCGACCGGGTGCATCGTGGCCATCGTCCTCAACCTGGCCTTTCCCGTCGGAGCAGCATGCGAAAGGGCCGAGCCTTTGTGAGGCTCGGCCCTTTCGCGGCAGGAGTGCGTTTCGGACTCGGTTCGGACTCAGTCGATGTGGAAGCTCTCCCCGTACACCTTCCAGTCCAGCGGGGTGTTGAGGTTGAAGTTGTTCTTCTTGACGAAGACCCGCTGGGCCGTGTCGACCCGGCTGGTGTCCTCGTGCGCCTCCTCCTGCTTCATCGCCCAGACCCGGGCGTCGAGGAAGGCGTTCAGATACGTCTTCTCGTCACCGCCCTGCGCCGGCGTCTTGGCCTTGGCGAGTGCCTTCTTGCGGATGCTGCTGAAGCTGGTGCTGTCGCTGCCGTCGCCGTGCATGACGATCGCGTCGTAGTAGATGAACTGGCCGAGTACCCCGATGCCGTCCTGCTTTCCGCGGCCCACCGCCGGGTTGAAGTAGACCCGGTCGCGCTCGTCGTTCTGGGCCTTCTTGAACTCCGAGTCCTGGGCCGCCTTCTTCCAGTCCTTGGTGAAGTTCGGGTCGAGCCCCGCGTGCGAGTCGCTGCCGTCGACCTTGCGCAGTGCGGGCAGGTACTTGGCGAGTACGTTTCCGGGCTTGCGGTCGGTGTAGAGCTCGACCAGATCCAGCATGTCGCCGGTGCCGGAACAGAAGCCGATGATGCCGGCGGTGTAGCCGCGGCCGTCGTCGATGTCCTCGATGTACTTGTACTGCGCCTTCCAGTCCAGCGAGGAGTTCTCCGCGCTGGACACGATCTGCATGGCGATCTCCTTCTTCGCCGGGTCGTCGAGCCCGGTGGCAGCGGGAGCCACGGTCGCGCGGGAGGGCTCCGCGGGCTCGTCGGACGTGGCCGCCACGGCGGTGGCCGGCACCGCGAGGAGGGCCACGCCGAGCGCGATGCGGGGGAGGAACTTGAGTGGACGTGCAGGGCGTGCGTGGGGGGCGGGCACGGTGCCTCCAAGGGGAGTTCGTCGGTCCGTGTTCTGTTAGGAAGCTTTCCTATCAGAGTGCGGAAGTGGCGTACACCCTTTCGCCATGGGCAAGTTCGGCCCAGGGGTCGGCCGAGGAGTTCAGTCCAGGAGTTCGGCGCTGCTCGCCGGTTCCACACGCGCCTGCCCGTTGATGCGATGCCGCTCGATCGACGAGCGGCGGTACACCTCTTCGCGCACCCGCTGGATCTCGCCGATCGGCCGGTGGTCCTCACGGGTGCGCCACGGCGTGATCGACGTGGTGTCCGCGGCGGCCAGGTTCTCCTCCCCGGCGATGTCCTGGCGCGGGATGGCGATCGTCGCGACCGTGACCCACGGCGAGAGCTGTTCGGGCCACTCGACCGAGGTGTTGTCCACCGGCATCCGGGTCAGATCGGTGTTGAGCTGCACCTGGAGCTCGAAGACGTGGTCCCGCTCGGCCGCCTCCGCCACCAGCGTGTTGCGGAACGCCTCGCCGTCCGCCTGCACATCGACCGCAAGATGCGTGACGGGCGTGACCGGCACGGTCCGCACCTTGGCGATGTGGTCGCCGTGGCGGAAGGCGCCCATGCTGTTGTACGTGTACGAAAGCAGGTTCTGCCGCGGGACCTGGGTGAACGAGAGCATCGCGAACAGCTCGTCCCACAGCCACTCGTCCGCGGTCTCCAACGTCCCGCGCCTGGTGAGGAATTCACCCATCCACGACTTGCGCCGCGCCGGGTTCACCAGTGCGTCGGGCAGCTCGGCGAACAGCTCCTCGATGACCATGTAGTCGTACGCCGTATTGGCGAAGAACACCCGGTTGTTGATCAGGTTGAGGTCGAAGGTCGTCGCCTCCGACTCGTCGGAGAGCAGTGAGTCGCCGGGCACCCCGAACATCTTGATGCCCATGCCGCAGGCCGCGCCGAGCAGTGAGTCGGCGCGCAGGTGCCCGAGGCCGTTGGAGTAGCGGACGACGGCGTCGTAGGCGCCGGGGGTGGCGAAGATCCCCTGGGCGTACGACGCCGGCACCTCACCCACCGTGACCGTGGCCTTCACCAGTCCGTACGTCTTGCCGTGTGCCGTACGGACCGCGCGGCCCACGCCCTGCCGCTCGACGGACTCCCGGGTGCGCCGGGCGACGTTGCCGACGACATCGTCCAGCTCCTGCTGATAGGTGGGTCGCTCGACGGGGGTGTATGTCTCGTACCTGACGAATTCCATGGCGGGCCTCTCCTCTGCCGTGCTCTGTGGCATGTCCTACGAGAAAGATAGCCCACAATTAAATTGTGCACGATGTAACTGGGTGTGAAGATCCCCACTCGGAATCGCCTCTGCACTTCGACTGGAGCTGCGGCCTCCCGGCCCTCCCCTGCGGCCCGGCGGCTCCCGCTCGGCGCTCAGCTCAGCCGGTCGACCAGCTCACGCAGCTGGTCCCTCAGTCGGCCCGCCTCGTCCGCGGTCAACCCATACCGCCGGCCCATTGCCGTGGGCACCTGCTCGGCCCGCTCCCGCAGCGCCTCGCCCCGCTCCGTCGCCGCCACCATGACCAGCCGCTCGTCCTCCGGCTGCCGCACACGCCGCAGCAGCCCGGCCGACTCCAGCCGCTTCACCAGCGGCGACAGCGTGCCGTAGTCGAGGCCCAGAACCGTGCCGAGATCCTTCATCGGGACCTCCCCGCGCTCCCAGAGCGCGAGCATCACCAGATACTGCGGATAGGTCAGTTCCAGCTCCGCAAGGACCGGCCGGTATGCCGCCGTCACCGCCCGGGAGGCGGAGTACAGCGCGAAACACAGCTGGTCGTCGAGCGTGGTCGGGGCCGGGCGGTTGTCACTCATGGCCCTATTCTGCGTCGCTGCGGTGGCTGTCGCCGTACGCCGGACCCCGAGGGGCGGCCCCCAGCCGGGGTCAGCGCCCCGGCCACGCCATGAGGTTGCTGAACAGCTCCGCCTGCTCGATCGCGTCGTCGAGAGCGTGGTGAGTGTGCCGCCGCCGGGAAAGCAGCTCGCGCGGCATCGTGCCCTTGGCGACGGCACGCAGCGGCAGGCGCGCCTTGGTCGCGTACAGCGTCTTCATGTCCAGGCAGCCGGAGTGCCCGAAGGGGCTCGCTCCGGTGAAGCGCAGCAGATACCAGTACAGGAAGGTCCAGTCGTACGAGGCCGGATAGCCGCACATCACGGGCTGCGCGCCCACGCTCACCTCGTCCACCCAGGCGCTGAACTCGGCCATCGCGGCGGCCGGTTCACTGCCCTCGGCGATCAGCCTGTCCCGGTCGAGCCCGCTGACTGCCAGCGCCTCGGGCACGAAGTCCTCGCTGATGGGCCGCAGTTCGCGGTAGAAGGTGTGCGACTCGGGATCGGCAGGCGCATAACTGTCGGCATCCTGGCGCCCGGCCACCGCCGCGCCGAAGCTGATCATCGAGTACGGGCCGGGTATCGGGCCGTCGGCCTCGATGTCGACGGAGATGTAGAGACTGGGTTTCATACGACGTGCCATGCCGGGAGCATCGCATCGGCGCTGCTCCCGGCACATCCGGTTTTGTTGGCGGACCGGGCCCTGCTTCGGGCGCGCCGCTGCTGTCAGCCGCGTTGCTTCGGGCCGATCACCAGCTCGTGCTCCTGCTCACCGTGGCCAACTGTGAAGTGGGCCTGGAGGCCGTCGACGAGCCGCTTGATGTCCTTCGGGCGGCCGAAGACGAGCGCGCGGACGGCTTCGCCGAGCAGGACCGGCTCGCTGAGAGGGCGCTGCCTTCGTACGTCGAAGGATCTGGTGGACACCACCGGGCCGCCGTCCGAGACGATCCGACCGGCCCCGGGCTGGACAGGAGCGAAGATCGCGCTCAGAGTCTCGTAGACGAGGCCCCCGGCTTGAGTGGGGTCGATGTGCACCCCGACCGTTCCAGCCTCGCGGTGGCGGGCGGGCGTCCTTCCCCTGAGTCGATGCGGCATGTCTTCAGCATCCGGCCGATGGCGTTGATCCGCCCGCCGAGCAGCGCCGTATGGACCGCTGTGCCCGCCCTCAAGGGGCCACAGAAGCGGCTGCAGGAACTCCACACTTCCCTGACCTCGGTTGGGAACAAACCACTTCGGTCCGTAGTTCGGCAGGTCATGACGACCAAGCACGCAGTCCTGCGCTACACCGCCTTCTCCGGCGACCCCGAGGGAGGCAACCCCGCCGGGGTCGTCCTCGACGCTTCCGGGCTCGACGATGCCGACATGCTCTCCATCGCCGCCGACCTCGGGTACAGCGAGTCCGCGTTCCTGTCCGCGCCGCCCGAGGGGCTCGGCGGGGAGCCCGGACGGGCCTTCACCATCAGGTACTTCAGCCCCAAGGCGGAGGTGCCGTTCTGCGGGCACGCCACGGTCGCCACCGCCATCGCCCTCGGCGAGCGCATCGGGACCGGCGACCTGGTGTTCGCGTCGCGGGCCGGGACGGTGCCGGTGACGGTGAGCGAAGAGGGCGGGGCGCTGCGGGCCACACTCACCACGGTCGAGCCGCACACCGAGGACATCGCGGACGCTGACCTCGCCGAGGCGTTGGCCGCGCTCGACTGGCCGGACGCCGATCTGGATCCGGCGCTGCCGCCCCGCATCGCCTTCGCCGGCGCGCGGCATCTGGTGCTCGCGGCCGCGACCCGTGAGCGGCTGGCGGATCTGGCCTACGACTTCGAACGTCTCGAAGCCCTGATGCACCGCCTCGATCTGACCACGGTGCAGTTGGTGTGGCGGGAGTCGGAGAGCGTCTTCCATGTGCGCGACCCGTTCCCGGTGGGTGGCGTGGTGGAGGACCCGGCCACGGGCGCGGCGGCAGGCGCGTTCGGTGCGTACGCCCGCGAACTCGGCCTGGTCCCCGAGGCGGCTGTGCTCACCCTCCACCAGGGCGAGGACATGGGGCGTCCGGGGGTGCTGACCGTGGAACTGCGCGAGGGCGACAAGCGCGTGCGGGTGAGCGGGGCGGGCACACGGATCGCTTGACGAGGGCCGGCCGCCCGCGGCGGGACCGCCGGTGCCAGGGTCCGTCGGGTTCCGAGTCATGCGAGGGCACCCGTGGTCGCGGGAGGCTTCGCGCAGGGTCGACGCACGCCTGGAAAACGGGATGAGCCGCAGGCCCGACGGCTGTTAGGTTCGCGGGGCGCGGGGCGGCTCCCGAGTGTGCTTCCTTCTCATTCTTGCCGATGAATCAGCGTGCTCACTTCCCGCCCCGCGCGACACCCGGTCATCCGGGAGGGGGAGAAAGAGACTTGTCCAGTACCACGGTCACTACCCGTACCGTCACCCGCCCGCGCAGCCTCGCCGCCGTGCTTCTGTTGCGGCGCGGCGCCGTCTACCTGCCCGCTCCGGCAGCCGCCGCAGACCCGGCCGGCGGTGGAGTGCCCCTGCTCGAAGCCGACCTCGTCGACCGTGGCTACCTACTGGCGCCGCCGCTGCGCGCCGCGTTCGCCGCACTCGACGCACCCACCCTGGGCGCGGTGGGCCGAGAACTGCTCGACGACATGGACAGCGCCCTCGGCGCCGACCGCGAGCATGTGCCCCTGCTGCGTGGTTTCCCCGACAGCACACCGCACGACACGTACGCGCACTACGTCGACCGCGTGCTCACGGTGCTGTTCCAGCGCCCCGAGCAGCCGTGCGTACTCTGCGGCACGGTGGACTCCGTCGTGCCCGTCTCGCCGTGCGCCCACCTGGTGTGCGGCTCGTGCTTCGACGGCGCCGACTTCTCGTCGTGCCCCGTGTGCGAGCGCCGCATCGACCCGTCCGATCCGTTCCTGCGCCCCAAGCGCCCGCGCCGACAGCTGTTCCGCCGCGCCGCGGCGCCCGAGCGCCTGCGTCTGCTGTCCTACGGTGGCGACCTGACGGAACGCCAGGCGGACGCAGCCCGTGAACTGGACACGCTGCTTGCCCGCACTGGAGCTCTCAGCCCCCAGGACACCGACGACCTGGAAGCTCTGCTGGCAGCCAGGACCCGTGACGACCTCGACCGGCTGCCCGCCACTGTGCCCGGCCGGGAGACGAAGGCCCGCCTCGTCGCCTGGCTGCTCGCCGACCCCGCGGCCTTCCCCGCCGCCCTTCCCGTCGCGGCCCGGCTCATCAACACCGCCACCGACGTACTGCGCGTGCTCGCGGTCCGCTCCGGCGGAGACGCCGGACTCGTCGAGATCCCGCGTTTCGCCCCCGTGTCCCGGCCCCTGCGCCGCGCTCTGCTGTCCGTACTCGACACGCTCGACCCGGCACAGGCGGCTCAGGACATGCGGCGGCACCGGCGGGCCTGGATCCACGCGGCGGAGCTCCTGCACCCCTTCGAGCACGCGGACCGGTTCCCGTGCGCGGCTCTCGCCTTCGCCGCGCTGCGTGGCACCCGGCTGGGCGACGACGCCTTGTCCGCCGCCCTGCGCACGGCAGCGGAGACCGTCGTCGACATCGACGTCACCGGCCCGGCCGTCACGGCGTACAGCTGGAGCGGCCAGGTAGAGGCCGCACTCGCGGCCTGCGACCTCGCCGGGGCGCTCACGCTGCTCGAGCGGCGGCCGGGCGAACTCGTCCGCCGCCTCGACCACTTGCTGCGCCTGATCGGTGAGGGGGACGAGGGCGGCGCCCGCGCTGTTGTCTCCGCGCTGGAGCGGACGGTTCCGCGGGTGGCGCCGGCCGTCCTGCTGTCCGCGCTCGGTGCGATCCGCACCCGGACCCGGGAGAGGGTGGCGCGCGTGTTCTTTCCCAAGGGCGCGGCGGCGAAGACCCATGTGGCCGACGACAGCAGGCCGGTGCTGCCCGCCGCCCTTGTGCGGACCGTGGTCGACGTGTTGACGGCCGAGATGCTGCGCAGGGCGGGCAAGGCGGCACCCGTGGAGCTCGCGGTCGTCGATGCCGCGCTGGACGGTGTCGTCGCGCCGTTCACCGAACGCACCGCGTCCCGAGCCCTGGTGACCCTCCCGCGCGGCAGCGAACTCGCCGTACCGGACGGCAGGACACTGCGCCTGTTCCTGCACTGGATGGAGAGCCCCACCTCGGGAAGGACCGACCTGGACCTGTCGGCCGCGATGTTCGACGCGGACTGGCAGCACCTCGGGGTCTGTGACTACACCCGCCTGCGGTACGCGGGCGAGGCCGCGGTGCACTCCGGGGACCTCCAGGACGCGCCGCCTCCGCTCGGCGCCAGCGAGTTCGTGGACCTCGACCTGGACCGGCTCGGCGCAGCCGGCGTCTGCTACGTCGTCGCGGTCGTGTACTCGTACAACAACGTCCCCTTCGGCGACCTGGCGGAAGCCTTCGCCGGGCTCATGCTGCGGGACCAACCCGGGAACCTGGGGCCGGTGTTCGACCCGCGCTCCGTCGAGCAGCGCTTCGACCTCACCGGGAGCAGCCGCGCCTGCGTGCCGCTGCTCATCGACGTGCAGGCGCGCACCATGCGCTGGCTCGACGTCGTGAAGGGAGTCACCGGTACACACCACGCCGTATGGCGGCACGCGGACGCGCTGGCCACCCTCGCGCACCGGCTGACGGATCTGTTCGCCTCGGGCGCTCGCGTCGGCCTGGGCGAGCTGGCGGTGTGGCAGGCCGCGGCCCGGGCGACCACGATGGTCCTGCGCCACACGGACGGTTCACGGAGCGTGTACCGGCGGCGGGACGGCGAGGACGTGGCGGGCTTCGCCGCCCGGATCGGCTCGCCCGACACGGACGCTCACGCGGGCGAGGGCGACGATGGTGACGGGCCGTCGGCGGGACCGCGGCTGGCATACCTGCTCCGAGGTGACCTGGAACTGCCCGACGGAAGCGAGGTGTTCGCCCTGTACCCGCTGATCCAGGACGCGGCGCGGGTTCGCCTGCTCGCTGCCGCCGACATGGTCACGGCTCTCGCTCCTCGGTGACCGGTCGTCGGCGGGGACTCTCCGTTGAGCTCGTCCTTCCGAGCACCACCGCCGACCGGCTCTGACAGCAGGGGCAGGTGCCCCGGGCGTCAGATGATCCCGGCCCGCTGTGCGTGCAGTTCGGAGCGGACGAGTTCGAGGAGGCGACCGGTCCAGTTCCTGCCGCGGCCGGCCTTGTCGCCCCAGAAGCCGGAGTCGGTGTCGTCGTACACGAGGGTCGCGTCGCCCGTCGCCAGAAGGATCTCGGCCAGGTCGGGGTGCTGGGTGTACTTGGCCCGCAGCAGGCCGGTCATAACAGCGGCCCGGGCCTGCTCCCAGCCGTCGCGGCGGCGGGCGTCTGCGGCCAGCCCACGCGCGGCGGCGGGGGTGCCCGCGCCCGTGATAGCGGCCCGGGCGTCGGGGTCGGCGGCCGAGAGGGCCCAGTACGCCTGGGCGACGGAGGGATAGGTGGCGCCGTCGACGCCGACGGGTGCGGGGTAGTCGTTGCGAAGCGCCTTCGTGCCCGGGTCGTCCGACGGCTTCAGCGGATACGACTGGTACAGGTGGATCGCAGGCGCGACCGGGGTCGCCGGTCCGTCCGCCGGGATCCGGGAGGGCCGTTCGGCGATCCACTTCGCCCGGTCCTCGAAGTAGGCGACCGCCTCGTCGTAATCCTCTTGCGTGACGGGCTCGTCCGGCCAGGCCTCCACCTGCCCGCCCGGCCCGGCCACCAGGACCTGGAGCGGCCAGTCCTTCCGGTCCATGTCGCCGAGCGCATAGAGGCGCTGGGTCTCCGGGATGGCGAGGTAGGCGGCGCGGGCGGCGGCCCGCTTCTCCTCGGTCCGGTCGGCGAGGAACGCGTCAACGCCGGCCAGGCACCGCTCCGTCGAGTCAGGACGGCCGTTCAGCTGGTCGATGGTGTCCCGCACCTCGGCGAGCAGCAGCTCGGGGGTGAGCCAGCTGCGCGGCTCGCTGAACGTCCAGGCGGCCAGCGCGTGGCCGGACGCCCTTGCGCCGTCCGGGAGTTCGGTGGCGACCCAGCCGCAGTGCAGCTTCTTCTCGAATTCGTCGAGGGTGACCAGTTCCCAGCAGTCGATGAGCCCGTCGGCGTAGATGAACAGGTCGGTGAGATGGTAGTCGCCGTTGCGGATGAAGGCGTGCCGCCAGGTCCCGGGTATGCGTCTGCCGTCCGCCATGCGGTAGGTGGTCCGGTTGCCGATCATCGCGCCATTGTGCCGGACCCGCCAGGCGCGCCGCCGGTGCTTTTGCTCCGCCTGTCTCATGCGCGGTGACCGTGCGGGTCACGCTGTCCGCGCTGCCGGGGTGGGTCCTGCCCCTGCGCCGGTGCTTTCCCATGGAGGAGAGGGAACCGCGAGGAGCCCGTCGCTCACGACGCCCGGCAACAGGTCGATGGATTCAGTACACGACGCCCACGATGGTTGCTCGGCGATCCGCCGGGGTGGAACGCACCTCGGCATGCGCCCCGCGGTGAGCGCGCCCGGCTGCCCTCCCTCCACCCTGCCGGGGACAACGACCGAACGTGGTAGCGCAGCCACGGGACGAACTCCGCTGCGGCATGAGCGGGCCGTTGCAGACGCCATCGGTGACGGCCTGCCACCCACACCGCGTGTCCGCTTTCCTCCTACACACTGGTGATCGCCGTGAGGTAGAGCACCGCACGCTACGTGCCGTGGAAGTACGGAGACACGATGACGGACCCAGATGCGCTGAGGACAACATTCAGCTTCGCACCGCCGGTCGACGACGCTGCGGCATGGCATCTGCGGCTCGACCACCTCGCAGCCGAGATCACCGAAGCCTTCCCCGGATCGTCCACCTCCTTGGGCGGAGACCTGGGACCCCGTTCGGCCAAGGCCCTGACCTTCGAAGTACCACTGGGCGACGGGGTGTGGCTGGAAGGGTTGGCGACCACCCCCTATCCGGAAATCGGCTCGGTCATGGTGATGCAAGCATCGGCAGCCGAGGCCGCACAATTCGCTGCCTGGTTGCGCGACTCGTTCGTTCCCTCTCCCGACCTGGTCCATTTCACGAGCGAATTGGCGCTGAACAACGGCGACGACGCCTATTGGGTTCTCCCGCCACATGGAAGCGTCGATGAGATCACTCAGGCGCTCCAGCAGCACATCGACTCGACCGATCGTTCGTGACGACAGCCGGACTGAGACATGGCGCCGGTCAGTCCCCGGGCCTCCAGTCCGGCCGACGGCCGTTGACAGCGACAACCCGGTCCAGCAGCGGCGCGCTCTCAGGCACCTCGACGACCGGGCCGAACAGCCCGCCCCGGCTCTCCTCGTCGCCCGTCGGCTTCATCAGCTCGTACGCCACCTGAAGGCTTGCGTCATCGGGGGAGTACGCCTGCCCCGTGGCGCGAGCCAGGTCCCAGCCGTGGACCACGAGCTCGTTCATGGCGACGCGGCCGGCGATCGCTGCCGGGAGGGTGACGCCCCCCGCCTGGGTCTCGCCGTCCCACGCTTCGGGACTGGCCCAGGACTCCACCAGCTCGTCCAGCCGCCGGGGAAGCACGGCGCGCCAGTCGTCGTGCAGGACCGGCAGTACGGAACTGGGGTCGGTGTTCGTCGACGGTCCGAGATCCTTCCGCGCGGCGTCCCGGAAGGCGGTGGCCAGCCCGACGATATGGCCCAGCAGCTCGCGTACGGCGTACTTGGGGCAGGGCGTCGGATCGGCAAGCCATGCGTCGTCGACCGCGGCGGTCAGCTGTGCCACGGCGCGGGCGGCGGGGCGGAGGTCGAGGGACGGGATATGCGATGTGTTGTCCATACAAGGGCAGACCGGCCCGGTCGCCGAAACTCATCGCTCGAGATCCGGGCGACTGCGGGCACGGCCGGGTGTCCGCTATGTTCTGCAATGGTGGGAGCTCGGCAGAGGAGCGTTTGAGTATGGGCGTATCCGAACCATTGGATCCGTTGGCCAAGACCGCTCTGTGGACCGCGTCCATGCGGGCGCGTGAGCATGAGCGCGAGGATCGGCTTTTCTCCGATCCGCTCGCGCGCGTTTTCGCGGGCACCGAGGGGCCCCGGATCATGGTCCAGTTCGAGGGTTCCGTCCAGAGCGGTGTGGAGGATCCCGCGCTTGCCGTGCGGACCCGATTCCTTGACGACTGGCTGCTCCGGCTGGACCGCCGGGGGCTGAGGCAGTTCGTCTTCCTCGCGGTGGGCATGGATTCCCGGGCCTTTCGACTGCCGTGGTCACCGGGCGTGGTCGTTTTCGAACTGGACCGTCCGGCGCTGCTCAGTCTGAAGGACGATCTTGTGGGGAGCGCGGCGGCGCAGAGTCTGTGTGCGCGGGTGCCTTTGGGCGTGGACCTGCTCGCGGAGTGGACGGCGCCCCTGGTGGAGTCGGAGTTCGATCAGGCCCTGCCGACCGGATGGCTGCTGGAAGGGCTGTTGTACTTCCTCGACCCGCAGGAGCGCGACCTGCTGGTGGAACAGCTGTCGGGCCTGTCGGCCCCGGGCAGCTGCTTGCTGGCGGACTACGTCGGTCAGAGTGTCCTCGACAGTCCCGGCATGGCGTCCTGGCGCGCGCGTATGGCCGAGCAGGGCTACCCGTGGAAATCCGGCAGCGACGATCCTGAGCAGCTGTTCGAGGGCTTCGGCTGGGACGTCCAGGTGTCCGCGTACGGGGAACCGCATGCCGACTACGGGCGCTGGGCCGACGCCTCTGTGGCGCCCGGGGTGCCCGGCACACGCGGCCGCTATCTGCTCGTCGGTGAGCGGGGGCAAGGCGGTAGGGTCGTGGGGCGGTAAGAAGGTGTGCCCCCGGGTGCCAACGAGGGCCACGGCGCCGCTACTTGTGGAGGCCCACGAACGACGGGCCGACCCGCACAGGAGTAATCGCGATCTTCTCCCACACGCCCTGGACCATGTACGGCTCAATGGCCAGCCAGGCGTCCAGCTCGGCCCGTGACGGGTAGTCCAGGACGAGCATGGACCCGATCATCTTGTCGTCCTCGCTGAGAAGCGCGGTGCCGAACAGCATGTGGCCCTCGGCAACGAGCTTGTCGCCAAGGGCGATGTGCGCTTCGCGCGCGGCCAGGCGTCGGTCCAGTGCGCCTTCGTCGGTGCCGTCATGGCCGATGAGCATGAACTGCACGGGAGTCTCCTTGCGGTGTTGTCCGAACCCTGTGGAATCGTATCGAATTGACGATTGATCAGATACCGGCCCCGATGGCAGCCTGCGGAGAGAATCCCGACGGCCAGCGGGTCGTTTCGTCCCAGACCGTGGACCGGTCCAGGCGGACGCCGTCCATCAGGCAGCCTGTGAAGTCGGCACCTCGCAGAAGTGCTCCCCTCAGGTCCGCTTCGGTGAGGTCGCAGTGGGCGAGGTTGGCCCCCGAGAGGTCCGCCGACCGCAGTACGGCATGTGCCATGTCGGCGTGGTCGATCCTGGTGTCCTGCATACGGGCCCCGGACAGGTCGGCCATCTCGATGACCGCCTCGGCGAGATTGCTGCCGGTGAAGTTGCAGCCGGTCAGGTTCGCCCGGGAGAGGTTGGCCCTGCTCAGGTTCGCGCCGGCCAGGTCCGCTCCGTGCAGATCCTGGCCCTCCAGCACGATGTCGTGCAGATTCGCCTCCCCGAGCCGGGCCCCGACGAGCGCGCCGTCGGCGAGCCAGCCGCGGACGTCGAGCTCCAGCACCGCACGCAGGGCCAGACCGTGGTCGGTGCTGCTCGCCTCACGTACCAGTTGCTGGCGCAGCCGTACGCCTTCGCGCCGCTCGGCAAGCCGGTCGATCATCAGGACGGTGACGGCGACGGCGACGAGTTCGGCCCCCACCGATGTGGCCACATCGCTGACGAGACCTGCCCACTTCCAGCCGTGATCGGAGACATGCCCGATGACGATGCCGATGACTCCGGCGGCCATGATGAGCCCGCCGATGGTGACGGGTGAGAGAGGACCACGGCGAGCCATCAGCCGCTCCAGGACAGGGGGTTGGGGCCGCCGGACCAGGTCGGGTCGGCGTCCGGAACGGTCAGGGCGAGCCGGAAGGTGATGTAGTAGTTGCGATTCGACGGGATGTGCGCGTTGCGGCAGGCGGAACGGGCGTACCGAGGGCCGAGGTTCCAGCAGCCGCCGCGCAGGACGCGCCGATCGCCGTGCCCGGGCCCGAGCGGGTCCACGGCCGGCTCTGCCTCGTAGAGCGCGTACCAGTCGGAGCACCACTCCCAGCACTGGCCGTGGATGTCGAAGAGGCCTGCGGGATTGGGCCGCAGCATCCCCGCCTCATGGGTCTTGAGTCCTGAGTTCCGCGCGGTCCAGCCGTATTCGTCGAGGAGGTCGCGGGCGCTGCCGAAACTGTAGGCGGTGGCGGTGCCGGCCCGGCAGGCGTACTCCCACTCGGCCTCGGTGGGCAGCCGGAACCCGCTCCAGCCGGGACTCAGCACCGCATGATCGTCGGTGTCGGTGCCGTAGGGACCCGACCGGTCGTGGGAGCCGATCCGGGAGCTGAGCCATTCACAGAAGTCGGCGGACTCGTACCAGGTCGGCGCGACCACGGGCTCGACGGGCTTATCGCTCCACTCGCTGATGTCGGGAAGCCCGCGCCGGCCGGTCTCGGCCATGAACTCCTCGAACGCCCCGCGCGTGACCTGGGCGGTGCACAGCGCGAAGGAGCGGGTGATCCGGGTGGGACGCTGCGGCGACTCGTAGCTGCTGCGCTCCTGCTCCTGCTCGGGTGAGCCGGTGAGCAGCGTGCCGGGACGGAACACGCTGAAGGCCAGCCGCGTACGGTGCGGGGTGCCGGTGAACCATCCTCTGCGTCCCGTGGGGTCGTACGGCGCCGCGTGCCCGACCCCGTCGATACGCCGGTCCCATCGGCGGTCCAGCCAGAACGTGGCGCTGTGCACCGCGGGATCGGGATCGTGGGAGTGCAGGTCGAGCAGGTTCTGCTGCACCGCGGCGAAGCTCTCCGGGGTGGTGAACGACTCGCGTCCGTAGTTCCCCAGGGCCATGAGCAGGTGGTACCTGGACTCGGGCGTCGGGGCTTCGGCGAGCATTCCGGCGATCAGCGGGCCGGGGACGCCGCGTCGCTCGGCCTGGTGCGCGAACTGGGTGGCGAACTCGGGGTCCGGTGCGGTCGTCAGCTGATCGAGGATGCCGTCCGATTCGGAGAACCGCAGCAGGGTGCAGGCCGCTGCCGCACGGCGCCTGCCCAGCTGGATACGCTCCGCCTCGCCCATGGCCGCCGAGGGCTGGGAGACGAGGATGTCGCGCAGTGTCGCCGATGCGGTCGACCGTACGGAGGGGTCGGCGGCCTCGCCCAGCCAGCGGATCACGTCCGGATAGGCGTGTTCGGGTCCTCCGCTCGACACGTGGGCCAGCAGGTCACCGCGAGCGGCGGCGACCTGATGGAGAAGCGACACCGCGGTCTCCCGGACCGTTTCCCGCCTGTCGTCGTCGACCGCGGCCGTGGTCAGCGGTTCCAGCAGCGTCTGTGCCGCCCGGCCCAGCGCCTCCAGCCAGGCGGACAGCTGGAGTTGGTCCTGGGCCAGCAGTTGGGCGGCGATGCGGTCGGCGGCCTGTCGCCGGCGGGGATCGTCCGGGTCCGTCTCCGCGAGGAGGACGGCGGCACGGAGGCGGTGTGCCGGATCAGCATCTTCCGGGGCGAAAACCGCCGCCCACAGCCGGTCGGTGAGGTCCGCGCCGAGAGGAGTCAGGACCTGACGTGCGACAGCCAGGTCCTGCGGGCCGGTGCTGTGCAGATGCCGGACGATCCAGTCGGCCTCCGCCGGGTCGCCCGCCGCGAGGAAGAGCCGCAGCCGGAACACCTCCTCGGCGTTCAGGCCGGCTCCCGAGTCGGGCCTCAGACGGGCCTCTCCCCGCAGGACCTCCCGGATCCGTTCCTCGACGACCGTGCGGTGCCCGGACAGCCGGGTGAGGAACGGCAGCAGATCGTCGGCCTTGACGCTCAGGAGCCTGTCCAGGTCCGCGAGTGCGCTCTGGAGCTCCTCGGCGCTGCGCACCTCGGCGCTGTGCCGGATGAACTCCTGCAGATCGGCGGCAACGGCCTCGGTGCCGCGGGACTGGAGCCAGCCCTCGGCCTCGCTGAGCAGCCTGCCGTGCAGGGCGTTGACGGGGTCCTCGGCCTCGGAGCGCCAGTCCTCGTACCGGCGGCGGGTGCGCTGTTGCCACAGCAGGAACTGCCGGTCCCCGTCGAGCCACAGCCGCAGCCGGTCCCAGCTGCGGATGACGGCCTCGTGGGCGACCTCGACGGTGGGCCTGCCCTGTTCGTCGGAGTCGGTGACCAGCAGCCGGGCATCTGTCAGAGCGGCAATGACCTCCTCGACCCGGGCGAAGCCGGACAGCTCGGTCACCGGGGTGCGCCGGCGTGCGTCCTCGCCCTCCTCTCCGATCGGGGCAACCCGTACCAGCCTGGTGAGCAACTGCCGTGCCGTGTCCTGCTGCTGAGGCGAAAGGCCCGCATACACCTCCTCCGCCCGGGTGGCGATCGCGCCGACGACCTCGCCGACGGTCTCGTACGCGGCGTGGGTCAGCCGCCCGGACGACTGCCGTTCCCACAGCAGGGTGAGGGCGAACTCCAGCAGCGGCAGATTGCCGGGGGCGCTGCCGACATCGTCGAGGATGCGCTCGACCAGCCCCTCGTCGAGGACGAGCTGTCTGGCGCGGGCAGGCTCCACGATGGCGCTGCGCAACTCGGTGCGGTTCATCGGCGGCAGATTGACGACATGGTCCTGGAGTACGTCGGAGAAGCGCCGGTGGGCCACCGCCCGGCCGTAGAAGTCCCCGCGCAGCGTCAGTACGACCTTCACTCGGGACGTGCTGCCGGGATGCCGCAGCGACAGTTCGGCGATGTCGTCGAGGAACTTCCGGACCGAGTCCTCGTCGCGGCAGTGGGTGAACAGCTCCTCGAACTGGTCGGCGAACAGCAGCAGAGGCCGGTCCAGCCGCCGCGCGATCTGCTCGACGGCCTGGCTGATGCCACCCGTCCGCATCCGCTCGGACAGCGCCGCGGCCGCGGTGGCGTTGTGATCCACGGAGGAATCCGGATGGACCAGCTCGACCAGGCCGCCGGCGAGAGCTTCGTACGGACTGGAGCCCGGCCGGAAGACGGCGACGGCCCAGTGCTCCGCCTGCCGGCGCAGGGCCGGGATGAGCCCGGCGTGTACCAGCGACGACTTGCCGCTGCCGGATGCCCCGACCACGCCGGCCAGTGCCGACTGGCTGATCGCCCGGGTCAGCCGGGCGATGACGGTGGTGCGCCCGTGGTAGAGCGGCGCGTCCTGCTCGCGGAAGGCGTACAGGCCGCGGTAGGGGCAGTCCGCCCTGTCCTGCCGCTGCCCGGCACCGTCGCCTGCACCGGTGCCGGCCGCGGCAGGTATACGCCGGTACTGCTCCCACAGCTCGTAGATCTGCTGCGGGGGCAGTTCGAGAACGCGCGCGAGCTGCTCCAGATACCGCTCGGTGGGCGCCTGCTCCCCGCGCTCGACCTCGGTGACGATCTGGCCCGGGAAGCCCATCCGGTTGGCCAGCTCCAGCTGGGAGAGCCGACTGCTCAGACGCAGCCTTCGCAACTGGCTTCCGAGATGCCTCGGGACGGGGGCGGACGTCTGGGACGGGGGGACAGGGCGGGGCGACAGGTTGATCAACTCCAGCAGACGAACGGGCGGCCGCGTCGGGCTCCGAGGAAACAGGACAGACCGATACGGGCGCCGCGCACCTGCCGCGACACGGCGTGCAGCCGCGTCGCGTCAATGAGCACCAGGTCGCCGGCGGCCACACGTAATTCGCATGCGGGCGGCGGCAGCAGAGCACGATCGGCTCCGTAGGTACTGCCCGGGGCGCGCCAGGCGGCCAGTTCCTCCTCGTCGGGCCGCAGGTCCCACAGTTCCAGCTCGCCGCCCTGTTCTGGGACCTGCAGGTAGATATTGGCGGCCAGTTGGGCTTCCAGCTCCAGACCGAGAGGGAGCCCGGGTGCGTCGCGGGCCAGGCGGTCGTTGTGCGGAAGGAGCTCGCTGCCTTCGGGGAACACACGGCAGACGCCGGCGAACATCGGCCGGTCACCGATCCGGGCCCGCTCAAGACCGTACGAGGCATCGAGCCCCTGCCACAGCATGTCGAGCGGCGATTCGTAGGGGGCACAAGCGGCACGGATCTCGGCCATGAGCCGTTCCGCATTGCTCAAGTACTCCGTGAGCGCCTGCCGATTGGTGGTGCCGTCCGCGTCGTGCGTCTCGTAGTGACTCTCGCCGACCCGGACCAGCTCCGCCGTGTTGCGGTAGGCGGACAGGCTCGGGTGCGCGGCGAGCCGGCCGGCGATGTGCGCGGCCTCCGCGGGGGCCGTGAAGCCGGGTATCCGTATGGCCAGCACGCTGCCGTCCAGGAGCGGAGCCAGAGCGCCCTTGTCGAGATCGGGGAGCGTGAGGACGACGCTGTCGTGGTCGGTCATGCCCGGCCTTCCGTGCTGCTGAGCGACCGATTGCGCGCCAGGTGGAGGCGGTCTTCCAGGACGAAGCCGTCGATCCCGCGGTCGAGGACATGCGCGATCAGGTCGCTCGTACGGTTGATGAAGCCCCGCCCGGGGAGGTTGAGGGAGGTGTTGCACAGCACCCCGGCGCCCGTGACCTGCTTGAAAGCGCCCAGGAGGCTGTGCAGTCGGAGGTTCTGCGCGGCGCTCACGGTCTGCGCCCTGGCTGTGCCGTCGACATGGGTGACGGCACGGAGCGACGGGTTGCGGACGGCTTGGAAGTACAGCATGTGAGGGCTGGGACCGGTCCAGTCGAAATGCTCGCTGACATCCTCTTCCAGGCACACCGGAGCGATGGGCCGGTAGCACTCGCGCAGCTTGATCTGGTTGAGCCGGTCGCGCATGCCCTGCTCGAACGGGGCGGCCAGCAGGGAGCGGTTCCCCAGTGCCCTCGGCCCGATTTCGCAGCGGCCCTGCACCCAGGCGAGGACCCGCCCCGAGGCCAGCAGACCGGCTGCCCGGGAGAGATCGAGCGGCTCCTCGTCGAAGTGCTCGTGGAGCTGCTCCGGGCCCCGGTCGTGGACGAAGTCGGGCCCGCTGTACACATCCCAGGTGATCTTCGACTCGCCGGTGTAGTGCAACTGGGCGTCGATCGCGGTGCCGATGGCCGAGCCGGAGTCGTTGGGGCACGGAGGCACGAAGACCTCGGGAAAGAGCCCACTCTCGCGCCACTGCTGGTTCCAGTCGCAGTTCAGGCCGCATCCGCCGGCGATCAGCAGCGGAAGACCGTCCGTCAGCTCCCGCTCGGCGACCGCGAGGAAGCGGTCGAAGATGGCCTGGGAGTGCTTCGCGGCCAGGTCCTTGAACTCCTGGCTCTCCACCCCGATGTCGTGGAAGCCGGACCAGGCCAGCTTCTCCTTGGGGGCGGTGAGCAGGATCGACGGCTGGTCGAGGACGTACTCGATGAGTTCATGCTCGGCCCGGGACACGGGAGTGCGCCGGGCGAAGCCGGTGAGCGCCATCATCTTGCCCGCGTTGGAGAACCGGAAGCCGCCGTGCTCACCGGGCGAGGAGGGATCCGCCAGGGCGAAGATGTGCTGGTACTTGTTGCCCGGGTCTTCCAGTACGGCGGAGAGCCGCCGGATGCGCAGATCCTCGGAGATGAGGTAGAACGAGCCGATGTTGCCTTCCCACACCAGCGCGTAGCACGGCTGTCCGTGGGCCAGCGCCGACATGCCGTAGGCGCTGAGCAGATGGGACCGCTCATGGGTGGAGCTGAAGGTGCGGACGGGGTGCCCGAACATCCGGGACTCGCCGGCGAGAATCCCGGATTCGTCCCATCCGAAGTAGCCGGCCCCCACAGGGGGTTCGGTGGAGTGGAAGCCCTTCACCCAGCCGCTCAGACACACGACGTCCGGAGGACCGTCCAGCTGTTCCGCGGCGTTCAGCATCGCCGAGGGGGATAAGTCCGTGTACCGCGGGAACGAGTCCTTCTCACTCTCGTGCGAGAAGACCAGGCGCCCGTCCTCGATCAGGGCGACGGTCCCGTCGTGGCCAGGCTTGTACGACAGGATTCGCACTGTGACTCCCCCGTGAGCTGCTGCTGTGTCAGGCATGCAGAACATATCGACCTGAGGTAGCCCGGTCAACGCCGATGATGGGCGGGTGGAGGGTCAACGTGCCTGGTAGGGCGGGTTGTTGGGGCCGCGATCCGGGGGAGACCACGAGCTCGGCCCGGTGGCGGTTCAGGTCGGAGTTTCCCCAATGATCCGACATCGAGGAGGCGCTCAGAAAGACGTCTCCCGCACACTGGCCCGGTCCGAGGGCACGGTCGTCGCCGTGATCTCCGAGCGGTGCCGGTCACCCTCGAACGTCACCGTCAGGGTGTCCGGCGCGCTCTGTGTGGTGCTCGCCGTGAAGCCCTGGTTCGGCACCGCCGAGATGAGGCACACCCCGCCGCTTCCGTAGCGCACGGTGGCCTTACCGCCCTGGGACGAGATGGTGTGCACACCCGAACCGCCCTGTTCGCATCCCCCGCCGCCCGAGTTCGCTCCGGACGGTTCCTCGGGAGGCCGAGGAGTCGTGCGGGCCGCGGGGGTTGCCGACGCCGTACGGGGTCTGTCGGTCTTCCGGGGCGGCGTCGGCCTGGGCGTGGAGGGGCTCGGGGTGGGCTTGGGGCTCGGGGACGCGCTGGGGCGCGCAGTCACCGAGGCCTGCGGTGAGGCGGCGGCGAAGTCCGTCGGCGCCGACTTCGCGACCGGCGCCGTCGGTCTGGTCGAGCCCACCACGAAATGGACCGTGATCATGACGGCCGTCACGCTGGCTGTCGTGCAGGACAGCCAGATGAGCACGTAGCGCAGGTACCGGGGCACGACACCATCTTGGCGGACCCGCTAACGTGCCTGCTCATGGCCTCCGTACTTGTCGTCGAGGACGACCCAGTCATCCGGGCCGCGCTCATCGAGGTCCTCACCGGACACGGATACGCGGTGAAGACCGCTCACCAGGGTTTCGAGGCGCTGCGGCAGATCACCCAGAGCCCGCCCGACATCGTCGTGCTCGACCTCGGACTGCCCGATCTGAACGGTCTCGACGTGCTGCGGATGATCCGGGGCATCTCGCGCGTACCCGTACTGGTCGCCACGGCCCGCGACGACGACACGGAGATCATCAGGCTCCTCAACGCCGGAGCCGACGACTACATGGTCAAGCCCTTCTCGGGCGGCCAGCTCGCCGCCCGGCTCGCCGCCGTACTGCGGCGGTCCGGGCCGGCGACGGACGACGGCGACCGGCAGCCGGTCCTGCAGGTCGCAGGACTCAGGATCGACCCGCTCGCCCGGACCGCGCATCTCGACGGGGACGAGCTCTCCCTGACCCGGCGGGAGTTCGACCTGCTCGCCTATCTTGCGCAAAACGCCGACCAGGTCATATCCCGCCAGCGCATACTCGCCGAGGTGTGGCAGCAGCCGTATCTCGAGGACCAGACGGTCGACGTCCACCTCTCGGCGCTGCGCAGGAAGCTGGGTGAAAAGGCTGCGGATCCGCGCTATCTCCACACTGTGCGCGGTATCGGGATCAAGCTGGTCGCTTCGCCCTCATGAGACGCGCCCTCGCCGGAATCTCCCTCGCCGCGACGCTGATGGTCGCGCTGTCCTTCCTCATCCCGCTCGCCCTGCTCGTACGCGAACAGGCCCGGGACCGGGTGACCACCGCCGCCGAACAGCGTGCGGCCGCCCTCTCGCCGGTACTCGCCCTGACCACCAGACCCGCCGATGTGCAGCAGGCGGTCTCGGGCCTGGGCTCGGACGACCAGCTCGCCGTACGGCTCCCGGACGGCGGGCTCGTCGGCACGCTGCATGCGCCGCAGGAGGCGCTGGAGCGGGCGGTGGGCAAACGGGAGACGCGGGTGCTCGACACCGCCGACGGATGGGTCTATCTCCAGCCCGTCGTCCTCGCCCAGAACCGTGTGGCGGTCGTGGAGGCGTATGTACCGGCCGGGGACCTGACCCGGGGCGTCTGGGAATCGTGGGGCGTCATGTCGCTGCTCGCGCTCGGCCTGGTGGGCGGCTCGGTGCTGGTCGCCGACCGGCTGGGCGCCAGGGTCGTCCGCTCCTCCCGGAGCCTGAAGCGTGCCTCGCTGGCCCTGGGGTCGGGGGATCTCGACATACGGGTGGAACCGGACGGTCCGCCGGAGTTGCAGGAGGCCGGCGCCGCGTTCAACACCATGGCCGACCGGGTCGTGGAACTGCTGGCCATCGAGCGCGAGATGGTCGCGGACCTCTCGCACCGGCTCAGGACCCCTTTGACCGCGCTGTACCTGGAGGCGGACCTGCTGGGCGGTTCACCGGGCGCCCGACGGATCACGGAAGCCGTCGCGCAACTGGAGAGCGAACTGGACTCCATCATCACCGCCGCCCGCACCCCGCTGGCCGCCGGCCCGGCGAACGGGACGACTCCGGCACGCCCGAGCGAGGTGACCGAGGTGGTGGCGATGCGGCTCGAGTTCTGGTCGGTGCTCGCCACCCAGCAGGACCGGCTCTACGAACGCTCCTTCACGCCGCGCCCGACGCCCGTACGGTTCCCCGAGGACGACCTCGCCGCGGTCGTGGACGCGCTGATCGGGAACGTCTTCCGGCACACTCCGCAGGGCACCGCCTTCGCCGTACGGGTGGAGCGCACCGTTCGGCACGTCGTGCTGACCGTGGAGGACGCGGGTCCCGGCGTTGCCGACCCGGACGCCGCGCTGACCCGGGGCGTCAGCGTCGGCGGCTCCACGGGCCTCGGCCTGGACATCGTGGCGCGTGCGGCCCGAGCGGCGGGCGGGGAGCTGGAGATCAGCGGCGCGCCGATGGGCGGGGCTCGGGTGCGGGTGTCGTTCGAGCTGGCGGGCGACGAGCTGTAGCGGGTCCTACCGGCTTGCGCCGAAGTCCTGCGTCCACCAGGGGCCGCCGTCCCCGAAGTGCACGCCGATGCCTATCTCCTTGAAGGAGCAGTTGAGTATGTTGGCGCGGTGGCCGGGGCTGTGCATCCACGCGTCCATGACGGCGGCTGCATCCGACTGCCCGCGGGCTATGTTCTCGCCCAGCGTGGACCATTGATACCCGGCTGCCTCGACGCGGCTGGTCATCGTGGACCCGTCGGGCCCGGTGTGGGACATCACGCCACTGCGGGCCATGACATCGCTGTAGTCGTCCGCGGCCTCGGTCAGCTTCGAGTTCGAGGTGAGCGGCGAGCAACCGGCCGACGCGCGCTCCTTGTTGACGAGCGAGAGGACCTGGGCCTCGGCTCCGTTCGACGATCCCGACCCGGACCCCGACCCGGATCCCGAACCGGAACCGCCGGAGGACGAGGATCCGCCGCCACCTCCGGACCCGCCCGAACCGCTCTTCGTCGTGACCCTGGGCTTCGGCGCGGCCTTCGGACTCGCCGTCCGCTTCGGCTTGGCGGAGGCCGAGGGGGACGCGGACGGGCTCGGCGATGCGCTCGCCTTCGCGCTCCCCGAAGGCGAGGCAAGCGGCGACGCGCCGCCCGCCGCGACATCGTCGTCGCCCGGCCCGGCGAGGTCACCGGCGGCGTTCGTCTGCACCCGGTCTGCCGGTCCGCCCTCGTCCCCGCCGCCCATGGCGAGGGTCACTCCCACACCCGCGGTGACGGTGATCACGCCCAGCACCAGCGCGGCGCTGCGTGCCCGCAGCCCGCTCTTGGGACGGGCGTGAGAACGGGAGTTCGAGCCAGCGATCCTTCGGGAACCCATACGTGCAACACCTCGGATGGAAGACGGCTGAGCAAGCGGGATCCCGGCAGACGCAGCCGCGCCCACCGGGATCACGGTGGGGGGTTGACGAGAGCCTAAGCCGGTTCGTGTGCCTAAAGGCCTCGGGGAAGGGCTTCTTCAAGAAGCCATAAGAATGCCATCAGGCTCCGGCAAGGTACGTGAGGTCTCAGGCTGTGTCATGACGGGACACAACGGCCTTGAAGGGACTTACTGCTGCACGAAGGGCACCTCGCGCGGAGCGTTGCCCCCCCGGCAGGCCTCGCAGCCCGTACGGCGAAGGTAGCCATGGCCGTTCTGTCCGTCCGGATGGCGAAGGTCTTGCCGCAGGGCCGCAGGCTGTGTCATATAGGTCTGGACCATTGCCGTCCTCTGCGGAGGTCCGACCGTGCAACGTCCCCCCACACTCCCCGCGTTGGCCTGTGCCGCCGCTCTCCTGCTGACCGCCTGCGGAGGCGAGGACAAAGACACCGAGAACCCTTCGACCCCCGCCGGCGTGACCGCTCAAGCAGGCAGTGCCACCTCCGTGCACGTCATGTGGGAGCAGGCCACCGACAACAAGGCCGTCACCGGATACGAGGTGTTTCAGCACAGCACCAGGGTCAAGACCCTGCCCGCCACGCGGCACATGGTCGACATCGACCGGCTGAGCCCCGAGACCGCCTACAGCTTCACCGTCCGGGCGCGCGACGCCGCCGGGAACCTCTCCGATCCGAGCGCCGCCGTGCCCGTCACCACCCCGGCCCCCACGCCGGAGGACCACCAGGCGCCCTCGCGGCCCGTGAAGCTGCGTGGCCGGGCCGAGGGGAGCCGCGAGGCCGTCCTGTCCTGGGCGCGTGCCGCGGACGATGTCGGCGTCACCTCGTACGACATCTACCAGGAGGACTCCCGCATCCACAGCGTGAGCGGCACCGAGACCACCGCCCGCGTCACCGGCCTGCGGCCCGGCACCGTCTACACCTTCACCGTGCGCGCACGTGACGCCGCCGAGAAATCCTCACCGGACAGCAACGCCGTGGACCTCACCACCGCGTCGGTCCCCGGGAAGGGGCCCAGCACGGCGCCCACCGATCTCAAGGCGACCACCCGCAAGGGGAACGTCGATCTGAGCTGGACGCCGCCGCAGACGGGCGAACCGGTCAAGGAGCATCAGCTGTTCCTGAACGGGAAGTTGGTCACGACCATCGTCTGGGGTGCCGCGCCGCCGACCGGGAAGGCGACGTACACCTTCATGGTCACGGACAGGCCCGGTACTCGTTACAGCGTCAAGCTCCGGGCCAAGCTGCCCGACGGGAAGTGGGGTGACTTCTCGGCGCAGCGCACGGTCGTGGTCCGCTAGACCTGCGCGGCGAACAAATAGATCTTCTGCCTGGCGAGGCGGGCGGCTACCCGCTGGGCGACGGTCTCCTCGCCCAGTAGCGGGCGCCGCATGGCGAACACCGCCCGTGCGTACTCCTCGCTCTGCAACAGCCCCGGCACGGCATGCGTTGCATGCACATGCAGCTCAACCTCCGCCTCACCGCGACCGGCACCGCCCTCCGTATCGAGGTCGCCGACACCCGCACCGAGCGACTGCCTGCACCCGGAGAACTCACCGCCCCACCTACCGACGCAGAATCGGGACGAGGCCTGTACCTCGTAGCCCGGCTCGCCGACCAATGGGGCGTCGCACCCCGCGCGGGCGCCCCCGGAAAGCAGGTGTGGGCGGAGCTGCGCCTGCCGCAATGATGTTCCGCCGCGGCCTCAGGCGACGGGTGGGACGGACGCGTCGCGCGTCTGCTGGATCAGCACGGTGGTGGCGCGTTCCAGGAGTTCGCAGAGTGCGGCGTGCTCGGAGGGCGTGAACGCATCGGTGAGTGCGCGCTCAAGGATGATCACCTCCTGGAAGGCGCGGTCCAAGAGAGCCCGGCCCTCATCAGTGAGGGTGGCGATCTGCACCTTGGCGTGTACCGGGGACGTCTCGCGGCGGATGAGCTCCTTGGTCTCCATATTGGTCAGCACGCTGCTCATGCTCTGCTGGGTCACCCCGCAGGAGCGGGCCAGTTGAGAGCCGGACATGCCGCCCTCGCGCGAGAGGACCAGCAGCACGGTGTACTGCGTCATGGTCAGCCCGTAGGTGCGCAACACCGCCTCGTGATGCGCCATCAGCGCCTGCTCCGACCGCCTGATCCGGGTGCAGAGGTCATCCTCGACGGGGGCTTCCACCATGTACTCCCACTCCATTGACAGGTTCATGGGTTGACTCAGGAACCTGATACTCCTTACTGTCTCGAGTGTAAGGATACTGACTCAACACAAGGGGCTGTAACCGTGAAGGCCGTCCTTCTCGACACCGAAGACCACTACGGCATCGCCGAACTCGACGAGCCCACCCCGGGCCCCGGTCAGGTGGCGATCCGTGTCGCCTACGCCGGGATCCAGTGGGGCGACACCATGGTCCGGGACGGCCACTTCCCCGTGCCGCGCCCCTTCGTCCCCGGCTTCGAGGCGACCGGGCACATCGTCGCGGTCGGCGGGGGCGTCGACCCGAGCCGTATCGGTGAGCCCGTCGCCGCGCTGACCGCCGCGGGCGCCTGCGCCGAGGTGGCCGTGGCACCCGCCGTGCTCACGCTGGGCATCGGCGACATGCCGCTACGGACGGCCGCAGGCCTTGGCTGGGGCGCACCGACCGCCTATGACCTGATCAACACCACCTCGCGGGTACGGCCCGGCGAGAGCGTGCTGGTCCACGCAGCCGCCGGCTCGGTCGGCACGCTGGCCGCCCAGTTCGCCCGGCTGGCGGGAGCCGGTCGGATCGTCGGAGTCGCCGGCAGCACCGCCAGGGCCGACTACGCCGCCCAGTTCGGCTTCGACGAGGTCTTGCTGCGCGAGGAGTTCCCGGCGGCACTCGGCGACGAGAAGTTCGACGTGATCCTCGACCCGGTCGGCGGCTCGACCCGTCAGGCCGGCATGGAGCAGCTCGCAGCACACGGCCGACTGGCGGCGTACGGCAACCTCGGCACCTACGAGCCCGTCCTGGCCAACACCAACGACCTGCTCATGCAGGGCAAATCCCTCTTGACCTACAACAGCAACCTGCTCAGCCAGACCCACCCGGAGCAACTCGCCGACAGCGCCCGACGCGCACTCGGCCTCGTCGCCGACGGCCAGGTGCGCGTGGACATCACCGCCGAATACGACCTGGCAGACGTGGCCGTGGCCGTACAGCAGCTCGCCGACGGTTCCACCCAGGGCAAGAGCATCCTCCGGGTCTCCTGACAGGCGCTCGAAGCGCGAGGCCCCGGGCGATTGACGGGCGGTCCCTCCGTGCGGGCAGCACTCCGCCCCCGGCCGCTGTGCGGTGTGCCGGGGGCGGCGCGGGAACGGTAACGGCAGTGGTCAGCCGACCAGTTGCTCGTACGCCGACAGGGTGAGGAACTCCTCGTAGTTCTCGTCGAGCGCCACCTTCAGCAACAGATCGTGCGCCTGCTGCCAGTTGCCCGCCGTGAACGCCTCCTCGCCGATCTCCTCGCGGATCGCGGCCAGTTCCTCCGCCGCGACCCTGCGCGCCAGGTCCGCGGTGGCGAGTTCGCCGTTCTCGAAGACGACGCCCGCGTTGATCCACTGCCAGATCTGCGAGCGGGAGATCTCCGCGGTCGCCGCGTCCTCCATCAGGTTGAAGATCGCGACCGCGCCCAGGCCGCGCAGCCATGCCTCGATGTAGCGGATGCCGACCTGGACGGCGTTGCGCAGGCCCTCGTACGTCGGCTTCGCGTCCAGTGAGTCGATGGCGATCAGATCGCCGGCCGCCACCGAGACGTCCTCGCGGAGGCGGTCCTTCTGGTTGGGCCTGGAGCCCAGCACCGCGTCGAAAGAAGCCATGGCGATCGGGACCAGGTCCGGGTGCGCGACCCAGGAGCCGTCGAAGCCGTCGCCCGCCTCGCGGTCCTTGTCGGCCTTGACCTTCTCGAACGCGACCTTGTTGACCGCGGCGTCGCGCCGGGACGGGATGAAGGCCGCCATGCCGCCGATGGCGTGCGCGCCGCGCTTGTGGCATGTACGGACCAGAAGCTCGGTGTAGGCGCGCATGAAGGGCGCGGTCATCGTCACCAGGTTGCGGTCCGGGAGCACGAACTTCTCGCCGCCGTCACGGAAGTTCTTGACGATCGAGAAGAGATAGTCCCAGCGGCCGGCGTTCAGCCCGGCCGCGTGGTCGCGCAGCTCGTAGAGGATCTCCTCCATCTCGTACGCCGCCGTGATCGTCTCGATCAGGACGGTTGCGCGGACGGTGCCCTGCGGGATGCCGATGTAGTCCTGGGCGAAGACGAAGATGTCGTTCCAGAGGCGGGCCTCCAGGTGCGACTCCGTCTTCGGGAGGTAGAAGTACGGGCCCTTGCCGAGGTCGATGAGCCGCTTGGCGTTGTGGAAGAAGTACAGGCCGAAGTCGACCAGCGCACCCGGCACCGGGCGGCCGTCGAACTGCAGGTGGCGCTCCTCCAGGTGCCAGCCGCGCGGGCGCATCACGACGGTCGCGAGTTCGTCGGCGGACTTCAGGGCGTACGACTTCCCGGACTTCGGGTCGGTGAAGTCGATCTGGCGCTCATAGGCGTCGATCAGATTGAGCTGGCCGAGGACGACGTTCTCCCAGGTGGGAGCGGATGCGTCCTCGAAGTCGGCGAGCCAGACCTTCGCGCCCGAGTTCAGGGCGTTGATGGTCATCTTGCGGTCGGTGGGGCCGGTGATCTCCACCCGGCGGTCGTTGAGGGCCGCGGGAGCCGGAGCGACCTTCCAGGAGTCGTCCGCGCGGATGGCGGCGGTCTCCGGGAGGAAGTCCAGCGTGGAGGTGCGGGCGATCTCGGCGCGGCGCTCGGAGCGACGGGCGAGAAGCTCGTCACGGCGCGGCGTGAACCGCTGGTGCAGCTCGGCCACAAAGGCGAGGGCGGCGTCGGTCAGGACCTCTTCCTGCCGGGGCAGCGGCTCGGCTTCGACGATGGCCAGCGGGGACGGCGCTGGTGCGGACATGAGCTGTCACTTCCTTCAGCGGGCGGTGCCTGGCGGCCGCCGGCATCACAGATACGGCACTCGGTGCCGCAGGAGCCGAGATGCGGTCGCGGGCGCCGTCTGGGGATCGGGCGCTTCTGACCAGTGGATAGTAGTTTCCTCATGGTGGAAGTTCAATGGTTTGTTGATGTCGAGATTCTCCGGGTCGACACACCATGGCTCTGAGTGCCACGCCGTTCACTCAAGGTGCGCCAGATCCTCAGCGGTGTCGATGTCGTACGCCTCGGCGATGTCGCCGCACTCGATCAGAGTCAGCGAGGACTCGTGCTCCTTCAGATACACGCGCGCCCCGCGGTCGCCGACCGCGCTCGCCACGATCGCCGTCCAGTGGTCCGCGCCGAAGAGGACAGGATGCCCGCGCTCACCTCCGTACGCGGCGGCCAGGAGCGAATCCCGGGAGCGGTACGCGGCCCGGATGCGGGAGACCGCCGGTGCGCCGATCCCCGGCTGGTCGACGAGTTGGACCAGCGCGGCGTCCGCGTCCGTGACGGCCAGGGACTCAAGACCCGCGCGCAGTGAGGAGCCCATCCCCTCCTGCCAGCCAGGGTTGTCGACCAGTACGCAGCCGGACAGCTCGGCCTCCGCGCGTACCCGGTCGGCCGCGGCGCCCAGCACCACATGCACCGGGGTGCAGCCGGCCTCGCGCAGGACGCGCACCGCGTGTTCGACCAGAGGGCGGCCACGGTGCGTCAGCAGGGCCTTCGGACGGCCGCCGAGGCGGCGTCCGCCGCCCGCCGCGAGCAGCAGTCCGGCGACCATCGGTTCCTTCGGTGGTTGTGCCATAAGGACTCCTTACCTCAAATCCGGTCGAAGCGCTGCGCCGTCCGGGGGCCGTCCGCACGGCTCTGCAACCGCCCGGGGCATGAGCGTCGTCCGACGTGGAGAGCGGGGCGCGACCTTGGATAAGGTGCTTCTCCGATACTGAAGTTGGCCATGGGGGACGAGAGTCGATGAGCGGGCGCGCACACGAGGGAACGGTCTTTCAGCCGTTGGGCGAAGACGATCCGCAGAACGTCGCCGGATACAAAATCGCCGCTCGGCTCGGCGCCGGCGGCATGGGCAAGGTCTATCTGTCGTACACACCCGGCGGCCGTGCCGTCGCCATCAAGGTGATCAGGCCCGACTTCGCCCAGGACGCCGAATTCCGTCGCCGTTTCGCGCAAGAGGTGCAGGCCGCGCAGCGTGTGCAAGGCCTGTACACCGCGCCGGTCATCGACGCCGACGCGGAGGCCAAGCAGCCCTGGCTGGCCACGGCTTACGTCCCCGGGCCGTCCCTCGCCGACGCCGTCGTCGAGCACGGCAGGCTCCCGGTCGAGACCGTACTGCTGCTGGTCGCCGGGATCGCCGAGGCGCTGCACGTGATCCACGGCGCGGGCATCGTCCACCGCGACCTCAAGCCGGCCAATGTGCTGCTCGCCGCGGACGGGCCGCGCGTCATCGACTTCGGCATCGCCCGGGCAGCCGACGCCACTTCGCTCACCAGCAGCGGCGTCACCATCGGCACGCCGTCCTTCATGGCCCCCGAGCAGGCGGCCGGCAGCCAGGTCACCCCGGCCACCGACATCTTCGCGCTCGGCCAGGTGGCGGCGTACGCGGCGACCGGCCGGGCTGCGTTCGGTGAGGGCACCTCGCACGGCGTGCTCTACCGGATCGTGCACGAGGAGCCAGACCTCACCGAACTGCCCGAGCAGCTACGTGAGTTGGTGACCCGCTGTCTCACGAAGGAGCCGGAGGGCCGGCCGTCGGTCGCCGAGCTGCTTGCCATCTGCCAGGCCGCCAACGGAGAAACGGTGCTGCGGCGGCCGGAGGAGTGGCTGCCGGGTGCGGTGGCCGCGGAGATCACGACGCGCACGGCGGCGCCCGCGCCGCCGGTGACGCCCCCGGCCGGCCAGGCCCCGGCCCCGGTACAGCCGCCCGGGCATGCCCCCGCGCAGGCTCCCGTTCAGCCTCCGGTGCAGGCGCCGCACCAGACGCCCACGCAGCCCGCCGCTCAGGCCCAGATGCACACGCCTGCTCCGGTTCATCCGCCCACAGCCGCCTCCGCCCCGGCAACTCCGCCGCCCGGCTTCGGCCCGCCGGCCCAGACGCCGACGTACGGCTACCCGCACGCGCACGCCGTCCCGCACGCGCAGACGGCACCCCAGTACGTCCAGCCCCCGCAGCCGTACGTAACGGTCGCTGGGCCCGTAGCGCCGGTCGCGCCCGCCGCGCCGAAGAAGAAGGGCCGCACGCTCGCCATCGCCGTCGTCGCCACACTGGTGCTCGGCGCACTGGCGGGCGGCGGCGTGTACTTCGCGCTGGCCGACAAGGACGACGACAAGAGCAACCAGTCGCAGGGCCAGGACAAGGCGGCCGGCAGCCCGAAGGACAGCGCTCAGTACCCGGCCGCCACCGAAAGCCCGAGCAGCGACAAGGCCGCCGAGCCCGCCGAACCGGCCGCGGACCCGGCGCCCAAGACGTACAACGGCCTCAACGTCACGGACGATTACGGCATCAACCTCGGCGACGAGCCGGTCAAGCCGATTTCGAGCGAATCCAACACCGGCGACCTCGAGCACGAGTACTACCTCGGCACGATCGAGGCCCGGAACGGAAAGCTGGTTCTGCTGCGCGCCGGCCAGAATGCCGACCTGGAGACCTGCCGGACCGAGACACGGTTCGCCACCGTGCTCAAGGTCGAAAACCTGTCGAAGGGCGCGAAGTTCTGTGTGCTGAGCGAAACGGGCAACGTGGGCGTGGTGACCTTTCAGGGAAGGTCGCCCGAATCGGACCCCAGTCACTACATCACCCTTGACGTGACGGTCTGGCGCGGCGCCATCGACTCCGTACAGCCGTCGTCCTGAATTCGGTCCGCGGAGTGGCGCGCACCGCGTCGGATGGCGTTAACTTGCCCGCGACCCAGGGCTGCTGACCCATCGCCGTGGGTCGTCGGGCCGGCACAATGGTGTGCGAGGGGAAGAGGCTTTGTTGCGGAGCGTGGGGCAGACGCGGGTGACAGAGAGCGGCGAGGACCCCAGGGCGACGGAGCTGCGCACGGCCGTCTCCCGGCTCCGCCGCGAACTGGCCGGCCACCCGGCGGAGTTCCCCGACCGGGGCATCGCCGAGGACGAACTGGCCGTACTGGCCGCGATGGTGGCCGGCGGTGACCCTGAGATCCCGCGGATGCGGCGCTCGTTGCTGCTGATTGCCGGGGCGATCGGCTCGGTGAGCGCGTTGGCGCCGGCGCTGATGGGCGTACGGAACGCGGTCGATCTGTTCGGGGAAGTGCCGCCGCGGGTCTGAAGGCGCGGGGGAGCTTTTCCCCTTACCCGCCCCTTCCCGAAACCGGGGGCAAGCCCCCGGACCCTGGTCGAGGCCAGGGTTGTGCCCCGGATCCCTGCGCGCCGGCTTCGCGCGGCGCGGACGGGCTGCCGGCGGGCGGGTCCCGAAACCGGGGGCAAGCCCCCTGACCCTGGTCGAGGCCGGGGCTGCGACCCGGATCCCTGCGCGCCGGCTTCGCGCGGCGCGGACGGGCTGCCGGCGGGCGGGTCCCGAAACCGGGG
>NZ_JBJDQK010000001.1:392728-472786 GCF_044903445.1 Streptomyces sp. NPDC019890 | reverse complement strand
GGCAAGCCCCCTGACCCTGGTCGAGGCCGGGGCTGCGACCCGGATCCCTGCGCGCCGGTCTCGCGGCGCGGACGGGCCGAAATTCAGCCCGTCCGGCGATCGAGAACTGGGGGTCCCCCACGGGGGAGGGTCCGGGGCTGAGCCCCGGCTGTCAGCCCTGCGTGGACGTGTTCGCCAGTGCGGCCGAGAGGTCCTTGGCGACTTCCTGCAGGACCGGCACGATCCTCTCCGTGGCCGCCTCGGTGACCCGGCCCGCCGGGCCCGAGATCGACACTGCCGCCGCCGTGGGGGAGTTGGGCACCGAGACCGCGAGGCAGCGGACCCCTATCTCCTGCTCGTTGTCGTCCACCGCGTACCCGGCGTGCCGCACCTGCTCCAGCGCGTCCAGGAAGCCCTCGGGCGTCGTGATCGTCTTCTCGGTGGCTGCGGGCATGCCGGTCCTGGCCAGCAGCGCCCGCACCTCGTCCGGCGGGGTGTGCGCGAGCAGCGCCTTGCCCACGCCGGTGGAGTGCGGCAGGACCCGCCGGCCGACCTCGGTGAACATGCGCATGGAGTGCTTGGAGGGCACCTGCGCCACATACACGATCTCGTCGCCGTCGAGCAGCGCCATGTTCGCCGTCTCGCCGGTCTCCTCGACCAGGCGAGCCAGGTAAGGGCGGGCCCAGGTGCCCAGCAGCCGGGATGCGGACTCGCCGAGGCGGATCAGACGGGGGCCGAGCGCATAGCGGCGATTGGGCTGCTGGCGTACGTAACCGCAGGCCACGAGCGTGCGCATCAGGCGGTGGATCGTGGGCAGCGGCAGACCGCTGCTGGCGGAGAGTTCGCTGAGCCCGACCTCGCCGCCGGCGTCGGCCATTCTCTCGAGCAGGTCGAAGGCGCGCTCCAGGGACTGCACGCCACCGCTGGATGCGGTCTTGGCGGCGTCGGTGGCGCTGGCGCTGGACGTCGGCACGTCAACGGTCCTTTCGGGCAGGCAGACAAGTGAGCAGCCTACCGGGCGGCTGCGCCCGGCACACCGCACTCGGCACGGCGTCTTTGCCGGTCAGGGGGTGTTTGTCCCTGTGTTGGCGGTCATCTCCGGCGATCTCTCGGTGCTCGCCTCGGCGAGGACTACGTTCTGCTGTGTGAAAGTCTACTTCCACTAGGTGGAAATATCTAGCCAGGGTTCGACCTTGCCGTGCTCGTCGGGGCGGGTCTTGACGGACCGGACTCCGGAGTGAAGACTCCTTCAACAGTTCGTTGAATTTCGCTGTACGGGTTCGCTTTACGGATTTCCCCGTACTGGACGGAAGTGAGGGGCACGGGTGTCCAATGTGGACGTGAACCTGGTACTGCGCTCGACTCGCGTGGTCACCCCGGAAGGGACGCGCGCCGCATCGGTCGCCGTCGCCGCCGGGAAGATCGCGGCGGTGCTGCCGTACGACGCCGAGCTGCCGGCCGGAGCCCGGCTGGAGGACGTCGGGGACGATGTCGTACTCCCTGGTCTCGTCGACACCCATGTCCATGTGAACGACCCCGGCCGCACCGAGTGGGAGGGCTTCTGGTCCGCCACCCGCGCGGCCGCGGCCGGTGGCATCACCACCCTGCTGGACATGCCCCTCAACTCCCTCCCGCCGACCACCACCGTCGGCAACCTCGCCACCAAGCAGGACGTGGCCCGCAGCAAGGCGCACATCGACGTCGGCTTCTGGGGCGGAGCCGTCCCGTCCAATGTGAAGGACCTGCGGCCGCTGTACGACGCCGGAGTCTTCGGCTTCAAGTGCTTCCTCTCGCCGTCCGGCGTCGAGGAGTTCCCCGAGCTCGACCAGGACCAGCTCGCCCGGTCGATGGCCGAGATCGCCGGCTTCGGCGGACTGCTGATCGTGCACGCCGAGGACCCGCACCAGCTGGCCGCCGCGCCTCAGCAGTCCGGCCCCCAGTACGCGAACTTCCTCGCCTCCCGGCCGCGCGACGCCGAGAACACGGCGATCGAGAGCCTGATCGCGCACGCCCGCCGCCTCAATGCCCGTGTGCACGTACTGCATCTATCCTCCTCCGACGCGCTGCCGCTGATCGCGGCCGCCAAGCGGGAGGGCGTCAGGATCTCCGTCGAGTCCTGTCCGCACTTCCTCACCCTCACGGCCGAGGAAGTCCCCGACGGGGCAACGGAGTTCAAGTGCTGCCCGCCGATCCGTGAGGCGGCGAACCAGGACGCACTGTGGGAGGGACTGGCCGACGGGACGATCGACTGCATCGTCTCCGACCACTCGCCCTGCACCACCGACCTCAAGACCCCGGACTTCGCCTCCGCCTGGGGTGGCATCTCCTCCCTCCAGCTGGGTCTCCCGGCGATCTGGACCGAGGCCCGCAAGCGCGGCCGCACCCTCGAGGACGTCGTCCGCTGGATGTCCGAGGCCCCCGCGAAGCTCGCGGGACTGAACCAGAAGGGCGCGATCGAGGCGGGCCGCGACGCCGACTTCGCCGTCCTCGCGCCCGACGAGAGATTCACCGTCGACCCGGCCGAGCTCCACCACCGCAACCAGGTGACGGCATACGCGGGCAAGACCCTGCACGGAGTCGTCAGGTCGACCTGGCTGCGCGGCGAACGCATCGTGGAGAACGCCACCCTGGCCGAGCCGACCGGCCGACTGCTCGAAAGGAACAACTGATCGTGTCCATCCCTTCCTTCACCGGTGACGCCGGCCCGTTCGGCGGCGGCGACCCGTACGCCGACTACCGCACGGCCGAGTTTCCCTTCGAGCACCACGTCGACCTGGCCGACCGGCGGCTCGGCGCGGGCGTGATCGCCGCCAACGACGAGTTCTTCGCCGAGCGCGAGAACCTGCTGAAGCCTCAGGCCGCGGAGTTCGACCCGGAGCACTTCGGCCACAAGGGCAAGATCATGGACGGCTGGGAGACCCGCCGTCGCCGTGGCGTGAGCGCCGTACAGCCGCACCCGACCGACGACGACCACGACTGGGCTCTCGTACGGCTCGGCGCGCCCGGCGTCGTACGCGGCATCGTCGTCGACACCGCCCACTTCCGCGGCAACTACCCGCAGGCGGTCTCCGTCGAGGCCACCGCCGTCGCGGGCTCCCCCTCGCCCGAGGATCTGCTCGCCGACGACGTGAAGTGGGTGACGCTCGTCCCGCGTACGGCCATCGGCGGCCACGCGGCGAACGGCTTCGCGGTCGACGTCGAGCAGCGCTTCACACATCTGCGCGTCAACCAGCACCCCGACGGCGGCATCGCCCGGCTGCGGGTCTACGGCGAGGTCGCACCCGATCCGGCGTGGCTCGGCGCGCTCGGCACCTTCGACGTGGTCGCGCTGGAGAACGGCGGCCGGGTCGAGGACGCGTCCGACCGCTTCTACTCCCCGGCCACCAACACCATCCAACCGGGCCGCTCCCGCAAGATGGACGACGGCTGGGAGACCCGCCGGCGCCGGGACAAGGGCAACGACTGGATCCGCTATCAGCTGGTGGCGCAGTCCGAGATCCGCGCGGTGGAGATCGACACGGCGTATCTGAAGGGCAACAGCGCGGGCTGGGCGGCGGTTTCGCTCCGCGACGGTGAGAGCGGGGAGTGGGCGGAGATCCTTCCGCGGACCCGTCTGCAGCCGGACACGAATCACCGTTTCGTGCCGGCGGGCCCCGCGGTCGGCACGCATGTGCGGGTGGACATCTACCCGGACGGCGGCATCTCGCGCCTGCGGCTGTTCGGCTCGCTGACCGCGGACGGCGCGGCGGGTCTGCGGGCGCGGCACCAGGAACTGGGCGGCTGACCCGAGGCTTCGCCCCGGACCCCACGCCTCAATCGCGGCGAGGCTGGTTTTCGGGGCTCCGCCCCGGACCCCGCTGCGGTTCGCCCGCGAAACCACCATTGAGGACGGCCGCGGGTGCACCAGGTTCGCCGTCAGGCCGCGCCCACCCAGCTCTCACGGGCCGGCGCATGTCACTAGTGGTTACGAGCCCGAGTAAACCGGCCCTGCCTCCTCGGCGCCGGCGGCAAACGGACGTTGAATGTCGATGAATTCCCGGCGTGAGGGGGGTCTCAACTGATGACCGGAACACCGCAATCCACGACATCCCCGGAATCCCCGAAAGAGGCATCGCCATGGCGCAGCTCTCGATCACCACATTCGTCACCCTCGACGGCGTGATGCAGGCCCCCGGCGGACCGAACGAGGACCCCAGCGGCGGCTTCGCCCTCGGCGGCTGGTCCGTCCCGTACGGGGACGACGACTTCGGCCGCTTCATGACCGAGGTCTTCGAACGGGCCGGTGCCTTTCTGCTCGGCCGCCGTACGTACGAGATCTTCGCCGGCTACTGGCCCAAGGTGACCGACCCCGACGACCCGATCGCGTCCCGGCTCAACTCCCTTCCGAAGTACGTCGCGTCGAACAAGCTCAAGAAGGCCGACTGGGAGGGCAGTACCGTCATCGACGGCGACCTTGCCGCGGAGGTCACCGCGCTGAAGGAGCGCACGAACGGCGAGCTCCAGGTCCACGGCAGCGGAGCCCTCGCCCACTTCCTCATGGCGCACGACCTGATCGACACATACAACCTGCTGATCTTTCCGGTCGTCCTTGGCACGGGCCGCCGCCTCTTCGCGAGCGGCGCGGTCCCGACCGCGCTCCGGCACACCTCGGCCCGCACCACGGCGGCGGGCGTGGCCATCCACACGTACGAGCTGGCGGGCCGTCCCGAGTACGGCACTTACGAGGCCGAATAACGAAGGGACGCACAGCGGCGGCAGCAGGTGTGCGACCCAGCGCGACCGGCCGGAACTGCTTGGGTTCTCGGTCGGCCTCAGGCCTTCCGGAACTGGTCCGCGATCATCAGCACGGCGAAGCCCACGACCGTGATCACGATGTTCGCGAAGAGCTCCCGGCCGTGCAGAAAGCCGAGGTGCTCCGTGAACCAGCGCGTGAAGCCGATCAAGCGGAACCAGCCGGTCAGCTCGTGCAGCACGCCGCAGCCGCCCGTCACCAGCAGCACCATGCCGACGCCCTCGAGAATCTTCTTCATGCGCCGATCGTCGTCGGGTCCGCCGCGGCACCGCGTCCGACCCCGGGATGCGCCGCTGCTCCGAAAGTCTCGGGCCGCGCGACTTTGGTAGCTTCCCGCCGCCGAAGTGGGGTCCCACGCCGCTCACCTGCGTAGCTTTGTCGATATGACGCGTACGGAATACCCCTGGCTGCTGCCGTCGGCCATGGCCGAGTCGCTTGACCCGGACCTCCCGGGCGACCGGGCAAAGGCAGGGCGGCCGCGGCGGACCGTGCGCGACTGGGTCGTCGACACCCTTGCCTTCCTCGTCGCCGCGCTCATCGGCCTGCTCACCTCGGAGGCGAGCGCGCAGGCGGGCAACTCCGAACTCGTCGTCTTCGCCGACCAGCTGGTGGGCGCGGCCGCCTGCTGCGCGCTGTGGGCGCGGCGGCGCGTACCCCTCGGGCTCGCGATCGGCCTGATCGTCGTGAGCGTGGTGGATCCGGTCGCCGCGGGTGCGCTACTGGTGAGCCTGTTCAGCCTCGCCGTACACCGCCCCTTCAAGCCCGTCGCGATCGTCGGTGCCCTTGCCATCGGGGGTTCGGCCGCACAGGCCGCCCTCCGTCCCGACCCGGGCATGTCCTTCCTGGCCTCCGTCGTCACCGGGCTCATCCTGATCCTGCTGGTCATCGGCTGGGGCATGCTCGTACGAGCCCGCCGCCAGCTCTTCATCGCGCTCCGCGAGCGCGCCCTGCGGGCCGAGACCGAGGCGGAACTCCGCGCCGAACAGGCCCAGCGGCTGGCCCGCGAGGCCATCGCCCGGGAGATGCACGATGTGCTCGCCCATCGGCTGACCCTGCTCAGCGTGCATGCGGGCGCCCTCGAATTCCGGCCGGACGCGCCCCCGGCACAGGTCGCAAGGGCCGCCGGAGTGATCCGCGACAGTGCGCACGACGCACTCCAGGATCTGCGCGAGATCATCGGCGTGCTGCGTGCACCGGGCGAGTCCGACGGGCCCGACCGGCCGCAGCCCACCCTCGCGAGCCTCGACGCACTGGTCGCCGAGTCCCGGGAGGCAGGCATGAAGGTCACCCTCGACAACCGCATCACCGACCCGGCCGCCGTCCCCGCCGCCACCGGCCGCACCGTCTACCGCATCGCGCAGGAGGGCCTGACCAACGCCCGTAAACACGCGCCCGGTACGGAAGTCACGGTCGTCGTCACGGGCGGCCCCGGCAGCGGCCTCACCGTCGAGGTCGACAACCCCGCCGCGCTCGGCGAGGTCGAGAAGGTCCCCGGCTCCGGCCAGGGGCTGATCGGCCTCACCGAACGGGCCACGCTCGCGGGCGGCCGGCTGGACCACGGAGCGACGGACGACGGCGGATTCCACGTCCGGGCCTGGCTACCGTGGGCCGCATGACTATCCGGTTGCTCGTCGTCGATGACGACCCCCTCGTACGGGCTGGGCTCTCCCTCATGCTCGGCGGGGCCGACGACCTCGAGATCGTGGGGGAGGGGGCCGACGGCTGCGAAGTCGCCGCGCTCGTCGACAGACTGGCGCCCGATGTGGTGCTGATGGACATCCGGATGCCGACGATGGACGGCCTCACCGCCACCGAGCTGCTGCGCGCACGCAAGGACGCCCCCGAAGTCGTCGTCCTCACCACCTTCCACGCCGACGAACAGGTGCTGCGGGCGCTGCGCGCGGGCGCCGCCGGATTCGTACTGAAGGACACCCCGCCCGCCGAAATCGTCGCCGCGGTACGGCGCGTCGCGGCGGGCGATCCCGTGCTCTCCCCGGCCGTCACCCGCCAGTTGATGACCCATGTCGCCGACCGCACCCCCGGCACCCCCGGCACCCGCCGCAGCGCGGCGGCGGAGCGGCTCACCTCGCTCGCCGAGCGCGAGCGGGAGGTGGCTGTCGCCGTCGGCCGCGGTCAGTCCAACGCCGAGATCGCCGCGACCCTCTATATGAGCGTGCCGACCGTCAAGACGCATGTCTCCCGGATTCTGGCAAAACTGGACCTCAACAACCGTGTCCAGATCGCACTGTTGGCACATGACGCGGGCCTGCTCGACGGAGAGGAACAGCCGTAGGCTGACGCGATGCGACGTGATCTCGAAGCGGCCCGGAAGGTGCTCGACAGCCAGCCTTTCAGCAGACTGCTCAAAGCGCGGATCACCGCCTTCGGCGACGGCGAGGCCGCGCTCGAGGTCGACATCCGGGAGGAGCTGCACCAGCAGAACGGCTATCTGCACGGGGGAGTCCTCGCCTACGCGGCCGACAACTCGATCACCTTCGCCGCCGGTACGACGCTCGGGGCCGCCGTGCTGACCAGCGGCTTCTCAGTGCAGTACCTCCGTCCCGCCACCGGCGTGACACTGGTCGCCCGCGCCGCCGTCGTGCACACCGGCCGCCGGCAGGCCGTCGTCCGCTGCGACCTGTTCGCGGTGAACGCGGACGGCGAAGAGACGCTCTGTGCCGTCGCGCAGGGCACCGTACTGTCCGCGCAACAGTCCTGAGAAGGAGACCGTGCCGTGACCACTGAAGCAGCGATCGTGGATCTCGCCGCGCTCGGCGAGGACTTCACTCGCGATCCCTATCCCGTCTACGCCGAGTTACGCGCCAGGGGACCCGTCCACCGCGTACGCATGCCCGAAGGCCCCGAGGCCTGGCTGGTCGTCGGACACGAGGCGGGCCGGGCCGCGCTCGCCGATCCGCGGCTGTCCAAGGACTGGCGCAATGTCTCGCCGGAGCTCGGCATCGGCCGGCTCGCCGCCGGCATCACCATGCTCAGCTCCGACCCGCCCCTGCACTCGCGGCTGCGCAAGCTGGTGGCGCGGGAGTTCACGATGCGGCGCGTGGAACAACTCGCCCCGCGCGTCCAGCAGATCACCGACCGGCTGCTGGACGAGATGCTGCCGGCCGGGCACGCGGACCTTGTCGACGCGCTCTCCTTCCCGCTGCCCATCGCCGTCATCTGCGAACTGCTCGGAGTGCCCTTCCTCGACCAGGACGCCTTCCGCGGCTGGTCGAACACGGCGCTCGGCGCGGGCGACCGCGAGCAGCGGAGGGATGCGGCGGTCCAGATGAACGAGTACCTCGGCCGGCTGCTGGCCGACAAGCGCGAGCAGCCCGGCGAGGACCTGATGAGCGCGCTGATCAACACGGCCGACGAGGACGGCGACCGGCTCGGCGGCGAGGAACTGCTCGGCATGGCCTGGCTGCTGCTGGTCGCCGGGCACGAGACCACGGTCAATCTGATCTCCAACGGCGTACTCGCCCTGCTCAGCCACCCCGGCGAACTCGCCGCCCTGCGCGCCGACTTCTCGCTCATGGAGGGCGCGGTCGAGGAGATGCTGCGCTACGAAGGCCCGCTGGAGACGCCGACGTACCGCTTCACCGTCGAGCCCCTGGAGATCGGCGGCACGGTGATTCCGGGCGGCGGTCAGCTGGTGCTGGTCGCGCTGGCCGACGCCGACCGGGACCCGACGCGCTTCCCGGACCCGGAGCGCTTCGACATCCGCCGGGACACGCGCGGGCATCTGGCCTTCGGACACGGCATCCACTACTGCCTGGGTGCGCCGCTGGCCCGGCTGGAGGCCCGGATCGCGATCCGTTCGCTGCTGGAACGCTGCCCGGAGCTGGCGCTGGACGGACATCCGGCGGCGCTGACCTGGCGCACCGGCATGCTCATCCGGGGTCCGGAGCGCCTGCCGGTGCGGTGGTGAATGTCAGCCCCTGGGGCGTGTGCGGAGGGCCCCCACGCCCGCCAGGGGCGTAGGGGCGGGGGCGGAGCCCCGGCTCGGACCCGAACCGCCGCCCTCAGTCCGCCGGGATCTCCTCCAGCCGCACCGGCCGGTGCTCCCGCCGCGACAGCTCGCACGCCTCCGCGATCCGCAGTGCCGTCAGCGCCTCCCGTCCGTCGCACGGGTTCTCGGCCTCGCCCTGCACCATCCGGACGAAGGTGTCCAGCTCCGCCTCGTACGCCGGGGCGAACCGCTCCAGGAACCCGGGCCACGGCTTGGTGGCCGGTGGCGGGCCCTGCGGCTCGGTGGAGGTGATCGGCGTGCAGTCGTCCAGCCCGACCGCGACCTGGTCGAGTTCGCCGGCCAGTTCCATGCGTACGTCATAGCCCGCGCCGTTGCAGCGGGTGGCCGTCGCCGTGGCCAGCGTCCCGTCGTCCAGGGTGAGCAGCGCGGCGGCCGTGTCGACGTCGCCCGCCTCGCGGAACATCGAGGGACCCGCGTCCGAGCCGGTCGCGTACACCTCGACGACCTCGCGGCCGGTCACCCAGCGCAGGATGTCGAAGTCATGGACCAGACAGTCCCGGTAGAGGCCGCCGGAGAGCGGCAGATACGCCGCGGGCGGCGGGGCCGGGTCGGAGGTGATGGCCCGTACGGTGTGCAGCCGGCCGAGCCGTCCGGAGCGCACCAGTTCCCGGGCGGTGGTGTACCCCGCGTCGAAGCGGCGCATAAAGCCCAGCTGGAGCAGCGTGCCCGCCGCCTCGACCTCCCGCAGGGCGCCGAGCGTGCCCGGCAGATCAAGGGCGATCGGTTTCTCACAGAAGGCGGGGAGGCCGGCGCGGGCGGCCCTGCCGATGAGTTCGGCATGGGCGGCGGTGGCCGATGCGATCACCACGGCGTCCACGCCCCATTTGAAGATCTCGTCCGCGCTGGGCGCGGCGGTGGAGCCGGTGTGCTCGGCCACCTCGGCCGCCCGCGCCGGGTCGGCGTCCGCCACGACCAGAGATCCCACCTCCCGGTGGCGGCTGAGCACGCCCGCGTGAAAGGTGCCGATACGTCCCGTTCCGATGAGTCCGATGCGCATGGCCCAAAGGTGGCGGCGGGCCAGGCACGATGTCAAGACTTTGTCCTGACAACCGAACTTCACGACTTCCCGTCAACAATCTGTGCGACTACGCTCACCCCGTGCCCAAGCAGCCCAGACACGTGACGGACTCGTCCCTGTCTCTCCAGCTGAGCGTGGACCGCACCAGTCCGGTCCCGCTCTACTTCCAGCTGTCGCAGCAGCTGGAAGCGGCCATCGAGAGAGGGACCCTCACCCCCGGCAGCCTGCTCGGCAACGAGATCGAGCTGGCGGGCAGGCTCGGCCTGTCCCGCCCGACCGTGCGCCAGGCCATCCAGTCGCTCGTCGACAAGGGCCTGCTGGTGCGCCGGCGGGGGGTGGGCACCCAGGTGGTGCACAGCCAGGTCAAGCGGCCGCTGGAGCTCAGCAGCCTGTACGACGACCTGGAGGCGGCCGGCCAGCGGCCCGCCACCGTCGTGCTGCGCAATGCCGTCGAGCAGGCAAGTGCCGAGGTCGCGGCCGCCCTCGGGGTGGCCGAGGGCAGCAACGTCCAGCTGATCGAGCGGCTGCGGTACGCGCACGGTGAGCCCATGGCGCTGCTGCGCAATCATCTGCCCGCCGGGCTCTTCGACTGCGACACCGAGCGCCTTGAGGCCACCGGTCTGTACCGGATGATGCGGGCCGCCGGGATCACGCTGCACAGCGCCCGCCAGTCGGTCGGGGCGCGGGCCGCCACCGCCACGGAGGCCGAGCAGCTCACCGAGGCGACCGGGGCTCCGGTGCTGACCATGGAGCGCACGACGTTCGACGACACCGGACGGGCGGTCGAGTTCGGCTCGCACATCTATCGCGCCTCGCGCTATGCCTTCGAGTTCCAGCTTCTTGTCCGGCCTTGAAGGCCGTCCGGAAGCCGTCCGGAAGCGTCCGGAAGCCGCCCCGAAGCCGTGCTGAAGGGCCGAGGGCAGGTCACGTAAGAATGTCATTCGCGTAAGAATGTTCGGACAAAGTCTTGACGGGGTTGCGCGGCCGCCGTAGAAACGCTCCCAGCCGCAACCGGGCGGCCGGGAGAGAAGGCGGACCCAGCATGCGTACCACCCGCACGGCAGCAGCCCTGCTCGCCGCAAGTGCCCTGGTCGTCGTCGCCGGATGCAGCAGTTCCGGCGGCAAGGAGGCGAAGGACAGCCCCTCCGAGGGCGGCGGAGGCGGAGTGGCCGCCACCACCCAGCGCCTGAAGATCGCGATGGTCACCCACTCCGGCGAGGGCGACACCTTCTGGGACATCGTCCAGAGCGGCGCAAAGGTCGCGGCCAAGAAGGACAACGTGGAGTTCCTCTACGCCGCCAACAAGGAGGGCAAGGAGCAGGCCCAGCTCGTCCAGACCTACATCGACCAGAAGGTCGACGGCATCGTGGTGACCCTCGCCAAGCCGGAGGCCGTCAAGGAGGTCGTCAAGAAGGCCGTCGCCGCCGGCATACCTGTCGTGACGATCAACTCGGGCGCCGAGTTCTCGAAGGAGGTCGGCGCGCTCAGCCACATCGGCCAGGACGAGTCGGTGGCCGGCGAGGCCGTCGGCGAGGAGCTCAACAAGCGCGGCAAGAAGAAGGCCATCTGCGTCATCCACGAGCAGGGCAATGTCTCGCTCGAGGCGCGCTGCGCGGGTGTGAAGAAGACGTTCAAGGGGACCGTCGAAAACCTCAACGTCGACGGCACCAACACCCCCGCCTCCACCTCCTCCATCGAGGCAAAGCTCCAGAGCGGCAAGGACATTGACGCCGTCGTCACGCTCGGCGCACCCCTGGCCGCCGCGTCGGTCAAGGCCAAGGAGGGCGCCGGCTCCAAGGCCGAGGTCGACACCTTCGACCTCAACGCCGAGGTGGTCAAGCAGCTCAAGGCCAAGCAGATCGGCTTCGCCGTCGACCAGCAGCCCTACCTCCAGGGCTACTTGGCCATCGACGAGCTCTGGCTCAACAAGGTCAACGGCAATGTGATCGGCGGCGGAAAGCCGGTCCTCACCGGCCCGGCCCTCGTCACCGAGAAGGACGTGCCCGCCCTCGAGAAGCTGACCGCCGACGGCACCCGATGACGTACGCGGTATACCCGATGCCCACCCTCCGACCTGCTGTGACACACAAGTACAACGCCGATGTGCTCGGCGGCGGGCGGCCCGTCCTCACCGGGCCGCAGATCATCACCAGGACGGACGCCGCCGAGCTGCAGGACTACACAGAGCGGGGGACCCGATGAGTGCGACCGCACCACCTGCTGCACCGCAGAAGACCGACGAACGGCTGCTGCGCACCTCACCCCTGCGCAAGCTGATGGGCCGCCCCGAGCTGGGGTCGGTCGTCGGCGCCGCGGCGGTCTTCATCTTCTTCTCGATCGTCGCGGACTCCTTCCTGCGGGCGTCCAGCTTCTCCACCGTGCTGTACGCGGCATCGACGCTCGGCATCATGGCGGTTCCGGTGGCGCTGCTGATGATCGGCGGCGAGTTCGACCTCTCGGCCGGTGTCCTGGTGACCAGCTCCGCGCTGATCTCCGCGATGTTCAGCTATCAGATGACGGCGAACGTCTGGGCCGGTGTTCTCGTCTCGCTGGTGGTCACGCTCGCCGTCGGTCTCTTCAACGGCTTCATGCTGACCCGTACGAAACTGCCCAGCTTCATCATCACGCTCGGCACGTTCCTGATGCTGACGGGCCTCAACCTCGGCTTCACCAAGCTGATCAGCGGCACGGTCTCCACCAAGTCCATCGCCGACATGGACGGGTTCGAATCGGCCAAGAAGCTCTTCGCCTCCGAGCTCACCCTCGGTGACGTCACCCTCAAGGTGACCATACTGTGGTGGTTCGGCCTGGTCGCCCTGGCCACTTGGATCCTGCTGCGCACCCGCTTCGGCAACTGGATCTTCGCGGTCGGCGGCGGCGCGGATGCGGCCCGCGCGGTCGGCGTCCCGGTCAACAGGACCAAGATCGGCCTGTATATGGGCGTCGCCTTCGCCGCCTGGGTCTCCGGACAGCATCTGCTCTTCTCATTCGACGTGGTGCAGTCCGGCGAGGGCGTCGGCAACGAGCTGACGTACATCATCGCGGCCGTCATCGGCGGCTGTCTGATCACCGGTGGCTACGGCTCCGCGATCGGCTCGGCGGTCGGCGCGTTCATCTTCGGCATGACCAGCAAGGGCATCGTGTACGCGGAGTGGAACCCGGACTGGTTCAAGTTCTTCCTCGGAGCGATGCTCCTTCTGGCGACCCTGCTGAACGCCTGGGTCCGCAAGCGTGCGGAGGCGACACGGTGACATCTGCGAAGACCGGGACGGCCCTCGTCGAGCTCGACAACGTCAGTAAGTACTACGGCAACATCCGAGCCCTGGAAGGTGTCTCCCTCGAGGTACACGCGGGCGAGATCACCTGCGTGCTCGGCGACAACGGCGCGGGCAAGTCCACGCTGATCAAGATCATCGCGGGGCTGCACCGGCATGACGCGGGCACGTTCCTGATCGAGGGCGAGCAGACGAGCCTCGCCAGCCCGCGCGAGTCCCTGAACCGCGGTATCGCCACGGTCTACCAGGACCTCGCCGTCGTACCGCTGATGCCGGTCTGGCGGAACTTCTTCCTCGGCTCCGAGCCGACGAAAGGGGCCGGCCCCTTCAAGCGCCTCGACGTCGAGCTGATGCGCGAGACCACCCGGTCCGAGCTGCTGCGCATGGGCATCGACCTGCGCGATGTCGACCAGCCGATCGGGACGCTGTCGGGCGGCGAGCGCCAGTGTGTGGCGATCGCGCGGGCGGTCTACTTCGGGGCGAAGGTCCTGGTCCTGGACGAGCCGACCGCGGCGCTCGGAGTGAAGCAGTCGGGTGTGGTGCTGAAGTATGTGGCGGCGGCACGCGATGCGGGACTGGGTGTCGTACTGATCACACACAACCCGCACCACGCGTATCTGGTCGGCGACCGCTTTGTACTGCTCAAGCGCGGCACGATGTCGGCGAGCCATACGAAGAAGTCGGTCACGCTGGATGAGCTGACGCGGCAGATGGCGGGGGGCAGTGAGCTGGAGGATCTGCGGCACGAGCTGGAGAGAGCGCCGGTGCCGACGCATCTGGGCGGTCATCCGTTGAAGGACGAGCCGCCCGCGCCCTAGCCACCGGGGCTCCGCCCGGACCCTCCCCCTACGCCCGAAGGGCGTACGGGGGCCCCGTACGCCCTTCGGGCGTGTCCTCAATCGCCGGACGGGCTGAAACTTCAGCCTCGTGGGGGGTCCCCCCCGGACGAAGTCTGGGGGCGATTGAGGCGCCGAGGGTCCGGGGCGGAGCCCCGGTTCGGGTGAGCCCGCGCCGCAGCCCGTCGGGTGGCAGAATCGGGCCCGGTGGGCACCGCCCACCCCGGGCCGTGACATCACCCGGCCCCCGACACCCCGCAGGGACATGAGCACGTACCGCGACTTCGCCCACCGCGGCTCCGCCCGCGCCACCGTCCTGAAGACCGTCGGCACCCGCGAGCGGCGCTCGCACCTCACCGCGCCCCGCGTCCCCACCGTCGGTATCGACATCGGCGGTACGAAGGTCATGGCCGGGGTCGTCGACGCCGACGGGATCATTCTGGAGAAGGTCCGCACCGAGACGCCGGACAAGTCCAAGAGCCCCAAGGTCGTCGAGGACACCATCTGCGAGCTGGTCCTCGATCTCTCCGACCGGCACGATGTGCACGCCGTGGGCATCGGCGCGGCCGGCTGGGTGGACGCCGACCGTTCCAAGGTCCTGTTCGCGCCCCATCTCGCCTGGCGCAACGAGCCCCTGCGCGATGCGCTCTCGGCCCGGCTCGCCGTCCCCGTCCTGGTGGACAACGACGCCAACACCGCCGCCTGGGCGGAGTGGCGCTTCGGCGCGGGCCGTGGCGAGGACCACCTCGTGATGATCACCCTCGGTACCGGCATCGGCGGCGCGATCCTGGAGGACGGCCAGGTCAAGCGCGGCAAGTACGGCGTCGCGGGTGAGTTCGGTCATATGCAGGTCGTGCCCGGCGGCCACCGCTGCCCCTGCGGCAACCGCGGCTGCTGGGAGCAGTACAGCTCCGGCAACGCACTCGTCCGCGAGGCCCGCGAGCTCGCCGCCGCCGACTCCCCGGTCGCGCACAGCCTCATCGACCGGGTCGGCGGCAATATCGGCGACATCACCGGGCCGATCATCACCGAACTCGCCCGCGAGGGCGACGCCATGTGCGTCGAACTGTTCCAGGACATCGGCCAGTGGCTCGGCATCGGCATCGCCAATCTCGCCGCCGCTCTCGACCCCTCCTGCTTTGTCATCGGCGGTGGCGTCAGCGCGGCCGACGACCTGCTCATCGGCCCCGCCCGGGACGCCTTCCGGCGGCATCTCACCGGCCGCGGCTACCGCCCCGAGGCCCGGATCGCCAAGGCGCAGCTCGGCCCCGAAGCCGGTATGGTCGGCGCGGCCGACCTCGCGCGGCTGGTGGCCCGACGCTTCCGCCGGGCCAACCGCCGTCGTGTGGAGCGGCACGAGCGGTACGAGCGCTATGCCCAGGCCATCCGCAACTCCAGCACTGCCCGCACCACCCAGGAACCGTAGCCATGACCGTGCCCCGCCAGTCCACGCCTCTGGACGAGAGCGTCCGTCCTCCCGAGGACCACCGCCATATGATCCGCCGCCGCTGGCTGACGGCGATCATCATTGTGCTGCTCGTGGGCATCCCGGCCGGCTATCTGGTGATCTCCGCCGAGCAGAGCCGCGACAGCGGCCGGGACAAGGAGGCGGAGTCCTCCGCCACCGGTCTGCGGGACTCCTGGCCGTCCCAGATGAAGCGCCGGGTCTTTGAGGTGCCGGTCCCCTCGAAGGCCACGGACGTCGCCTACTACGAGACGAGCAACTGGAAGACCAGCCGGCTCTATGTCCAGTTCCGCACCACGTCCGAGGGGCTCGACCGGTTCCTGGAGGGCGTCGGGACGAGCCGTGCCCGGCTCGAGGACGGCGCGGTGAGCATCAGCGAGCGGGACGCCGAGACGGTGAGCTGGGACTTCGGTGCGGGGCAGGGCGACTGGTGGGGCACCAGCCACCCGCAGAAGGACCCGCGGCCCAGCCAGGACATTACTGTCGACCTGACCTACAGATCCCGCCCCGTGGTGTACGTCGTCTCGACGGCGACCCCCTGACCGGAGGCGTGCATGTGGCGGTGTCGCCGAGGCGCTTACTTGGTTTCGCCGGCCCCGACCCGGACCACGGCATCGCTGCGCGCCCCTGGTTGACGTGGCGAGTTGCAGAAGCCGAGCCAGCGGAACACCGCGAGCCGAGCGGCTCGTTGGGTGGGCCAGCCGCGCCGGCCGGGCCTCCCGTTTGAGCGAGGCGAAGAACGACTCGGCGCCCGCGTTGTCCGCGCTCGAGCCGACCGCGCCCATGGACCGGCGGATGCCGGCCGTGCGGCAGGCGTCGGCGAACAAGTCCGTGACTGTCCGACAGCGGTTTGCCGCGACCGGATTGTTGTTAGGGTGACAAGTAGAGGCTGATCCCGATGCCTTTGGCCAGGGCGATGGCCAGGCTGGCGAGTTCGGGGCTGCACAGGCGTACGGCTCCCGCGGAGTCGTACAGGCCAGGAGCGGGTGTCCGCGGGGTAGTTGTGGTCGCTGGAGGGGTCGGACACGACGGGGGGCTCGCGTTGGATCGCCTGGCCGGAGCGGATCTGGAAGTCGGCCCAGCCCAGTTCGTGCCTGACGGGTTTGTCATCTTGCTCGGCGACCAACACCCGAAACGCGATGCCCTAGGCGCGGGCCCGGGCGGTGGTGGCCGCGACGATGCCGTTTCCGACCTGCCGGCGGGAGCCGAGGTATTGACGGGACACCTAGGCCGTGACGTGCCCGGACTTACGGTCACCGGAGTCGTCCGGAAACAACGCCCCGCCGTCGTGGGGCGCGGTCACCGGCTCCGCCAACGCGGTCAGCGTCTTGTCGCGGTCCCGCGGCGCCGGCAGGGCGGCGACGTAATCCCGCAACGCCCGACGCTGCGCACGGCAGACAAGAAGGTCACGACCGGAGGTCGACCGGACGCGGTGGGCGTGTGACCGGCCGGCCGGCGCCCGCGGTGCTGCCCCCATCGCTGCGCGTGTGGCTCGGGCTGATTGCGGCCCTCGCCGCGCTGGTGATCGTCGTGCTCGGGGTCCTGTATGCCGGCCACAGTGAGCCCGGCAGGGTGGACGCGCGGATCTGGGCGGCGGTGGATGGTGTGGGGCCGCCGTGGCGGTACGTCGCTCTGGCCACGGACTTCTTGGGGGAGCCCGTGGGAGCGGCGACGCTGGTCGTGGCCACCGTGACGGGCTGCCTGCTGCTTCGGCGTCCTCGCGCAGCGGTGCTCATCGTTGCCGGCGTCGGCATGACCGTGGGTACGGCGACGCTGCTCAAGTCCCTGGTGGGACGCACCATCCACGGCGACAACCTGTCCTATCCGAGCGGGCACACCGCCTTCGTCACCGCGCTCGCCCTCATGGTGGCGCTGCTCGCGACCGGCCGGCTCGGCCTCGGCAAGGCGGCCGGCACGTTGCTCGTGCTCGCCGCGGCGCTGGTTGCCGGCGCCGCCATGGGCTGGGCGCAGGTCGCCCTGGGCGCGCACTACCCGACCGACGTCCTCGGTGGCTGGTGCACCGCGCTGGCGGTCATACCGGCGACCGCGTGGCTGGTCGACCGGATGGCCGACTGGCTGGTCGACCGGATGGCCGACGCCGGTCGGCCGGAGCGTCGCTGACGTCACGTCACGCCAAGCGGCGGAATACGGGCTTCACCGGCCGCCCGGCCAGCCAGGGGGTGGGGTCAGCGGCGTCCAGTGCCTTCCGGTACACCGCACATGCCTGGGCCACCACGTCGACGGTGCGGTCGATGTCGGCGTCGCCGAGCGCGCTGCTCACCACGAACGACGGGGCCAGTACTCCGCCCGCGAGGAGCCGGCGCAGGAACAGGGTGCGGTACTGCTGCGACGGCTGCCGGTTCTCGTCGAGGGTGGCGAAGACCAGGTTGCTGGCCCGGCCCCGGACGACGATGTGGTCGCCGACGCCCATGCCGGCCGCGGCCTCGCGGACACCGGCGGCCAACCGCTCGCCGAGGGCGTGCAGCCGAGCGGTGATGCCCTCCTCGACGTAGGTGGTTTGCACGGCCATCGCGGCGGCCAGCGAGTGCGTTTCCGCACCGTGCGTGGTGGACAGCAGGAACACCCGGTCGCCGGAGTGACGCAGCCCGCCCCACTCCATCAGGTCGCGGCGCCCGGCCAGCGCGGAGACGGCGAACCCGTTGCCCAGCGCCTTGCCGAACGTGGAGAGGTCGGGGACGACGCCGTACAGGCCCTGGGCGCCCGCCTCGGACCAGCGGAAGCCGGTGATCATCTCATCGAAGATCAGTACGCATCCGTGCCGGTCGGCCAGCTTGCGCAGGCCGGCGAGGTACCCGGGCGGCGGCTCGGTGTGGCCGGCAGGTTCGAGGATCAGGCAGGCGACCTCGTCCTGGTACCGGGTGAGCAGTTCCTCCGTGGCGGCCAGGTCCCCGTAAGGGAACGCCACGGTGAGCTCGGTGGTCGCCGCCGGAACACCGGCGGACATCGGCGTGGTGCCGATGAACCAGTCGTCGACGGAAAAGAACGGATGGTCGCCGCAGATGGCCACCCGCGGGCGCCCGGTGACGGCGCGGGCGAGTCGCACCGCGGCGGTGGTGACGTCGGAGCCGTTCTTCGCGAACTTCACCATCTCGGCGGTCGGCACCGTGGCCAGGAAGCGTTCCGCGGCCTCGACCTCCACGATGGACGGCCGGACGAAGTTGCTGCCGCGGTCGAGTTCCCGCCGCACCGCTTCGAGCACGCGTGGGTGGGCGTGGCCGAGGCTGACCGACCGCAGGCCGGAGCCGTACTCGACGTAGCAGTTGCCGTCGATGTCCCACACGTGGGCACCGCGGCCGTGGCTGATGACCGGGGCCAGGTTTTCGGGGTACTGGTCGTCGCCCTTGGCGTAGGTGTGCGCGCCCCCGGGGATCATGGCGTGCAGCCGCTCGTTCGCCATCCGCGACCGGGGCAGGAGGAGCTCTTCGGTGTCTTCGGTGTCCACGCCAACCTCACCTCTCGTTTGCTGCAGGACCTCGGCGAGGTGCGGTGCCTCCCGGTCCCGCTTTGACATCGATATGACCGGCAGCGGCCAGGGGATGGCGAGCTCCGGGTCGTCGAAGGCGATCGTCACGTCCTCGGCCGGATCGTGCGGGCGGTCGATCTGGTACGAGACGTCGGCGGTTTCGGTCAGCGCCTGGAAGCCGTGCGCGCACCCCGCCGGGATGTACAGGGTCACCTGCGTCTCGTCGGACAGCTCGAAGAAGGCCTGGCTGCGGTATGTCGGCGAGTCGGGCCGCAGGTCCACGACGACGTCGAAGATCCTCCCGTACGAGCACCGCACCAGCTTGGCCTCGCCGGCGCCGGAGCGCAGGTGCAGGCCGCGCAGCACGCCCCGGACCGAGCGGGACAGGCTGTCCTGAACGAAGGCGTCCGGGTCGAGGCCCACCGAGCGGACCACGTCGGCGTCGAAGGTGCGGCAGAAGAAGCCGCGCTCGTCGGCGTACGGCGTCGGCTCGAACAGGTACGCGCCGGCGATCGCCGGGACTTCGGTCGCTTTCATTTTCATTCCGGTCGCATTCATGGAGCCTCCCGCAAGGCGTGGGCGTGGTCGGTCGCCGGGAACAGGGCTGCTGTCAAGGCGTTGAACTGGTGCTCGAGGCGCCGGGCGGCGGCCAGGTTCCGCTCGGTGAGGGTCCGTCGCAGCTCGGCCGATCGCTTCTCCAGCGCCCGGAACTGCTCGAGCAGCCGGTCGGCGTCGACCTCGCGCGCCGGGTGGCAGTACGCGGCAAGCCCCATCTGGGCCATGAGCGCGTCGCTCTTCGCCGCATAGCTGAGTGCGAGCACCGGCGTTCCGGTCTTCAGCGCGCAGATCAGGTTGTGGTACCGGATCGCCACCACGGTGTCGGCAGCCGCCATCTCCTTCATCAGGTCGGCCAGTGAGGACGCCTCGGCCGCGGTGACCAGTGGCGAGTCCACCGCGTCGAGGATCGCGGCGACCACCGGCGCGTCGACCCCGTCGCCGGTGAGCAGCCGGACCGGCCTGCCGTCCTCGACCAGCGCGCGGACGAAGCGGATCGTCCCGTCGAGGTAGCGCCGGTGGATCTCCTCGGCCCGGGCACGGTCGTCGTTGCCGCCGTGGAAGGCCATGACGCCGACGCAGACCAGGCCCGGCGGGCCCGAGGGCGCGCTCGCCGGCGGCGTCGGCAGGGCGAATGCGAGGTCCGGGTAGACCTCGTCGCGTGCGGTGTCCACGCCCATCGCCCGCATCGCGTCGCGGGACGGGGCGTCCCGGTACGACCGGTAGGTGGCCAGCCGCGCCGACCAGCGCACCAGGGTTCGGATCGGCCGGTTGCCGATCGCGGCGGCGCCGACGCCGACCAGCGCGACCCGGGTGCCGAACAGCCGGCCGGTCGCGCAGAGCAGGAACAGCGAGTACGGGAAGCCCCACGGCCGCAGCGGCAGCGTGGCCTCCAGGACGCCCATGCCCGGCACGATCACCACGTCGTGCCGGCGCACCCAGGCAGCGGTGCGGAAGGCGTCGACGAGTTTGCCCAGACCCTTCGCCGCGAGCGCGCCCGCACGCGACGCGGTCCGGTACTCCCCGCGGTACCAGTGCAGCCGCGTCGCGGGGATGCCGTACCGGGTCGCGACGACCTCGGGTCCGCCGCACAGAGCGTCCACGACCGCCTCCGGGTGCTCGGCGCGGAGATACCCGAGCACGGCCTCGAGGGACCCGTCGTTGCCGAGGTTGCCGGAGCCGAGCAGGCCGAACACCCCGACGCGCACCGGAGTCTCGTTCGCGGGCGTCATGCCTGCCTCCCCTCACGGCCGGCGACAAGGGCGTCGACGGAGACAGTGATCCGGTCCGGGTCGACCGGGGCGCGGTCCTCGACCCGTTCGCCGGCGTCCGGCCGGACCCGGCTGGTCATCCACGCGGTCAGGTGGCGGTAGCACGCGCGCCGGTCGGCCGGGGACAGCGGCGCCCGCCGGATCGCCGAGGCGAAGCCCCAGACGTACTCGGCGAGCAGCCGGGGTGTCGGGTGCAGCAAGCCGGCCCGGCGCGGGTCCAGGTTGACGCACCGGGAGCGCTTGGACGGGTTCGCGCGCTCGGCGCGGGCGGGGTGGTCGCGGCGGAAGTACAGCAGCTCCGGCACCTGGTGGAAGGGCCCGTGCAGGGTGATCTCGGCGACGTACGTGCGGTCCGCGTGGTGGTAGCTGTCCATCGGTTTCACCCGGCGCAGCATGTCGGCCCGCATCACCCCGTAGAAGTCGTCGCCACCCGCCTCGAACAACAGACTGCGGAAGCGCTCCGGCGCGTGCGGGGAGTCGGTGGCGAGCCCGTACTCGTAGGGGACCTTCACCTGGCCGTCGCCGTCGATGACCGCCTGGCCGGTGTGCGCGAGGATCATGTCCGGCCGTTCGTCCAGCGCCTGAACGCAGCGCCGCAGCAGGTCCCGGGCGTACAGGTCGTCGTGCGAGGCCCACTTGAACAGCTCGCCGCGGGACTCGGCGAACACATGGTTGTGGTTCGGCGTGGCGCCGATGTTCCGGGGCAGCCGGAGGTACCGGATGCGCGAGTCCTTCGCGGCGTACCGGCGGCAGATGTCCTGGGTCCCGTCGGCCGAGGCGTTGTCGGAGATGACCAGCTCGAAGTCCTCGTAGGTCTGGCCGAGCAGGGCGTCGAGCGACTCGGCCAGGTACTCCTCGCCGTTGTACACGGGCAGGCCGATGCTCAGCCTGGGTTGGGCGGTCATGAGGTCCTCACTTCGGGGATGGGGTTCTGGTGGTGCTCGCGCAGGGCGGACCGCAGCTGCAGCCACCACACGGCCGAGCCGCTGACGGTCGCGGCGGCGACGCCCCAGGCCGAGCCGACCGTGCCGGCGACGGCCGCCCCGCCGAGCCCGCCGCCGACATAGCAGGCGGAGGCGAACAGCTGGCAGCGCAGGCTGCGCCGGGCCGCGCCGAGCGCGCGCAGCCCGGCCGCCGCGCCGGTGCCGAGGCCCGCGCCCGCGACACCGATGGTGACCGGCACGACAAGCGCCGCGGCGGAGTGCCAGACGCCGCCGAGCACCAACTCGCCGAGCCGGTCCGGCATCAGCAGCAGCGCCCCGCCCCAGAGCAGCGCGGCGGCGGCCTGCCCGCCGCCCAGCAGGAGGCAGAACGGGCCAAGGCGGTGCGGGGCTTGCCGTAGCACCCGTGCGGCCTCCGGGACGGTGACCAGCGACAGCCCCATCAGCACAGCGAGGAACGGGCCGAGCAGGAGCTCGGCGCCCCGCACCGCACCCACCGCGCCGACCCCGACGATCGCGCCGAGCCCGTACGCACGCAGTTGGCTCGCGCCGCTGAGACTGACGTTCTCGACCAGGTACCGGTAGCCGAGATCGCGCTGCTCGCGAAGCCACCCGCGCGCCCCGGTCATCCGAGGCCGGATGCCGCACTGGAGGCAGCCGTACGCAGCGGCCACTGCGGCGGACGCGCCCCAGGCGAGCACGAAAGCGGCCACGCTGCCCACGCGGGCCGCCACGACCATGGCCGGGACGAGCGCGATGCCCCACACGAGGTCGTTGACGAACGCCTTCCGCCCGGTGCCGGCGGCGAAGAACGAGAACCGCCAGGCGTCCTGCAGCAGCAGCCCCGGCAGCACGACGCCGAGGCACGCGAACGCGGGCCCCACGCTGCCGCCGAGGGTCGGCCCGACCACCAGACACGCCGCGCCGAGGGCGGCACCGACGCCGAGTGCGGTACCCGACGACCGGGCCACCGCCCCGCGCCAGGACGCGTCCGACACGCCGCTGAAGCGCACCACGAGCGGGTCGGTGGCCAGCCCGCGGGAGACGTTGAGCACCACGCCGTAGGTCACCCAGGCCAGGCTGAACACGCCGAACGCGGTCACCCCGAGCGAGCGCGCCACGTAGATCCCCACCGCGAAGTTGGTCATGCTGGAGGCCGCCTGGTCGGCCAGTCCCCAGGACAGCCGGCCGACGAAGGCCCGCTTGGCGGTCCGCCGGGCGTCTTTGGGCCGGTCCGCCGGTGCCGTCGTCTTGTCCCCCTCGGTGGTCATCGGCGTCAGGCCTTGATCAGCCCGGCGCCGTGCAGGGCGCCGGCCGCGACGGCGACGGTGTCGAACGGCAGCCCGGACCGCTCGGCGACGTCCAGCAGACTGTGCTCGCCGTCGGAGAGGCTGAGCACCCAGAGCATGGCCATCTGGGCCTGCTTCGCGTCGCTGCGGCCGCCGAGCGAGTCGTACAACCCGCGCCGGCCCAGCTGTGGCTCGCCGTAGGGGCTGAGGTTGAGGTACCGCCGGTTGCGGTCAAGCACGGCGAATGCCTCGCGGCAGAGGGCGAGCGTGTCCGCCATCGCCTCCGGGGAGACGAAGTCCAGGTTGTCCGCCGAGGTGTGGTATTCGGGGTAGCCGGCGTACGGGGTCCGGCTGAGCGAGCCCACGCCGAGATCGAACCCGGGCGAGCAGAACTGCCGCTCGTCGTAGCCGTACGGAGTGAACTCGGCGACGCGGTGCGGGCGTTCGGAGGCGAGAAGCACGTGCCGCATCACCCGGTCGATCTCCGCGTCGCCGCGCCTGCTCTGCTTGTACGTCAGCCGGCCCGAGTCGCCGGCGCAGGCCAGCACCAGCCCGTGCTTGACCCGCTCAACCCGCTCCGCGTTGCGGGCCAGCCAGGTGATCGCCCCGATGGTGCCGGGCGCGAACAGGAACCGGTAGGTGTACCACGGCGTCTCCTGTGCCAGCGCCCGGGCCAGGAACGTCGCCACCGCGATGCCGGCCAGGTTGTCGTTGGCCAGCGACGGGTGGCAGACGTGGCAGGAGACGATCACCTCGTCGGCGACCTGCCCGGGGACCACGTGCTCGGCGTAGGTGAGGTGGCCATCTGCGAGTGTGGAGTCGATGCGCACCTCGTACTCGCCGTCCGGCAGCGCGTCCAAGGTCTCCTGGGCCAGGCAGAACCCCCATTCCGGCGTGTAGTAGCTGGTGCGGTACGGCACCCAGGCCGGGTGGTCCGGCAAGGTGTGCAGGTGTTCACGCAGCTCGGCCAGCGGCATGGTCGCCGACACCGGCACGCTGTAGCCGAGCACGTGCAGGCTGGACGCGGCGAAGTCGACGACCCGGTTGCCGGCGGTGTCGGCGATGTACGCGTCCCGGATGTTCCACTCCTGCGGCACCGTCCAGTCGAGCACTTGCGTCCCGGTCGGCACCTCGTGCACCTGCAGCGGAACGTACTCGCCGACGATTTCCAGGGTGGCGCGCACACCGTCGCCGGTGATGCTCCGGCACAGCGGGTACAACCGCTCCACCAGCGCGTACATCTCTTCGCCGGCCGCGGTCATCGGCGCCACCGCAGGGTGTCGTCGACGGCGCCGGCGTCGGACGCCGCGCGCAGCACGGCCAGCCGGGTGAAGCGTCGCTCGAAGTCCTCCCGGGTCAACCTGTATTTCCCATAGGCGTCGGCGAGTTCGAGCGCGCCCTGCTTCACCGTCCACTCGCAGTCGAAGCCGGGCACCGCGGCGCGGAACCGGGAGAAGTCCACCCGGTACGACCGCGGATCGGCACCGGCCTCACCGGTGATCACCACCTTCGCGCCGGACACCGCCTCGGCGACCTGCTCGGCGATCTCGGCGACCGTGACGTTGTTGACCTCGCTGCCGATGTTGAACGCCCGGTCGTGCACGGCTTCGCGCGGCGCGGTCAGCGCGGCCGTGAAGGCCCGTGCGATGTCGGCGGCGTGCACCAGCGGGCGCCAGGGGGTGCCGTCGGAGAGCACAAGGACCTCGCCGGACAGGAGCGCGTGGCCCACCAGGTTGTTCAGCACGATGTCGGCGCGCAGCCGGGGTGAGTAGCCGAAGGCGGTGGCGTTGCGCATGAACACCGGGGTGAAGTCGCCGTCGGACAGCGCGTGCAGGTCGTCCTCCACCCGCACCTTGGACTCCGCGTACGGCGTCACCGGGCGCAGCGGGGCGTCCTCGGTCACCAGGTCGTCGCCGCCGGCGGCACCGTAGACCGAGCAGGTCGACGCGTACAGGAAGCGCCGCACTCCGGCGTCGCGGGCCAGCCGGGCCAGCCGCACGGAGGCGTGGTGGTTGATGTCGTAGGTGAGGTCCGGCGCCAGCGATCCCAGTGGGTCGTTGGACAGCGCGGCCAGGTGGATCACGGCGTCCACCCCGGCCACGTGGTCGGCCGTGACGTCGCGCAGGTCCACCCGGGGCCCCGGCGGGTCGGCGGGCGGCGGGCCAAGGACGCAGTCGGCGAACAGTCCGGCGTCGAGGCCGACGACTTCGTGTCCGGCGGCCGTGAGGACCGGGGCCATCACGGTGCCCAGGTAGCCCTGGTGTCCGGTCAGCAGTACGCGCAAGGTTCATTCCCCCAGATTGAGAGTGAGTTTGGTGACGGCGAACGCCTCGGCGTAGCGCGCGTGGCATTCGATGCCGCGGATTCGTGCAAGGCCGAGGAAGGCCTCCCGGTCGTACCAGGGCCGGTGCCGCTGCGAGGGGTAGTGCTCCTGCAGCAGCCGCACTTTCTGTTCGGCGATCTCCGGCGACAGCGGCTGGTACGCCGCCGGACGGCCGAGATCGCCGTCCCACTTGACGATCTCGTAGCGGAGCACGAGGTGGTCGCGGAATGCGGTGGTCATCAGCTTCGCCAGGCCGCGGTGATCCTGGTGCGCGTCATCGGTACGCGGCGCCAGCACCAGATCCGGTTCGCTCTGCAGGCGCAGTTCCTCCACCGCGGCTTTGGCCTCCTCCCAGTGCGCGGGCAGTCGGCCGTCCGGCAACTTGAGCACGGTCAGCCGCAGTTCGGCGCCCGGGCAGAAGGCGGTGAGCGCGGCCCGCTCCTCCTGTTCCCGCTCGCTGCCACCGCCGGAGAGCACCAGCGCGTCGACCCGGATGCCCGGCCGTGCGAGGCACATCGTCAGCAGCGTGCCGCCGGCGCCGATGGCGATGTCGTCGCAGTGCGCGCCCACCGCGACGATCCGGTCCAGGCGCCCGGCCCCGAGCCGGATCACGCGGTCCTCGCTCCGGCGCTCGCATTCGCGCCGTCCCGTTCCCACACGGCCCACGGGCGGTCGCCCCGGGCGTAGGCGTCGTCGAGTGCGGCCCGTTCCTTCACGGTGTCGGTCGGCTTCCAGAAGCCACGGTGCTGGTGCGCCACCAACCGTCCCTGCTTGGCCAGTTGGGCGCATCCGTCGGCGACCAGGTCCCCGTTCTCCGGTATGTGGTCGAAGACCTCCTGGCGGAGCACGAAGTAGCCGCCGTTCTCCCACAGCGGCATGTCGCTCACCGCGGTGATGCCCCCCACCAGGCCGTCCTCGCCCAGGTCCACGCAGTGGAACGACGACTGCGGCGGCACCACCATCATCGACGCACCGGCGTCGCGCCGGGCGAACCGGTCGATCATCTCCGGCAGCGGGGCGTCGGTGAGCACGTCGGCGTAGTTGGCGAGGAACATCTCGTCGCCGTCTAGGTGGTGCCGCACCCGGCGCAGCCGCTCCCCGATCGGCGACTCGATGCCGGTCTGCACGAACGTGATCGTCCAGGAGGCGATGTCGGTGGACAGCAGCTCGGTCCGCCCGCCCCGCAGCACGAAGTCGTTGGACGTCGTCTCCTCGTAGTTGAGGAAGAAGTTCTTGATGTGGTGCGCCCCGTACCCGAGGCACAGGATGAACTCCGTGTGCCCGAAGTACGCGTAGTAGCGCATGACATGCCAGATCAGCGGCCGCGGGCCGACCATCGCCATCGGCTTGGGCATGTCGTCGGAGGCTCCGCTGCGCATCCGCAGCCCGTAACCGCCGCAGAACAGAACGACCTTCATGACTTGACCTCGACAATGCTCAGTTCCGGGATGGGAAAGACGAGGCGGCCGCCCCAGTCGTGCACGAAGGACAGCTGCTCGACCAGCTCGGCCCGCAGGTTCCACGGGAGGACGAGGACGTAGTCCGGCTTGTCGGCGGCTATCTGTTCGGGCGGCAGGATGGGGATGCGGGTGCCCGGGGTGTACCTGCCGTGCTTGTAGGGGTTGCGGTCGACCGTGTACGGGAGCAGGTCGGGCCGGATGCCGCAGTGGTTGAGCAGGGTGTTGCCCTTGCCCGGGGCGCCGTAGCCGACGACCGTCTCGCCGCGCTCGGCCGCCTCGATCAGGAACCGCAGCAGATCGCGGCGGACCTTGGCCACCCGGGCGGAGAACTCGGTGTATCCGGACAGCTCCTGCAGCCCGGCGGCCTTCTCCCGGGCGAGCACGTCGGCCACCCGCTGCGTCGGCTCGCCGGCCACCTCGGCCGGCCGGGCCCACAGCCGGATGGAGCCGCCGTGCGTGGGCAGCAGCTCGACGTCCACGAGCGCGAGTCCGCCGCTCGCCAGCGCCCGGATCGCGGACGCGACCGTGTAGTACTGGAAGTGCTCGTGGTAGATCGTGTCGTACTGGTTCTCCTCGATCAGGGTCAGCAGGTGCTGCACCTCGATGGAGACCCAGCCGTCGTCGGCGACCAGGGCGCGCAGCCCCTTGGTGAACCCGACCACGTCGGGGATGTGCGCGTACACGTTGTTGGCCACGACCAGGTCCGCCGGGCCGTGCTCGGCGCGGACGGCCGAGCCGGTGTCCGGGTCCAGGAACGCCGTGAGCGTGGGTACGCCCGCGTCCCGTGCCGCGGCGCCGACGTTCACCGACGGCTCGATGCCGAGGCATGGGATTCCCCGGTCGACCATGTGCCGGAGCAGGTACCCGTCGTTGCTCGCGACCTCGACCACGAAGGCGTCGGGGCCGAGAGCAAGGCGCGCTGCGGTGTCGGCGACGAACGTGCGCGCGTGCTCCACCCAGGAGGTCGAGTAGGAGGAGAAGTACGCGTACTGCGTGAACGTCTCCTCCGGCGTGATCAGCGGGGGGATCTGCGCGAGCCAGCAGTCGGTGCAGACCCGCAGGTGCAGCGGGTACGCCGGTTCCGGCTGGTCCAGTTGGTCCGCGGCGAGAAAGCTCTCACACGGCGGGGTCGCCCCCAGATCGACGACGCTCCCCAACGCCGCCGAGCTGCAGAGTCGGCATCGTGTCATCTACTGCCCCCATCCCTGCTCGCGCGGGTTCCCCGCCGCGAGCCAGTGTTTCCATTACCTAGCGACGGCACGGTGTCCCCGCCGCCGGACCGACCCGCGATCGCGGTGCGGTACCCCTCCACCAGGCGTTCGAGGCCGACGGCCGGGCTGAAGCCCTGCTCGTATCGGCGCCGGGCCGCCTGGCCCATCTCCTGGTTGCGGTGCGGATCGTTCGCGATCCGGCGCACGCAGGACGCGAGCGAGGCGAGGTCGCCCGGCTGGTGCAACAGCCCGGTCACCCCGTCCTCGACGAGTTCGACGAAGGCGCCGTGACCGGCGGCGACGGCCGGGACCCCCGCCGCCATCGCCTCCACGACCACCAGGCCGAACGCCTCCAGCCAGGTCGAGGGAGCCACCACGGCGACCGAGCGCGCGATGGCCTGCCGGCACTGAGCGGGGTCGTACAGGCCGACGTACCGCACGTCGTCCCGGCCCGCCGCCCAGGCGGTCACCTCCGGCTCCAGCGGCCCCGCGCCGGCGATCACGAGCGGCACGCCCACACCGCCGCTCGCTGCGATCTCGTCCCACGCGGCCATGAGCAGCCGCACGCCCTTGGCCTCCGCGAGCCGGCCGAGATAGAGCAGATGCTCGCCGGCGCCCGCTCGGCGGGCGTCCGGGTCGGGCACGAAGTTGTGCTTCACCGCCAGCCGCTCGGCCGGCATGCCGGACCGCACCAGGACGTCGCGCTGCGCCGCGGAGATGCAGAAGAACCGCTCCACGCCGGACCACCACCGCCGCCGGTTGACCGACAGGCTGACCGCGAGCGGCACCGTCGCAAGGCGGGAGTTCCGGTAGCAGCCGTGCCGGACGGCGGGCAGCGGCGTGGACCCGACGCACTCGGTGCACGGCCGGCCGTCCCGCTGCAGCGTGCCGGGCGGGCAGACCTGGGTGTAGTTGTGCAGTGTGGCGACGGCGGGCACGTCGGCGTCGGCGCAGGCGGCAAGGACCGCGGGGGACAGGAGCGGGAAGACGTTGTGCACGTGCACGACATCCGGCCGCTCGGTGCGAAGCCGGCCGGCGAGCTCCGTGCGGACCGCCGGGTTCCACGGCACGAGGAGCGGCACCGCGGCCTTGGAAAGCAGGGACCGGGCGGCGATGTCGTCGCTGCGCCGCTCGAACACCTCGACCCGGTGGCCGGCCTCGCGCAGCAGCGCCACCTCCTGGTCGACGACGTTGTTCTCCCCGCTCGGCTGCGCCGAGGCGTAGCGGTTGTGGACTACGAGGATGTGCATGCTCAGGTCACCTCCGATCTCTGGACCCATCGCGGTATGCGTCGTTGAGGGACTTCGGGCGTCGCGAGGGGAGTGGCCGCGGCAGGTGTCGCAAGCAGCGAGGCGGCCGCGGTCAGATGCAGCAGATACGGCGAGGCGTCGCCCAGACCGGCCTCGGTGTACGACGCGATCGCGCAGTAGCTGATCAGGAAGATCGCGCAGGCCCTCTGCAGCGACGGTGGCCGCAGCAACGCGACGCCGCCCAGCACGATGATGATCGCCGCCACGATGGCTGCGCCGGTCAGACCCTGCTCGTGGTAAACGGCCAGCCAGCTGTTGTCGATCGGCAGCCCGCCGAACGACTTGTCGCCCAGGCCCGCGCCGAACAGGTACTCCGAGGTGGTCCGGGGGGCTGCCAGCAGGGCGTCCCAGACCTTGGCCCGACCGGTGAGGTTGGAGAAGTTCTCCTTGCTCTGTCCGCGCAGGAACCACGCCTGCAGCGCGGCGCTGAACGCCACCGCGGCCACGGCGGCGCACAGCACCGCCCAGGCGAAGAACCGGCGGGCGGCGGCGCTGGTCAGGATGAGCGAGCCGATCGCCAGCACCAGCCCAATGAGTAGGCCGAGCGTGGCAGTCCGGGTATGGGTCAGCGCGAGCAGGACGAGTGCCGGCACGATGACCACCGCCGCGCTGCCCCTGGTGGTCCGGCGGCCCAGGAGGAGCAGCACGGTGAGCCCGATGATCACTGCGGCGTACTGTCCGATCTGCGGCGGGGTGAGCGGCCACAACGCGCCGACCAGGCGCCCGCCGTAGAGCTCGGGCATGGCGGCGCCCGGTGAGATGACCAGGCCGGCGGCCACCGACCCGAGGACCACGAAGTACATCCGGATGTGGTGCCGGACGAACGTCAGGTTTCCGTTCCACCAGCGGCTGAGCAGCCACAGCGTGCCGACGAAGAGAGCCAGCCGGGCGCAGCGGAACAGCGCGCCGAACCCGGACTCCAGGTTCGCGCTGGAGATCACGCTCGGCACGAGCAGCAGGGTGAGCAGGAACACGAAGGCGCTGGCCCGGATGCGCAGCTGGAGATTGACGGCGAGTGCCAGCACGAACGCGGCGACCAGCGCGCCCATGGTGGCCATCTGGATGAGGGAGCGGGGCAGCGGAACGATGGTCTTCGCGCCGGCGGAGCCGAGCGTGTTGAGGATCAGCAGCCCCCAGGCCGTCCCGACGATCTTCGACGTGTGGTCCGCGGCCATCTCAACCACCGTCCCGTGCGCGGAAGGTGCTGCCCGCGTCCTGCTGGTACGGCGTGCCCTGCCACTGCCCGAAGTCGAGCTTTCGGCTCGGGTCGTGGGCGATGAAGCTCCATGGTCCGCGGTAGACGTTGTCGTGCCAGCGGTTCTGCTGCTTGTGGGTGATCGCCTCAGCCACCCGTTCGCCCGGGTACGGCGTCCAGTCGGGATAGGTGCCGTAGTTGGCGAGCACGGCCATGCGGCCGCACTTCACCGTGCACCCGACGACGGACGTGTCCAGCACGAAGCGGTTGTGGTGGATGTCCACCCGCTGGGTCTTCCACCGGCAGTCGGCGTAGAGCGGTGCGGTGGCGATCGCCGGCTGCGCGCAGCGGTCGGTGTCCCGCACCAGCAGCGTGCAGTCACCGGACGAGGTGTTGGCCGGGCTGTTGCAGAACCGGTCGGCGTTCTCCCACAGGGTGATCCCGGACCAGTTGTTCTCCAGCACGTTCCGGTAGATCTCGATCTTGTCCGTGCGGGCTCGGATCCGTGGTTCGCCGCCGGACTCGGACAGGTAGACGGTCGCGAACGGGAAGTTGTCGCCGCGGTCGGCGTACTTGCGGCCCTCGACCCAGTTGTTCCGCCGGATCGTGTTTTTCCGGATGACCGCGTTGTAGCTGGTCTCGTAGATCAGCGCGGCACCGTCGTTGGCCTCGAGCACGTTGCCCTCGATGCGGAAGTCGTTGTTGTTGGTGTCCGCCCATAACCCGGCTCCGTGGTTGGCGTGCACCCAGTTGCCGCGTACGTCGGCGCCGTTGACGGCCCAGAACTTAACGCCTCCACTGCAGCCGCAGCCCGGCCGCCGCCGCTCCCAGTCGTCCTTGTTGTTGCCCACGATCTCGTTGCCCTCGAGCACCAGGTCACTGATGGAGTCGTCGGCCTTGTACGCGTTCATTCCGTACTGTCCGTTGCCGCGCAGGCAGCTGGCGCGGATTTGCTGGCGGGCACCGGCCATCAGCCCGGCGCCGGAGTTGTTCTGGATCGTCGCGTGCTCGATCACCCACCCGTCGGCCGAGTCGTGGTTGACCACGCCCTCGTTCTGCGGCGCGACGAAACCCTGCACGGTCAGGTACCGGATGGTGACGTCGCGGGCGGCACCGCCGAACGCGTACTGGTTGGTCTTCCGGCCGTCGAGCACCGCGCCCGGCGCGCCGAGGTAGGTGTTCCCCTTCTTGGGGATTATCTGGGCGTAACGGTCCGATTCGAGCCTGTGTTTCCCCGGCCGCAGCCAGAACGTGGTGTTCGGCGGGCTTTTCTTGGTTTTCGCAGCCAGGTCACCGACCACCGCGGGGTCGACCGTCACCGCACCCGCCGGCGCCTTCGCCGGCCCGGCCGCAGGCTTGGCGCACACCCGGGCCACGGGCGCGGATCGGGCCGCGGTCGGCTCCGCCGGGGCGCTCGGTGTGCTCACGCAGCCGGTCGCCGCCAGCAGGACCAGCACCAGCGGTGCCGTCGGCAACGCCCAGTGCCGCTTCTTGATCACCACGCGTCCTCCCTAGCCGCGGAACCTGAGCACGGTGGTGAACTCCCCCAACAGCACAGCGCCGTCGGCGAAACCGGTGCCGACCAGCGTGGTGGAGGGTTCCTTGCGTCCGAATCCGGCGGAGTACCAGCCCAGCGGCGGGTCACTCTCGCCGCGATGCGCGCGCCAGCGCAGCTGCCCGGGCAGGTCGAGCACCGCGGAGCGGTCCTCGCCGTCCCGGGTCCAGGTGAGCACGGCCCGGTTCTCCGCCAGGTCCGCGGTGATCGCCGGGCCGAGGTGGAACGCGAGGCGCATGTCCCGGCGCGGGCCGCGCACCTCGTCGACCACCCGCAACTCCTGGCTCGCGGCGGTCAGTTCCACCCGGCGGCGGTGCACGGAGCCCTGGTAGCCGTCGTGTTCGGCGCACCAGCGGACCGTCCCCCCGTCGGAGGTGTCGGATGTGTCCGCGACCAGGACGCGGCTGCGGGCATGGCGGGTCCACAGGAACGGGCCGCCGGAGGCGGACTGGTCACCGCCGTCCAGCTGCAGGGTGTTGTGGCCGAGGGTGGACCGGAAGTACTCACGCCACTCGGGCTGCCCGTGGTAGCAGTACGTCCCCGGGTCGGCGAGCACGTCGACTCCGTCGTGCCGGACCTCTAGGGACAGCGCGTCCGCGTGGGCATGCGCGGCGATGGACAGGAATCCGTGCGGGCCACCGTCGCAGCGGCACCAGATCTCCTCCGGACCGCGCAGGATGGTCATGCCCGCGTCAGCCAAGTGGGCCGGTCGGCTTGCCGGGCGGGTCACGGCCGGTGCAGTTCCATTCTTCGAGTACGGCCGGATGAGCGCGGCAAGCAGCGGGGTGCGCACATCGGTGCCGGTCACCGCCGGCCACCAGTCGAGCCGGCCGAACACGGCGTCCCCGGTGGCCAGCAACGAGCCCCAGCGGTCGGTGCCCGCGCCGTCCACGACCAGACCGTGCCCGTCGTCCGCGTCCCCCTGGCGCGGCGGCCGCAGCCGGTTGTCCACGATGGCCGCGAGGGCGTCGGTCATCCGCAGCAGCACCAGCCGGAGCGATGCGGGGACCGGCACGTCGGCGGCATCCGCCTCGGCCACCGCGGCCAGGCCGAGCTCCAGCACGAGTCCGTGATACTCGGTGGCCAACTCGCGGTTGAGGCCCGAGTGGAAGGTGTTGCCGCGCAGCTGCCGCTCCAGCGAGCGCAGCGCGCCGGCTCGCCAACGCGCCGAGGAGGGGAACCAGCCGAACGCGCAGGCTGCGGCGAACTGCCCGGCGGCCTCGGCGATGACGTGGTTGTTCGCAGAGGACCCCCGGCTGGGGAAGGCGGCCAGCCAGCGCTGGTGGTGCCAGATCTGGTTCAGCGCCACCGGGTTGTCCTCGAACAGCCCGGCCGCGCCCGGCCAGCCGTCGAGCAGCCGGCGGATCCACACCCAGGACAGCAGCCTGATGCCCAGCTCGATGCCGCTGACCCAGTGCACTCCGCGCAGCGGCGCGTTGGCCGCCCACCACAACCGCAGGTGCTCGGCCACCCGCTCGGCGTACCGCTCGTTCCCGGTGATCGCGTAGGCGGCGGCGAGCACGGTGAGGTACTGATGCCGGGACGGCTCCCAGATCTGCTTGATGTCCCCGACCGCGTCCTCGTTCCGGTACGGCACGTCGAAGGCGTACCCCCACGGAGCCCGGCGCCCGGTCTTCGGGTCGTACCACCAGTCGGGGTTGACCATGTCGTCGCGGTCCACCCCGAAGTACTCGGCGTGCCCGGCCATCAGCCGGTCCGCCTCGGCGATGAGCCGTTTCGCTGCGTCCGGCGGCACTGCGGCGATCGTCCCGGCGGGCAGTACCGCGGTGAACCGGGCGCCGTTCACGCTCGGGCAGTCCGGCGGCGCCGACCGCCACCGCCGCCTGCGCACCGCGTCGCCCACCCGGCCGCCGACCTCCCGCGGTCCCATCCGGGACAACCGCCGCAGGTACCAGCCCGCGCTCATGGTCATCGTGCCCTCGCCAGCGTCACCGGCGCGCCGCCGGCCAGGCCTGCTTGTACGGCGAGGGTGGCCGCGGTGGTGGCGACCAGCGACTCCAGCGGCACCGGCATCGGCCCGCCGGTCCGCACGGCCTTGATGAACGCGGCCAGCTCGGCGGACTGGCCCTTGTCCCGGGCCTTGGGCAGCCGCGAACTGACCCACCGCTTGCGGCCGTATACCGAGGCACGGACGAAGTCGTCGAGCCGCAGCACCTTGCCGTCCGCGACGAGGTCCAGCGTCTCCTTGGGGAAGCTGGGCGCGCCGGTGGTGACGTAGCTGATGGTGGCGGTGGACCCGTCCGGGTAGTGCAGCACGACCTGCAGGTCCTCGTTGCCGGCCGTGGCGGTCGCGTACACCGAGACCGGGTCGGCCTCGAGCAGCCAGCTCGCCGTGTCGATGAAGTGTCCGCCCTCGCCGGCGAAGCGCGAGCCCTCGGTGCCCTGTTGGAGGTACCAGCTGCCGTGCTGCAGCCGGCCCGCGTTGACCAGGTAGCGCAGGCTCGCCGGACCGGTCCGGGCGCCGAACCGCTTCCTGGCCTCCTGCAACAGCGGCGCGAACCGGCGGTTGAAGCCCACCTGCAGCCGGTCGTTGCCGGACTCCTCCACCGCCGCGAGCACACCGGCCAGGTCGTCCTCGGTGAGCGCCAGGGGCTTCTCCACGAACACCGCCTTGCCGGCCAGCAGCGCCCTTCGGGTCAGTTCGGCGTGCGAGCTGTGGCGGGTGACCACGAACACCGCGTCGATGGACTTGTCGCCGAGTACGGCGTCGAGATCGGTGGTCGCCTCGGCGAAGCCGAACTTCCGCTTGGCGTTGGCCGCGGACAGCGCCGTCGTGGTGACGACCGTGGACAACTCGACGCCGTCGCGCTGTGCCAGGTGCGGCAGCAGCATCGACGTCGCGTAGTTTCCCGCGCCGACGAACGCCAACCGCACCGGTGCCTGGGCGGACCGGGCCGGGGTGGACGCTTTGCCGCTGCGTCGCACCGCGGGCACTGCGACCGCCGGGGCCTCCGCTTCCCCCGCTTCCTCCTTCTGCTCGGGGTACCGGAACAGCACGGCCACGGCCTTCAGGTCGCCGTCCTTCAGGCTCTGGTACGTCTCGACGGCGTCGTCGAAGTCGGCGATGTGGGAGACCAGGGGCTCCACGTCGACGCTGCCGCGGGCGAGGAGATCGAGGAAGCACGCCAGGTTGCGGCGCTCGGTCCAGCGCACGTAGCCGATCGGGTAGTCCCGCCCCTCGAGCTCGTACTCCGGGTCGTAGCGCCCGGGACCGTAACTGCGCGAGAACCGGACGTCGAGCTCCTTCTCGTAGTACGCGTTCCACGGCAGGTCCAGGCGGCACTTGCCGATGTCGACGACCCGGCCACGATCCCGGCACAACCGGGCGGCCAGCTCGACGGGCTGGTTGCTGCCGCCGCCGGCGGCCAGGTACACCTGGTCCACGCCGTGACCGCCGGTGAGTTCGGCGACTGCGGCTTCCACGGCCGCGGACTCGGGATCGCCGCAGGCCGCGGCGCCCAGGCCCTCGGCGAGCTCGCAGCGCACCGGGTCGGGGTCGACCCCGACGACGCGGACCCCCGAAGCGGCGAGGAGCTGCACCACCAACTGCCCGATCAGCCCGAGGCCGATGACCAGCGCCACGTCGCCGAGTTGCGGCTCGCCGCGGCGCACGCCCTGCATCGCGATCGACCCGACGGTGCCGAAGGCCGCGTGCCGCGGCGCGAGGCCGTCCGGCACCGGGGCGTAGAGGTTCTTCGGCACCCAGTTCAGCTCGGCGTGCAACGCGTGCTCGTTGCCGGCGCAGGCCACGAGGTCGCCGACCTTCGCATCGTCGATCCCGGCGCCGACCTGCTCGACCACCCCGCACAGCGAGTAGCCCAGCGGCGTGTAGGAGTCCAGCTTGCCCATCACCTTGCGGTAGGTGGCGGGCACCCCGTTGGTGGCCACGCTCTGCATGACCTTGGCCACCTGATCGGGACGGGAGCGGGCCTTGCCCAGCATCGACATGCCGGCCTCGGACACCTTCATGAGCTCGGTCCCCGTGGATATCAGCGAGTAGGCGGTGCGGACCAGCACACCGCCCGGCTTGCACCCCGGCACCGGCACGTCGAGCACCGCCAGCTCGCCGCTCTTGTAGTTCTGCACAACCTGCTTCACAGAGTCCCCTTGTTTCTACGCCGTCTTCTACGCCGCCGAGCGAGCGCTCCGGCCGGACCCGGAGGTCGCGTCGCGGTACCAGTACTCGAGGGTCAGCACATGCCAGAGATGCTTGGAGAAGTCCCGCTGCCCGGCAGCGTCCTCGGCGACCATGCGCGCCAGCGCGTCGCGGCGCAGGAACCCGGAGTTGACGAGCACGCCGTCGTGCACCACCTCGCGCACCAGCGGTGCCAGATCCCGGCTCATCCAGGCGCGCAGCGGGGCGCTGAACAGGCCCTTGGGCCGATACACGATCTCCCGGGGCAGGATCGAGGTGGCCGCCTCCTTGAGGACGGCCTTGCCCTGTCGTCCGACGATCTTGCGATCGCCGGGCACGGCGAACGCCGCCTTGACCACCTCGACGTCCACGTACGGCACCCGCACCTCGGTCGACGCGGCCATGCTCGACCGGTCCGTGTACGTGAGGTTCAGGCCCGGCAGGAACATCCGGGCGTCGCCCAGGCACATGCGGTTGACGAAGTCGTCGAGGTCGTTGTCCTGGTAGATGTCCGCATGCTCGGTCAGCACGTCCCCGACCGTCCCGGCCAAGTCCGGATTGACCAGGGCGAGCAGCTCGTCCTGGTCGTACATGGTGTAGCTGCGCCGGAACGCGGTCTCCTCCGGCAGATCGGCGAAGGAGAGGAACCGCTTCGCGAAGCGCACCGACCGGTACCCCCGGCGGGCCGTGGCGACCGGCAGCCGGTCCACGGCCCGGGACACCCCGCGCCGCAGGGGCCGCGGGATGCGCTGGTAGCGCAGTGCAAGGAGGTTGGCCAGGTGCTTGCGGTAACCGGCGAACAGCTCGTCGGCACCCATCCCCGAGAGCATCACCTTGACCCCGGCATCCCGGGCGGCCTGGCAGATCAGGAAAGTGTTGATCGCGGCGGGGTCGCCGATCGGCTCGTCCAGGTGGTACGTCATCTGCGGCAGCAGGTCGAGCACGTTCGGAGCGATCTCGATCTCGTGCAGGTCGACGCCGAACCGCTCGGCCACCTGCCGGGCGTAGCGAAGGTCGTCCGGCATCGCCTCGAACTTGGCGTCCTCGGCGCGGAACCCGATCGTGTAGGCGGAGATCCCGGGTTGGTCGCGGGCGGCCAGCGCGGTCAGGTAGCTGGAGTCGAGGCCGCCGGAGAGGAAGGTCGCCACGGGTACGTCGGAGAGCAGGTGGCGGCGAGTCGACTCCTCGACGATGGCGGCCAGGTCCGGCTGCTCGCCGCCCCGGGCCCGCTCCCGGCCCTCGGCGGCGACGTCCTTCAGATGCCAGTACCTGCCGCGCTCCACCCGGCCGTCGGGCCGGCACCGCAGCCAGCTCCCCGGCGGCAGCTTCTCCGCCTCGCGGAACGCGCACCGTGAGTCCGGCACCCAGTAGTACAGCAGTGACGCCACCAGCGCCGCCTCGTCCACCTGCAGCGATCCGCCGGTGGCGGCGGCGAGCGCCTTGAGCTCGGAGGCGAACACCAGGCCCTCACCGCGCCGGAGCAGGAACAGCGGCTTGATGCCGAGTTGGTCGCGGGCGAGCACCAGGTCACCGGTTCGCTCGTCGAAGATCCCGAACGCGAACATGCCGCGCAGCCGGGGCAGGCAGTCCGTGCCCCAGCGCCGCCAGGCCTCCAGCAGCACCTCGGTGTCGGAGGTACCGCGGAAGCGCACCCCGGCGGCTGCCAGTTCGGCACGTAACTCGGGCGCGTTGTACAGCTCCCCGTTGTACGTCAGGACGAGGCCGCCCGAGACCATCGGCTGGGCGCCGGTCTCGGACAGGTCGATGATGGCCAGCCGACGGTGCCCGAGGTGCACCTCGCCGTCACCGACGGAGTGGCTGTACCGGCCCGCCCCGTCCGGACCGCGGTGGGCGAGGGTGTCGGTGAGCCGGTCGGTCACGGCCTTCCCGTCCGGCCATCGGTAAGTGCCTGCGATGCCACACATGTCCTACCGTGCCTCCTGGTCGCTGTCCGGGACCCGTGCGGCCCACATCGGCTGCCGCTCCGTGCGCCGCCTGCCGGTCCCGCTCTGCCGGGCCAGCCGCTCGTTGTGGCCGCGCAGCGCGGTGTGCAGCCCGTCCCACAGCGTGCCGTCGGTCCGGTCCCGCGGATCGGGGTCGATCAGCACCACCCCGATCACCGGAATGCGCAGGTCCGCGAGCTGCCGCGCCACGGTGTGCAGCCATGCGGCGCTGCCGTGCCCGGCACGCACGACGAGCACGGTCTGGGTACCGAGGTACTGGAGGTCGGTCCACGCCGCGCCGGGCGCCACCGAGCCGACGCCGAGCCGGCGCTGCTGCTGCGACACGGTCGCGGCCTGCTCGCCGCTGACCACGGTGGGATCTCCCGGCTTTGGGCGGCGGCCCGCGAGCTGCTGGCCGGGCAGAGCATCGATGATGACCACCGGCTCGTCCGCCGCCAGTGCCGCGGCGACGTCCAGGGCGATGACGCTCGTGCTGCGTGCACAGCCCAGTTCCAGCAGCGACAGCGGTTCCGCGGAGCCGCGCACGATGCGGGCCAGGGACGCGGTGAGCCGTGTGCGTGCCGCCCGGATCCGTCGGCGCTGCCACAGCCTGGCCGACCGGCGGGGCAGCTCCGCGATGACCGAGGCGCCGAGGTTCGCCGCGATCTCCCGGCGCAGCACGGGGCGGTCCGCCACCACCGTGCCGACCGCGGCCACCGCGAGTCCGAGGACGAGCCCGAGGACGAACCCGATCGCGGCGTTGGTGACAGCGGTCTTGGGCAGAGAGTGCCGCACCGCGCGCGGGGCGTCCACGATCTGTGTGCCGGCGATGAGTTGGGGCGTGCCGATGCGCGCCTCCGCGGCGCGCTGGCCGAAATCGGTGATCCGCGAGGTGAGTTCGGCCCGGCGGGCGAAGAGCGACTCCATGTCCGCCGACGCCTTCGGTCCGCTCTGCCGCGTTCCCTCTCCGATCGTCTTGTTGACCTGGGCGAGTTCGTCGCGCATGCGGTCACGCTGGGCGAGCAGAGTCTTGGCTTCGGCGTCCGCGGCTTGTTGTATCCGCTTCACATGGTCCGCGACGAACGCATCGGCCAGCGCCTTGGCGCGGGCCACCGCTTCCGCGTCGCTGTCACCCGTCACATTGATCTGCAGCAGGTTGTTGGTCACGCCGATACCCCCGTAGTCCTGCATGAAGTCCTCCGGCTTTTCCGGGGACTTGAGGGACTGCAGGGCCTTGTCGGCGATCCGCGTGGTGTGCAGCAGCGCGACGTCGGTGCGGATCAGAGTTCCGGGGTCGTTCGGCTGGTCCTGCTGATGCGCGACCAGCACCTTGGTCACCGCGGTCGGCGGCGGCGGCAGCAGCACCGCCACCGCCGCGCCGGCGAGCAGTCCCAGCAGCGCCATGGCGCACCAGAGGCGGCGCCGCCTCCGCACCGCCACCACCAGCGCTTGCAGGTCCAGCAGGGGAGCGGCCCCCGATGATTCCGCGGTCGTACTCGTCGTCATCCGGAACCTCCCGTCGCGTTGTTGCCGACCGCGAGCGCCGGCGTGGCGGCATCCCGAGACGGGCCGGCAGACCGCGTCGGACGGGCCCGGACCGTGCCGGCGAGGACGATGCCGATGACCTCGTGCTGGGCGTCCGCACACGCCTCGGCGATGCCGGCGAGTTCCTCTGCGGTCCAGTTGCCCGCGCTGACCACGACGAGGGCACCGGACTCGTTGTCACGGTCCGGCACCATCGGCTGGGACACCGAAACCTCCACCACCCGCAGCATGGGGTATCCCCTGCTCGAAGAGCTTGGGGAAGGGTCGGTCTCGGCCTCGGCGGCGAGCTGCCCGGCGGCCCGGCGGGCGATCTCGTCGCCGTCCGGGACGACGACCAGCAGCGGTCGGGGGGACGGCAGTTGCTCGCGCAGGCGGGCGCACACCCGCCGGTAGCGGATCTGCCTGCCGGCCTCGTCGCCGGAGGTCTGCGGGGTCGGCAGGTCCCACCGGACGTCGAGGCCCAGCAGCCGGCGGATCCGGGCCCGGCCACGGTCTTCAGGCCGGCGCGCGGGCTGTTCACCGGGTACGTCGACGCTGCCAAGGAGTGCCGAGCCCAGCGCCGCGGCAATCTCCGGTTCGGTGCGCAGTCGGCGACTCATCCGTGCGGCGGTGAGATGGCCGATGACCGCGAGCAGGAAGAACAGCAGCGCCCCGGCGACGATGAGCTGCGTCCTCGTCGGCGGTGCCTCGCCGGCCGGCCGGGCAGCCGGCCCCATGACGACCATGTTGGCCTTGTTGGCAGCCGGATCGGCCTGGTCCAGCTTGGTGATGGCCTCCTGCAGCGCGGTGCGCAGCTTCGCGAGCTCGGTGCGGGCCTGCACGCTCTCCACGGTCTGCCCCGGATCGGCTGCATCGGCCAGCTCGGTGATGCGGCGGCTGGTCTGGACCACCATCTGCCGCAGTGCCTCGGGCCGCGCCGCCGCTTCGGGGTCGCTGTTGTCGCCTCCGATCCGCGCGGCGAAGGCGACGAACTGCCGGGCCACCTGGTCGGAGAGTTGCTGTGCGCGCTGCGGGGTGTCAGCCGTACCCGAGATCTTGATGATGTTCCCGTCGGCGGCCTTGGCGCTCACCCGATCCCGCAGCTCGCTGCCGCTGACCCCGGTCCAGCCGAGTGTGGCAGCCGCGCGGTCGACCACCGCCGAACTGGTCGCTATGTCCACCTGAGTCAGCAGCCCGCGCTCGTCCCACTGCCCCGGCAGCAGGACCGATGCCGACGCCGTGTAACGCGGCGGGAACAGCGCCGAGGTGCCGTAGCCGACGAGCGCGCCCACCACGGTGAGGACGGCGAGAAGCCGCCACCGCCGACGGATAATCCGCCCGATCGTGACCAGGCGGATCGTGTCATCGCTCAACGGCGCGGCCTCTTCCCTGTGCGGACCGGGCGCCCGCCGACACCGGGGCGTGGTCCCGGCAGGCAGCGGCGTAGGCGGCGAGCAGCGATTGCTGGGAGTTCCGCCAGGCGAGCGGCCCGTTGATCCGTTCCTCGCCGATCTTGCCCATGCGGGCCCGCTTCTCCGGGTCGTCCAGGAGCAGCGCGATGAGCTTGGCGAACTCGGCCTCGTCGTTGGCGGGTGCGTAGACGGCGGCGTCGCCGGCGGAGACCCGCGCCTCCCGGAGGTCGAACGAGACGATCGGCCGTCCCATCACCATGTACTCCAGGACCTTGTTCATGGTCGACACGTCGTTGAGCGGATTGTGCGGGTCGGGGGAGAGGCACACGTCCGCGGTGGACAGGTAGCGCGCCAGGTCGGCGTCCGGGATGCGCCCGGTGAACTGCACCTGCTCCGAGAGCCCGAGCCGCCGGGACAGCTCGACCATCGCGTCGAAGGTGTCGCCGCCGCCGACGAACACCGCATGCCAGTCGGTCCGCCCGAACTCGTCGCGCAGCTTCGCGAGGGCCCGCAAGGCGTAGTCGACGCCGTCCTGGGGGCCCATGACGCCGAGGTAGCACAGCAGATGGGGCTTGCCGCGCTTCAGCTCCGGCTCGGGCGGTACCGGCTGGAACCGGTTGGTGTCGGGCGCGCTGCGCACCACGAAGACGTCTTCCGGCCGCTGCCCGCCACGGCGCAGCGCGACGTCCCGGTAGCTCTCGTTCGTGGCGAGCACGACGTCCGCGGCCCGGTAGGTCCGCCGTTCCAGCGCGCACACGGCGCGGTAGAGCAGATCTTCGCCGCGGTCGAACCGGGAGAGGTACAGCTCGGGTACCAGGTCGTGCTGGTCGAAGACGAACCGCGCCCCGCGCCGCTTCAGCCACAGTGCCGGCAGGAACAGCAGGTCTGGCGGATTGCAGGCGTGGACCACGTCGACCGGGCCGACCTTGCGGGCCAGCCGGAGCGTGTGCCACAACGCCGATCCGTACTCCCGGAGGTAGCCGGCCGGCCCTCCGGTCGCCGCGCGCAACGGGTAGCGGTGGATGCGCACCCCGTCGATCTCCGCCTCCGGCTCCGTGTCCCGCTTCTCCCCCCGGGGACAGATGACGTGCACCGTCCAGCCCGCGTCGCGCAGCGTCGTGCACTCCTGCCACACCCGCCGGTCGAACGGCACCGACAGGTTCTCCACCAGAATCAGCGCGCGCCGGTCCGGCCGGTCGCCGCTGGTTATGTCACCAAGCAAGGCCCACGTACCCCGGTTCGGCCCGGCGCGCCTCGGCGTCGGGAAGGTGGATGAGGTCGACGATCACCGGGCCGTCGCCATGGGGCAGCGCCGACACCACGGCCGGATCCCTGGTCCCGACCAGGCACACCTCGGCATGCTCGAGCACCTCGCCGACAGAGTTCGCCAGCAGCTGCGCGAGGTGCGGCAGCCGGGTCTCGATGTACTCGCGGTTCGCGCCGAGCAGCCGGGAGAGGTTCACGTTGGGGTCGTAGATCCGCAGGTCGTACCCCTTGCCGAAGAGCCTCTCCGCCAGCTCGACGAGCGGGCTTTCGCGGAGGTCGTCGGTGCCGGGTTTGAAGGACAGCCCGAACATGCCCACCCGACGCTTGCCGGTGCGCTCGACCAACTCCACCGCGCGCTGCAGATGTTCGGCGTTGGAGGGCAGCACATGGGCGAGGATGGGCACCGAGATGTCGGCCCGCCGCGCCGCGTGGACCAGGCTGCGCAAGTCCTTGGGCAGGCAGGAGCCACCGAAGGCGAAGCCGGGGCGCAGGTAGGCGGGGCTGATGTTCAGCTTGCGGTCGGCCAGGAACACGTCGATCACCTGGTGCGAGTCCACCCCGAGCGCCTGGCACACCGCGCCGAGCTCGTTCGCGAAGCCGATCTTGAGGCCGTGGAACGCGTTGTCCGCGTATTTGATCGCCTCGGCCGTCGGGATGGGCACCCGGAACACCTCGCCGGGCAATCCGTCGTACAGCGCCGCCACCACGTCGCCGCTTGCCGGGTCGAGCTCGCCGATGACGGTCTTGGGCGGGTCGAAGAAGTCCCGCACGCTCGTGCCCTCGCGCAGGAACTCCGGGTTGACCGCGACCCCGAAGTCCACCCCGGCCGTGCCGCCGACGTACTTCTCCAGGATCGGTACCAGCAGGTTCAGGCAGGTGCCCGGGAGCATGGTGCTGCGGAACACGACGGTCTGCCGCCCACCCCGCTCAGCCACCGCGGCACCGATCTGCTCGGTGACCCGCTCCAGGTACGTGGTGCACAGGCTGCCGTTGGGCTCCGACGGCGTGCCCACGCAGACCAGCGACACCTCGCTGCCCATGATCGCCTCGCGGACGTCGCCAGTAGCGCGTAACGCTCCGGCCCGCACGACCTCGGCGATGAGCTCGCCGATCCGCTCCTCGACCACCGGGGCCTTGCCGTCGTTGACCAGGTCGACCTTCACCTGGTTCACGTCCACCCCGATGACCTCGTGACCCAGGCTGGCCAGGCACGCGGCCGACACGCAGCCCACGTAGCCGAGCCCCAGGACGCTGACCCTCATGACCCGTTCCTCTCCCCAGGCAGGCCCTTTTGGCCTGCCATCCGCGCGCCGACCGGACGACGCCCCCCGCGCATCAGTAGGCCCCCTGTCCCTGAAGCACCGCACGCAGCGTCTTCCACAAAATCACTGTGTCAAGGGCGAGCGACCAGTCCTCCACGTACCGCAGGTCCAGCCGGACCGCCTCCTCCCACGGCAGGTCGCTGCGTCCGCTGATCTGCCACAGGCCGGTGAGCCCGGGCTTGACCAGCAGCCGCCGCCGGATGTCCGGGCCGTACGCAGCGGACTCCTCCGGTAACGGAGGCCGCGGACCGACGAGCGACATCGAGCCGGTGAGCACGTTGAAAAGCTGCGGGAGCTCGTCGATCGAGTACCGGCGCAGCACCGCTCCCACCCGGGTCACCCGCGGATCCCGGCGGAGCTTGAACAGCAGGCCGGCGCCCTCGTTGCGGTCGGCCAGCTCGGCACGTGCCCCGTCGGCCCCGGCGACCATGGTGCGGAACTTGAAAATGGTGAACTCACGGCCGTCCTTGCCGACCCTGCGCTGGCGGTAGACCGTCCCACCCCGACTGTCCACCAGCACGAGCAGCCCGACGAGCACCATCAGCGGCGCGAACAGCATCAGCAGGACCGCCGCGCCCATCCGGTCGACGACCTCTTTGACCGCCCGGCGGCCCCCGGTGAAGGTCGGCATGCTGACCCGCAGCAGCGGGATCCCGAGCACCGCGTCGACGTGCAGCCGCGGGCCGGCCACCTCCATCAGCACGGGGGCCACGACCATCTCGGCATCGCTGCCTTCGAGGTTCCAGGCCAGCCGCTGCAGCCGTTCCGGTGACCAGTGCGGGTCCGGTGTGACCGCGACGACACGGTAGCCGTCGCGGCAGACGTGGCCCGCGACGTCGGCCAGTCGGCCGACGACCGGCACTCCGTCCAGTTGGTCACTGTCGAGCCCGAGACCGTCCGGCGTGCACACCGCCTCCACCCGCCAGCCGAGGTGCGGGAACTTGCGGGTTCGGGTGATCAGGTCGCGCACGGTGGCCGGGCTCCCGGCAGCGAGCACCGGGCGCAGGCACCGTCCCTCTTTCCGCTGTTTATGCAGCCAGAGGCGCAGCAGATACCGCTCGGTCATGGTGATGAGCGCGATCGCCGGGATCGCGACGAAGATCCAGAGCTTGATGTTGCGCGAGGTGAGGGCGATCCCGCCGAGCGCCAGTACGACGGCCGCCGTGAACAGTGAGCGTCCGAGCCGGCGGAATTCCTCGGCGCCCTGGCCGAGCACCGCCGGAGCCCACGACCGGCTCACCGCAAGCGCTCCCAGCACCAGCAGTTCGGTGCCGAAGGCGAGAATTCTCCACTTCTCGTGCCAGTTGGCCGCATCCCGGACCCCGAAGAAGCCGCCGATCGCCGCCACCACGAAGGCGGTGGCCAACGTATCGCTGGTGATCACGGTACGGCGGTACCGCTGCTCCCAGTCGATCGCGGGCCGGCTGATTGCCCGTTTCTCCAGACGCCCGCGCGCCGATGGAAACGGGTCGACTAATTCCCCCTGCTGCACAGCCCCCCCCAGGGCGCCAGTGGGCTCGACGTGTTTGCTCCACACGGTTCCTCCCCCCGGGAGGCCCCCGCCCCCCGCACTGTTCCTCACCTCGGGAGGCACCGCCCCCCGCGCCGCGCCGTTCCTCCCTCCGGGAGGCCCCCGCCCCCCGCGAATGACATACCGGCTATTGCGGCGCTACGTGAACACCCCACCCAGGCGGCAGCGGACTCGCATGTGACGCGGCTGCTGGCTGTCCGTAGCGCCGGACCTATAGATCATTATTTGTCGCCTCGTGTCCAAGCATCTGAAGCGAAAGCACGGTCAATCTAGACCATCGGGGCCCGTCTGGAGAGGGGGATGTGTGGAATTTGTGCTCAAGCTTTGAAGGTAGATCCACCGACGGGTGACCGCCTGCGGGTGCCTTGACGACGGAGAGGTGCTGTGACCTGTGGTGACGGGAGTTCTCCGGGCTGCCGGCACCGGCAACCCCGAGGCGTCCCGGCACTGCCGACTGGGCCGCGCTTGTCCGCGAGGTCTTCCATCCGGTCAGGCCCCCACAGTCACGAACCCCGCTATAGGGGCAGCTGTGAGATGTGGGAGCGTGAGCAGGTGAGTGAGACGACGGCTGAGACCCTGCAATACCGCTTTGACGGGCCAGAAGACGCACCGGTCCTGATCTTGGGACCCTCCCTCGGCACTACATGGCACATGTGGGACCGCCAGATCGCCGAACTGTCCCGGCAGTGGCGGGTGTTCCGCTTCGATCTGCCGGGCCACGGCGGTGCCCCGGCCCACCCCGCATCCGCCGTTGCCGAGCTCGCCGACCGGCTGCTGGGGGTCCTCGACGAGCTGGGCATCCAGCGCTTCGGCTATGTGGGCTGTTCCATCGGCGGCGCGATCGGCATCGAGCTGGCGCTGCGCCATCCGCACCGGATGGCCTCCCTCGCCCTGGTCGCCGCGTCGCCGCGGTTCGGGACCGCCGACGAGTTCCGTCAGCGCGGCGTGATCGTCCGCACCAACGGCCTGGACCCGATGGCACGCAGCGCGCCCGAGCGCTGGTTCACCCAGGGCTTCGCCGCCGCTCAGCCCGCGATCGTCGAGTGGGCCGTCCAGATGGTGCGCACCACCGACCCGGGCTGCTACATCGCCGCCTGCGAGGCACTCGCTGCCTTCGACGTACGCGCCGAACTGGGCAGGATCGGTGTGCCCACCCTCGTCCTGGTCGGCTCCGAGGACCAGGTCACCGGGCCCGCCGAGGCCCGCACCCTGGTGGCCGGCATACCCGATGCCAGGCTGGCGCTGGTGCCGGGCGCCTCCCACCTCGCACCCGTCGAGCAGCCCGCCGCGGTCACCGACCTTCTTGTACGCCACTTCTCCACCGCCTGGCAGACGGCATCCGACCCGGCCACCGGTCTCACCGCGATCCCCGACCGGGGTGTCGCGCCCGCCGTCTCCGCCCCGGCGGGGCCGCTCGCCGAGATCGCCCCGGCCTCGCCCGTACAGCCCGAAGCGGTACAGCAGGGACGCCCGGATCCGTATGCGGCGGGGATGAAGGTGCGGCGCGAGGTCCTCGGCGACGCGCATGTGGACCGGGCGACTGCCGCGGCCGACGACTTCACCGGCGACTTCCAGGAGCTGATCACCCGCTATGCCTGGGGCGAGGTCTGGACCCGCGAGGGCCTCGACAGACGCACCCGCAGCGTGGTGACACTGACCGCGCTGGTGGCGGCCGGACACCTGGACGAGCTGGCCTTCCACACCCGCGCGGCCCTGCGCAACGGACTGACGCCCGCCGAGATCAAGGAAGTCCTGATCCACACGGCCGTCTACTGCGGGGTCCCCGCGGCGAACGCAGCCTTCAGGGTCGCCCAGGCCGTCATCCAGGAGGAGACCAACCCCAGGGCCTGACCCCGCCGGACGGGCCCCCCGTAGCAGGATGGGGGCATGAGGCTCACGAAGAGGAAGCACGCCTGCATCCGTCTCGAGAAGGACGGGCAGACGCTCGTCATCGATCCCGGCACCTTCAGCGAGGAGGATGCCGCCGTCGGTGCGGACGTCATCCTGGTGACGCACGAGCATCTCGACCACTTCAACGAGGACCGGCTGCGGGCGGCGCTCGAAGCCAACCCGGCCGCCGGGATCTGGACCCTGCGGAGCGTCGCCGAGAAGATCTCGGCGGCGTTCCCCGGCCGCGTCCACACCGTCGGCCACGGCGACACGTTCAGCGCGGCCGGCTTCGACGTCCAGGTCCACGGCGAACTGCACGCGGTGATCCACCCGGACATCCCCCGGATCACCAACGTCGGCTATCTGGTGGACGGTTCCGTCTTCCACCCCGGCGACGCCCTCACCGTCCCCGACCACCCGGTCGAGACGCTGATGCTCCCCGTGCACGCGCCCTGGAACAAGATCTCCGAGGTCATCGACTACGTACGAGAGGTGAAGCCGCGGCGCGCCATCGACATCCACGACGCCCTGCTCACCGATCTCGCCCGGCCGATCTACGACAGGCAGATCGGCGCGCTCGGCGGCGCCGGGCACGACCGGCTGACCCCGGGCGAGGGCACTGACGTATGACGGCCGCATCCGTGACTGTCAGACCCCGCGGATAGTCTTCTCCCCATGCGCATTGCCACCTGGAACGTCAATTCGATCACCGCTCGGCTGCCCCGGTTGCTGGCCTGGCTGGAGAGCACCGGCACGGACGTGCTGTGCCTCCAGGAGACCAAGTGCACCGAGGAGCAGTTCCCGGCCGACGAGCTGCGCGAGCGCGGCTACGAATCCGCGATCCACGCCTCCGGCAGGTGGAACGGCGTGGCTCTGATCTCCAAGGCCGGCCTCGACGACGTGGTCAAGGGCCTGCCGGGCGGCCCGGAGTACGAGGGCGCGCTGGAGCCGCGGGCGATCTCCGCGACCTGCGGCCCGGTCCGGGTCTGGTCGGTCTATGTGCCCAACGGCCGCGAGGTCGCCCATGCGCACTATGCCTACAAGCTGAGCTGGCTGGCAGCGCTCCAGCGCTCGGTCGCCGAGGACGCGGCGGGCGACCGCCCGTTCGCTGTCCTCGGCGACTTCAACATCGCACCCACCGACGACGATGTGTGGGACCCGTCGTTCTTCGAGGGGCTGACCCATGTCACCCCGACCGAGCGGGCGGCGCTGGAGGCGCTGCGCGGGGCCGGTCTGTCCGACGTGGTGCCCCGCCCCCTCAAGTACGACCGCCCCTTCACATACTGGGACTACCGCCAGCTGTCCTTCCCGAAGAACAAGGGCATGCGCATCGACCTGGTCTACGGCAACGAACCCTTCGCCACGGCGGTCAAGGACAGCTATGTCGACCGTGAGGAGCGCAAGGGCAAGGGCGCCTCGGATCACGCCCCGGTCGTTGTGGATCTGGACATCTGATGTTGGTTGACGCGCGCCCTGTGGTGCGTTCGGCGGCCGGGATGCGAGGCTGAGCGGTATGAACATCCCTTTCTTGGACAACTGGCTCAAGCGGCACGGCGCCGAGCAGGAGGAGGACGACACCGCCGCCGAGTACGACCCGGAGCGTGCCGCGGCTGTCGCCGAGCTGCTCTCCGAGTGTGAGCTGCTGCGTGTCCGGGCGGGGCAGGCCGGGCTCGAACTGGACGACTCCCCGGGCTCGTTGTCGGCCCTCGATCAGTTGCCGCCGCGCTGGCGCGACGACCCCGAGGAGCTGCCGTGGCTGGGCAATGACGCGGGTCTCTACCTCGGCACTGTGATCGTCCGGACGGTGCCCGGCGCGGTCTGGCACATCTGGCCAGGTGGCCATCCGGTGGTGCGGCTCGTCTCCGGCCGCGAGATCAGCGTGGTGGAGGCGGGTCTGGAGTGGGCGGTCAACGGAGCGCCCCAGCTCTCCCAGGTCTACGCAGAAGCCGCCGAGGCCTGACCAGGCCAGCTGTACTTAATACGGCTTATGCCCCTTTTTGCGTGTCGGGTGTGAAGCCCCTTATCGGACTGGATAGTTTGCGCTGACCTCGACACAGCGAAGAGGGGGTAGGGCACTGTATGGTCGTCGATCCGTTGATCGATCGGGGGGTGCAGAACCTATGAGGCGTACAAGAGGCACCGGATGCGCGAGACCTGCGCTCGCCCCGGCCGATCCAGGGACGCTGCTGCCGGGTGTGCAGTAGCTCGTAGAGCCATTCCCGCCCGGCAGCAGCCGGTGATCACTCCTTGCGCAGCGGGACCGACAGATATGACGGGTCGGCTGCGGACGAGGAGAAGGTCAGCTGTGCGCCGGTCGGGTTGTGCTCGATGTAGAGCGGGTCGACAGTGTCCACGACCAGGGCGAGACGGTGGCCGGCCGGGACGTCGTAGGAGGTGGAGAACAGCTCCAGGTCGACGGCGAACGGCTTTCCGGGCGTCTCGCCGTGGAAGGTGTACGGCGCATTGCTGACCAGCTTGCCGAGGCCGAGCGGGCCCACGTCGTAGAGGTACGCGACGAGGGTGCCGCTCTCCTTGGTACTGGTGAGCGTGGTGTGCAGCCTGGCGGTGCCGCGGACGTGCTGCTCGGAGCCGTAGCGCTCGGACTTCCAGACGGCGGCGAAGAGGCGCGGCAGCAGCGGGATCGACGCCATGGGCGGCAGCTTGGCGAACTGGTCCAGCATGCTGGAGAGGAAGATGACCCCGCCGTTGGCGCCCGAGTCGATGTTGGCGTAGATCTTCTTGGTGCCGTCCAGATTGATCTTGCGCTCGGTCGCGGCGACCGACTTCCAGTCGGGGTAGCTCTCGTACGCACCCGTGGAGCGGGACTTGATGCGGACCGGCTCTTCGCGCTCGACGCCGTTGTCGACGCCCTTGAGGTAGTGGTCGAGCCAGCGACGGGTGCTGGTCCAGGTGTCGTTGGGTAGGCCGAGCAGGCCAGTGCCCTCGGCCGTGGCGTGGTCGCCGGGGCGGAACTCCAGCCGCTTGGGGCCGGTGAGCTTCTCGTAGAAGTCCGCGTACTGGTTGGGCGGGAAGATCGTGTCGCCCCAGGCGTTGCCGAGCATGATCGCGGCGCCGTTGGCGTTGATCCGGTCCAGATAGGTGAGGGGGGAGCGCTTCTTCCCCCAGGCGATCAGCCCCGGCTCCTTGGAGACGTCGGAGGAGAAGAAGTCCGCCGTGATCCGCTGGAACTCCTCGCTCGGCCGGCCGGTGACGTACCCCACTCCGGCGAGCATCGCCGTTGCCTGCACATGCTGGGTACGGCGGCTGTAGATGGACTCGACGAGGTCGGCCCAGCCGCTGAGCGCCGCGACCGCCTTGATCCGCTTGTCGTGGCCGGCGGCCAGCAGACAGATGCCCGCGCCGTACGACATCCCGGCCATGCCTACCTTGGCGGGGTCGGCGGGGGTGTGTGCCAGCGCCCAGTCGATCACCTTGGACGCGTCCGCGATGTCCGGCGGACCGGCCACCTCGATGGTGCCGCCGGACTGCCAGAAGCCGCGGACGTTGTAACTCACCACGACATAGCCCGAGTCGGCGAGCTGCTTGGCCTGGGTGAGGTATTCGATCTGGGGCAGGCCCCAGCTCGTGGGCAGCACGATCACGGGGTACTTCCGCGTGCCGTCCGCGTCGGCGGGCGTAACGACATTGGCCTTGAGTACGGTGCCGCCGTCGCCCTCGATGTCGACGAACTGTACGTCCGGAGCGGCGGATTGAGTCTGTGTCCGGGGAGCGGCCGCCGGGGCGGCGGGTGCCACTCCGACGGCCGGTCCGGCGAGAAGCGCTGCGGAAACGGTACCGATCGCGGTCGTGCGCAGAATCTTGCGCGTCTGTCCCACGGGTCCCCCTCACTCGTGTCAACAAAGTGACCCGACGGTAACCGGATGGACTTACTTGAGGTAACTCCTCGGTAAGTTACGCGACGGTAACGATTGTTGGACAACGCGTCAGTTGGCGCGCCCGCACGACCTCGGCGCCGAGGGGCGGGGTGGCCCGCGCGGCGCCGGGCGCTGTTTCGAGACAGGGGTTTGTGATCCGGATCCGGCCGAACTGCTCGGCGCCATTGGCCAATACGCGCCGGTAGCGCTCGCTTTCGCAGTCGAAACGCGCCAGTGAGCAACCGCAGGCCCCCTGTTCGCACTTGCTCGGTGGGGCAGTTGACACCAACGTGGTGGGGTAGGCCTGTGCCGGCGAACGGAGATGCCGTGGCCCCCTTCCTCCTGCCCCATTCGCTGCACGGATCGGGCCCCCACCGGATCATCGCCGTGCACGGATGGCTCGCCGACCGCGCCGCCTACGCCGCGACGCTGCCCGACCTCGACCGGGAGAACTTCAGCTACCTCTTCGTCGATCTCCGCGGCTACGGCGAGGCGATGGCCGCGCCTGGCGCGTACACCACGAGCGAGGGCGCCGCCGACATTCTCGCGCTCGCCGACCGGCTCGGCTGGGACTCCTTCTCGCTCATGGGGCACTCGATGGGCGCAGCGGTAGTCCAGCGCGTTCTGGCCGCCGCGCCGCACCGGGTGCGGCGGCTGGTCGGTATCTCGCCGGTGCCCGCGAGCGGTCTGAAGATGCCGCCGGAGCAGTGGGAGCTGTTCGCCTCGGCCGCCGAGAAGCCGGAGAACCGCCGCGTCATCATCGACACCACCACCGGATCGGTGCGGCCGGCCGCCTGGCTGGACCGGATGGTCGACCGGTCCCTGGCCCGCAGCGAGCCCGTGGCCATGCGCGCCTGGCTGGACTCCTGGGCCGGTGAGGACTTCACCGTCGAGGTGGCGGGCTCCGAAACCCCGGCGCTTGCGGTGACGGGGGCGCTCGACCCCGCGATCAGCGCGGAGCTCATGCGGCAGACCTGGTTGCGCTGCTACCGGCGCGGCGAGGTGACCGAGCTGGCGTGCGCAGGACACCACGCGATGGACGAGTCCCCGCTCCAGCTGATCCGTACCGTCGAGGACTTCCTACGGGCGGGCGCCCGCGTATGACACCGCGATGACTTCGCGTAAGACAATGCCCGCATGACGAGGCCCGAACAGAGCGTGCCGGATGTCTTCGACCCGCGGATCTACGCCGCCGGCCTGCCCCACGACGCCTTCCGCGAGCTGCGCGAGATGCACCCGGTGGCCTGGCAGCACGAGTACGAAGTCCTGGGCTGGCCTGCCGGACCCGGCTTCTGGGCGGTCACCCGGCACGCCGACGTCGTCCGCGTCCTGAAGGACTCGCAGACGTTCTCGTCCCACCTCGGGGCCACCCAGATCCGCGATCCGGACCCGGCCGACCTCTCCTTCATCCGGCGCATGATGCTCAACCAGGACCCGCCAGAACACGGACGGCTGCGCCGGCTGGTCAGCCGCGCCTTCACGCCCGGGCGCATCGACCGATTCGCCGCGGCCGCCCGCGCCCGGGCCCGTCAACTCCTCGCCGCCACCAGGGACATGGGGCCCGTCGTCGATCTCGTCAGCACCGTCACGGACGACTACGCCCTGCTCAACCTCGCCGATCTGCTCGGTGTCCCCACGAGCGACCGGAGCCTGCTGCTGAAGTGGACCGAGCGCGTCATCGCCTACCAGGACCCGGACGAGCCGCCGGTGCTCGGACCCGACGGCCGGCCCGTCAACCCCCGCTCGCCGGCCATGCTCCAGGAGATGTTCACGTACGCCCAGGAGCTCGCCGCGTACAAGAGACGCAGTCCCGCCGACGACGTGATGACCTCGCTCGCGCAGTCGGAACTCTCGGACGCCGAGCTGGAGATGTTCTTCTTCCTGCTGACGGTCGCCGGCAACGACACCGTGCGAAGCGCCGCCCCCGGCGGCTTTCTGACGCTCGGTCAGCATCCGGACGAACAGCGCAGGCTGTGGGCGGGCGAGGCGGACCTGGACCGGGCCGTCGACGAGCTGCTGCGTCGCCATCCACCCGTCCTCAGCTTCCGCCGGACCGCGACCCGGGACACCCAGCTGGCCGGGCAGCAGATCCGTACGGGAGACAAGGTCGTCGTCTTCCACGCCTCCGCCAACCACGACGAACGGGTCTTCGAGGCTCCGTACGGACTCGACCTGAACCGTTCGCCGAATCCGCACGTGTCCTTCGGCGACGGACCGCATGTGTGCCTCGGCGCCCACTTCGCCCGGCTCCAGCTGCGCGTCCTGTACGGGGAGGCGCGGGAACTGCTGCCGCCGCCGGTGACCGCGGGCCCGCCGAAGCGGCTGGTCTCCAACTTCATCAACGGCGTGAAGTCGCTGCCGGTGACTTTGGCGTAGCGGTGCCGGTTCCCCCGCTTCCTCAATCTCTCCCGGACTTCGTCCGGGGGGACCCCCAGACGGGCTTGATTTCCGGCCCAGTACCGTTCAGCTCGACGCGCGGTGTGTGGGGCGCGCCGCAGGCAACGGCGTCTGCGCCATGCGGGTCACATCGGCGACAAGCTCCACCACATCGGGGCCGTACGCCTGCGAGTTGACCACCTTCAGCAGCAGACAGAAGGAGTTCGCGCCGTGCTTGCGAGCGAGCTTCTCGTGGTGGCGGGCCAGATAGCGGGTCGCCGCCTGGTTGGTGATGGCGCGCTGGCCGCAGAAGAGGAAGACGGGCCGGGCGTCCTGGCCCGCGGTGAGCCGTGCCAGCAGGACATATTCCGCGATGCCCGGCTCCATGCGGTAGGGCTCCGAGCCGATCTGGAACGCGCCCTGGTCCGGGCCCGGCTCCGGGTCCGTGTTGACCTTCACACCGGGCAGCAGCGAGTGCAGGTGCGCGGCCATCCGCCGATTCGACACCGGCCCGCCCACACAGAACTCGGTGCGCTCACCGAAGCCCTGCTGGGCTATGTCGTGCCAGACGATCTGCGCGTTGGCCCCGCAGTCCTTGATCAGCGCGGAGAGTTCGAGCAGCGCGAAGACGTCGAAGCGGTGCACGGAGCCGTCCCGGCCGGCCTCGCGATTGACGACGAGCAGCGATTCGGAGTTTCCGGGCAGCCCGAAGAATGCCTGTTTGCGCCGGAGCCGGCGCCGCCACAGATAGGTGCGGCCGAGCCAGCCGAGCGAGGCGCTGAGGCCGGCGGCCACCACGCCGAGCACGATGTTGCGTACGTCGTCAGTCATGGGCGCGCATGGTAGCGGTGTTTGCGGACCATTGTTCGAGGCAGTCCTGACGGGAGCGCGACCGTGAAGTTACAGTGCGCGGACGCACGTTGACTGGAGGTACGGATGCGTCGTACAGCCGCACGGAATGTGTCGGTTCTGGCCGTTGCCGCGGCCGTGCTATCGATCGGCGCGGCGGCGCCGCCCACCCACTCCCCGCCGGCCACCGCGCCCGTGAAGACCCCGGTGGCGGCCGGATACGGCGGCGCGGTCGCGAGCGTCGACGCGGACGCCTCGGCCGCCGGGATCGAGGTGCTGCGGCGCGGCGGCAACGCCGTGGACGCGGCGGTGGCGACGGCGGCCGCCCTCGGGGTCACCGAGCCGTACTCGGCGGGCATCGGCGGTGGCGGCTACTTCGTCTACTACGACGCCAAGTCCCGTACGGTCCACACCATCGACGGCCGCGAGACCGCGCCCCGATCCGCCGACGCCTCCCTCTTTCTGGAGAACGGCAAGCCGATCCCCTTCGAGGAGGGCATGACGAGCGGTCTCGGCGTCGGCACACCCGGCACCCCGGCGACATGGGACACGGCGCTCGACGCATGGGGCTCCAGGCCACTGCGGCAGCTGCTGAAGCCGGCCGAGCGCCTGGCGAGCGACGGCTTCACCGTCGACGCCACCTTCCGCTCCCAGACCCAGACGAACCAGGAGCGCTTCGCGGACTTCCCGGACACCGCGAAGCTCTTCCTGCCGGGTGGACAGCTGCCGGTGGTCGGCTCGGTCTTCAAGAACCCGGACCTGGCCCGTACATACAAGGAACTGGGCCGCAAGGGCGTCGGCGCGCTGTACCGGGGCGACATCGCCAAGGACATCGTCAGCACCGTCCGCACACCACCCGTGGCCGCGGGCACGACGCGCAAGGTGCGGGCCGGCGATCTGACGGCGAAGGACCTGCGGTCGTACGAGACGGTGCGGCGCGCGCCCACCAAGGTGTCCTACCGCGGCCTCGACGTGTACAGCATGGCGCCGTCGTCGTCCGGCGGCACGAGCGTCGGCGAGGCGCTCAACATCCTGGAGCGGACCGACCTCTCGAAGGCCACCCAGGCGGAGTATCTGCACCGCTTCATCGAGGCCGGGCGGATCGCCTTCGCGGACCGCGGTCGCTGGGTCGGCGACCCGGCCTTCGAGGACGTGCCGACGAAGGGGCTGCTGTCGCAGCGGTTCGCGGACTCGCGCGGCTGCCTCATCAAGGACGACGCGGTGCTCACCAGCCCGCTCGCACCGGGCGACCCGAGCAGCCCCGCCGCGTGCGGAGGATCGGGTACCGCCGCCCCCACCACGTACGAGGGCGAGAACACCACCCATCTGACGGCCGCCGACAAGTGGGGCAACGTCGTCGCGTACACCCTGACGATCGAGTCCACCGGCGGCAGCGGCATCACCGTGCCGGGACGCGGCTTCCTGCTCAACAACGAGCTGACCGACTTCTCCTTCGCCCCGGCCAACCCGGCGGTCCACGACCCGAATCTGCCGGGCCCGGGCAAGCGCCCGCGCTCGTCCATCTCGCCGACGATCGTGCTCGAGCACGGCCGTCCGCTCCTGGCGGTCGGCTCACCGGGTGGCGCGACGATCATCACGACGGTGCTCCAGACGCTGACGGGCCGTCTGGACCGGGGTCTGCCGCTGGTCGAGGCGATCGCCGCGCCGCGCGCGAGCCAGCGCAACCAGACGACCACGGAGCTTGAGCCCGCCCTGTGGAACAGCCCGCTGCGCGCCGAGCTGGAGGCCATCGGTCACGCGTTCCGGCAGAACCCGGAGATCGGCGCCGCGACGGGCGTTGAGCGACTGCCCGACGGACGTTGGCTGGCGGCGGCCGAAAAGGTACGCAGGGGTGGGGGTTCGGCAATGGTCGTACATCCGTTCGGTAACCCGTACGGCGGCTGACCGGACGCGCGGGGGCCGTGAGCGAGGGAGCCTTTTCGTACTTCTGAACAGAAAGGCTCCCTTGTGCACATACGACATGCCGCTCTCGCCGCGGCCGCCGGTTCCGCCCTGCTCGCGGCGGCCATAGAACCGACCCACGCCGCCGCCCGCCCGCAACTGCGCGGCGAGGCTCCCGAGGACTCCGCGGTGAGGGAGGGCACTGTCGGCGCGGCCGCTCTGCTTGCCAAGGTCAAGGGCTGCACGCAGATATCGAAGGGCAAATACCGCACGGACGACGGCCTCCGCCGCGGCCGCGCCCGCACGGCCGCGAACGTCCCCGTCTGCAAGAAGAACGGGGCGGTGTTCTGGAAGGCCGACATGGACATCGACTGCGACGGCCAGCCCACCGCCAAGTGCAACTCGACGACGGACGCGTACTTCCAGAGTGCGACAGCGTTCCAGCAGTCCGACGGGCGGCAGCTGAACTCCGAGAAGCTGCCGTTCGTCGTGGTGCCGAGCTCCAGTTCGATCTGGAACTACCGCACGTCGGGCATCGTGGGCGGCACGGTCGCCGCCGTCATCTACAACAACCGTGTCGTGTACGCCGTCGTGGGCGACATGGGCCCCGGCGGGATCATCGGCGAGGCCTCGTACGCCACCGCGAAGGCGCTCGGCATCAATCCCGACCCGACGTACGGCGGCGTCGAGTCGGGTGTCACCTACATCCTGTTCACCAACTCCCGGGTGTCGCCGATCGAGAGCCACAGCGGAGCCGTAACTCTCGGTGACGCGCTGGCCAGGGAATTCGTGCAGAACAACGAGGATGTGCAACGGCAGAACCAGAGCGCCGACGAGGACACCTTCGAGGGCGGGGACATCCCCGAGGGCGGGGACGCCCCCGAGGAGGGGGCCAATCCCTAGAGGGCCGTCAGGATGCGGGGGCCGTCGTCCGTGATCGCCACCGTGTGCTCCGCGTGCGAGGCCCGGCTGCCGTCCGCCGTACGGATCGTCCAGCCGTCGCGCGCCGTGTAGTGGCCGTCCTTGCCGCCCTCGATCACCATCGGCTCGATCGCCAGCACCATGCCGTGGCGCAACGGCATGCCACGACCCGGGCGGCCCTCGTTCGGCACGCCCGGGTCCTCGTGCATGTGGCGGCCCACGCCGTGGCCGCCGAATCCGTCCGGGATGCCGTAACCCGCCGCGCGGCACACCTGGCCGATGGCGTGCGCGATGTCGCCGATGCGGTTGCCGACGGTGGCGGCCGCGATGCCCGCGTCAAGCGCCTCTTCGGCCGTGGCGATCAGCCGTACGTCCTCGGGGCGGGCGCGGCCGACGGTGAAGCTGACGGCCGCGTCGCCGACCCAGCCGCCGTGGATCGCGCCGCAGTCGATGCTCACCAGGTCGCCGTCGCGCAGCCGGTGGTCGTCGGGGATGCCGTGCACGATCGCGTCGTTGACGGAGGTGCAGATGACGGCGGGGAAGGGGGTCGGCGCCCAGTTCGGGCGGTAGCCGAGGAAGGGTGATCCTGCGTCGGCTTCGGCGAGGACCGCGCGGGCGGTCCGGTCCAGGTCACGGAGGCTGACGCCGACGGCCGCGGCCTCGCGGACCGCCGTGAGTGCCTGGGCCACGATCCGGCCCGCCACGCGCATCGCCTCGATCGATGTATCGGTCTTGATCTCCACCATGCCAATTACTATACCGCTACCGGTATTGGAATACCGGCATTAGAATACCGGCATGGTGCGCACCCCTCTCACTCCCGAAGAGCGCGAACGCGGCGAGCGGCTCGGTCAGTTGCTGCGCCGGGCGCGCGGCGAACGCAGCATGGTCGACGTGGCCGCGGCCGCCGGAATCTCCGCCGAGACACTGCGCAAGATCGAGACGGGCCGTGCCCCGACCCCCGCGTTCTTCACCGTGGCGGCGCTCGCCGGGGTGCTCGGCCTGTCGATGGACGACCTGATGGTGCGCTGCGCCCTGGCGCCGGCCGCCTGACCCCCTCTGTCCGTCCGTTGCCCGTTGTCTGCTGGCCGGCGACCGCTGGATGCGGTGGTGGTGCGGGCTCTCGATCTCGTCCAGCTGGGCGACGGCCGGCGTACGAGCGCGAGTAGTCTCGCGGCGTGACTCCCGAGGACTTCGCCGGTGCGAGCTATGTCAGTCTGACCACATTCCGCAAGGACGGGACAGGCGTCTCCACGCCCGTCTGGTTCGCCGTGGACGGCGGTGAGCTGTTCATCTGGACCCTGTCCGACTCCTGGAAGGTCAAGCGCCTTCGCAACAATAGCCGAGTCGTCGTCACCGTGTGCGACGCGCGGGGCAGGGTCGCGGACGGCGCGGTGAGCGCGGAGGGTACGGCCCGGCTGCTCGACGAAACCGGCGCGATCCGCAAACTGCTGTCCCGCAAGTACACCTGGCGGTTTTGGCTGGTCGACTGGCCGGCCACGATCGTCCGGCTGGGGAAGCGGCCGCACACCGGCATCGCGGTGTCTATCTGAAAACACTGCGTAGCAGTGCCGTAACACGTCTAAGGTCGAATGCCTGCGGACTGGCAAGTTCCAGTGGGCGGCGGGCAGGGGCGGCGATGACGGTGCAGCAACTTCGGGTAGAGGCCGGGGCATTCGCGCAGTACCTGAAGGGGCTGACCGGGCTCCTCGACCGGGAAAGCGGCTGGTACGGCATTTTCTGGCAGCGTGACCCCGACGGGATGCGGGCCTGCCTCGACGGGGCCGAGATCCCGCCCTGGGACGTGGTGGAGTCGCTGCTCCAGGACTTCGCGGTGGGGCGGGGGACGCTCTTCGCCGAGCCGGAGTCCGTACGCGCGCGCCAGCTCCACGCTGCCGCGGCGGCGGCCCACGACCGCCGGCCTGGGGGCCGTGAGGCGCTGCAGGAACGCCTGGAGCTGATGCTCCGGGAGGAGACATACGCGACGGGCCGGTCGGAAGAGCTGCTGCGCCGTCTGTCGGGGGAGCCGGAGGGGTCCGCAGCGGCCGGGCAACTGGCCCACGAGCTGGACTGGACGCGGGACGACTACGCGCGGGCGACGGCGCGCGTGGCGGAACTGACCGCAAGGCTGCACGCGCTGGGAGGCGCGCCCGAGGGCGACCGGGCTGCCGCCAGGCGGGGGCCCGAGGCCTCAGCCTCGGCCGGCGCGGAGCACGAGCGCGAGCCGGACGGCGGGTCGTGGGGCGGCCCGGTCGCCGCGGTCCCCGACGAACTGGACGACTGGTTCCGGCCCGGGATCGGCACCGCGAGCGGGACCGCCGCTCCTGACAGCCTGCGCGGTGCGGACGCGGGGCGCTGGGAGCACGCCCCCGACGCCTACTCGTCGTCGGGCGGCCGGTACGGGGCGGAGCCCGGGCGTGACGTCCGCGGCGCGTACCTCACGTCGGGCGGGTCCGCGCCGGCCGACCCTGGGCTTGGCGCCCTCAGACCCCGCCTCGCGGAGCAGTTCCGCGACGCGTACTCCTCGTCGGGCGGGCCCGCGGTGAGCGACGTTCCGGCCGCGCCCGGCTACGAGCCGCACGCGGCGGGCGGCGGGGTCGCAGCCGTGCGGGACCCGCACGACCTGCCCGGCGTCCCCGACGACTGGTTCCGTCCGGAAGCCGCGCGCACCGAGCCCGTACGCCCTGAACCCGTACGCACCGAAGCCGCCCCCGAGGTCGTCAAGAAGAAGCGGCGGCCCCGCGGGGCCCGGTTCGCCGGGGTCGAGGACGTCGGGGACGAGGCCGTCGCCGTGCCCGTACTGCCCGTCGGCGGGGACGTGCCCCGTGGCGCCCGGTTCGGCGGCGCGGCGACCGACCAGCCCGCGCCCCCGCCCGAGGCCCCCGCCGGTGCGCAGCGGGCCGCACGCGAGACCGTCGCCGCGCTCGGGCGGCTGCGGACCGAGGGGCGCAGCGGCGAGGCGCACGCCCTGCTCTGCGAGGCCGCCGCCCGCCCCGCCCCCTGGCTGCCCGTACTCGCTGGCGAACTGCACCGCGCCGGACTCGACGCCGACTGGGCCACCCTCCTGTGGGAGGTCGCCTCGCAGCCCGCCCTCAGGCTCTCGGCCGCCGCCGACGCGCTCGCCGCGGCCGGCCGCATCCAGGACAGCCGGCAGTTGCTGCGACAGGGCGTGACCCGACCGGCCGACGACATAGCCGCCGCCGTCCTCGCCCTGGAGGACGAGGGCCAGGAGTCCCAAGCACGGGCTTTACTGACCGCATTCGTGCAGGTACACGCCGCCGAGGACACCGCCCATCTCGCCGACAGAGATCCGCGTCGCCTCGTGCCGCAACTGCTCGCCTCCGCCCGCACGATCTCCTCGGACCACGAGCGCGATCTCGTCCACGCGCTGCGCGTCGCAGGCCACCTCGGCGCCTGATCGGGGGCGGGTCCGCGCCTGATCCGGGGCAGGTCCGCGACCCCTCCGCGGCCGATCCGCAGCGTTAGCCTTTCGGTGTGGACCGCTCGGGTGTGAAACATGATCGACTCTGCCGGTTAACGGCGATGGTCTTGCCCCCGTGTGTGACGGGGCTTACGTTCTCCTCCTACGCACCGAATCTACGTGCGTAGAAGCTCTCTGACCCCGCGTCCAAGGAGCAGCTCATGGCCAACGTCGTACGCGCCGCTCTCGTCCAGGCGACCTGGACCGGCGACACCGAATCCATGATTGCCAAACATGAGGAACACGCCCGGGAGGCGGCCCGTCAGGGCGCCAAGGTCATCGGTTTCCAAGAGGTATTCAACGCCCCTTACTTCTGTCAGGTCCAGGAGCCGGAGCACTACCGCTGGGCCGAGCCCGTCCCGGACGGCCCCACCGTCCGCCGGATGCAGGAGCTCGCCCGCGAGACCGGCATGGTGATCGTGGTCCCGGTCTTCGAGATCGAGGACTCCGGCTTCTACTACAACACCGCCGCCGTGATCGATGCCGACGGCTCCTACCTGGGCAAATACCGAAAGCACCACATCCCCCAGGTCAAGGGCTTCTGGGAGAAGTACTACTTCAAGCCGGGCAACGCCGGCTGGCCCGTATTCGACACCGCCGTCGGCAAGGTCGGCGTCTATATCTGCTACGACCGCCACTTCCCCGAGGGCTGGCGCCAACTCGGCCTGCACGGCGCTCAGTTGGTCTACAACCCGTCCGCCACCTCGCGCGGTCTGTCCTCCTACCTGTGGCAGCTCGAGCAGCCCGCGGCCGCCGTCGCCAACGAGTACTACATTGCCGCGATCAACCGCGTCGGCCAGGAGGAGTACGGCGACAACGACTTCTACGGCACCAGCTACTTCGTCGACCCGCGCGGCCAGTTCGTCGGCGATGTCGCCAGTGACACGAAGGAGGAACTGCTCGTCCGGGACCTCGACTTCGACCTGATCGACGTCGTACGACAGCAGTGGGCGTTCTACCGCGACCGCCGCCCCGACGCCTACGAAGGGCTGGTGCAGCCGTGACCGATCTGCACGACCGTCACAAGGCCGTCATCCCCGACTGGGTCGCGCTCTACTACCAGCAGCCCATTGAGATCACCCACGGCGAGGGACGCCATGTCTGGGACGCGGACGGCAACCGCTACCTGGACTTCTTCGGCGGCATCCTCACCACCATGACCGCCCATGCCCTCCCCGAGGTCACCAAGGCGGTGAGCGAGCAGGCCGGGCGGATCATCCACTCCTCCACGCTCTATCTCAACCGCCCGATGGTCGAGCTGGCCGAGCGGATCGCGACTCTCTCCGGCATCCCCGACGCCCGGGTCTTCTTCACCACGTCCGGCACGGAGGCCAACGACACCGCGCTGCTCCTGGCGACGGAGTACCGCCGGTCCAACCAGATCCTGGCGATGCGCAACAGCTACCACGGCCGGTCCTTCTCGGCGGTCGCCATCACCGGCAACCGCAGCTGGTCGCCCACCACCCTCTCCCCGCTGCAGACGCTGTACGTGCACGGAGGCATCCGCACCCGGGGCCCCTACGCCCAGCTGTCCGACGCGCAGTTCATCGAGGCATGCGTCGCGGACCTGGAAGACCTGCTCGGTCACACCCGCGACCCCGCCGCGCTGATCGCCGAGCCCATCCAGGGCGTCGGCGGCTTCACCTCCCCGCCCGACGGTCTGTACGCCGCGTTCCGCGAAGTCCTCGACCGGCACGGCATTCTGTGGATCGCCGACGAGGTGCAAACCGGCTGGGGACGTACGGGGGAGCACTTCTGGGGCTGGCAGGCACACGCCGAGAACGGCCCGCCGGACCTCCTCACCTTTGCCAAGGGCATCGGCAACGGCATGTCCATCGGCGGTGTCGTCGGCCGCGCCGAGATCATGAACTGTCTGGACGCCAACTCCATTTCGACCTTCGGCGGCTCCCCGGTCACCATGGCGGCGGGCCTCGCCAACCTCTCGTATCTGCTGGAGCACGACCTCCAGGGCAACGCCCGCCGCGTGGGCGGGCTGCTGATCGAGCGGCTGCGGGCCATCGGCGCGGGCGTCCCGGCCGTACGCGAAGTGCGCGGCCGCGGCCTGATGATCGGCATCGAGCTGGTCAGGCCCGGCACGGACGAGGCCAACCCGCAGGCGGCATCGGCCGTCCTGGAAGCCGCCCGCGAGGGCGGACTGCTGATCGGCAAGGGCGGCGGCCACAACACCAGCGCCCTGCGCATCGCCCCGCCCCTCTCGCTGACCGTCGCCGAGGCGGAAGAGGGCGCATCGATCCTCGAACGGGCCCTGCGCAGCGTGTAGTTACGTACGAGAGAGTACGAGAGGGAGCGCACCAGCATGAGCAGCACCCGCACCCTGATCCGCGGCGGTCTGGTCATCACCGCGGCGGACGAGATCCACGCGGACGTACTGATCGAGGACGGCCGGATCGTGGCGCTCGCGGCGCACGGCTCCGCCGTCGCCGAGGCATGGACCGCCGACCGCACCATCGACGCCGCGAACAAGTACGTCATCCCGGGCGGCGTGGACGCGCACACCCATATGGAGCTGCCGTTCGGCGGGACCTTCGCGTCGGACTCCTTCGAGACCGGCACCCGGGCCGCCGCCTGGGGCGGCACCACCACCATCGTCGACTTCGCCGTGCAGTCGGTGGGCCACGCCCTGCGCGAAGGACTCGACGCCTGGTACGCCAAGGCCGACGGCAAGTGCGCCATCGACTACGGCTTCCACATGATCCTCTCCGACGTGAACGAGTCGTCGCTGAAGGAGATGGACAAGCTGGTGGAGGAGGGCATCACCTCCTTCAAGCTCTTCATGGCCTACCCCGGCGTCTTCTACAGCGACGACGGCCAGATCCTGCGTGCCATGCAGCGCTCCGCCACCAACGGCGGGCTGATCATGATGCATGCCGAGAACGGCATCGCCATCGACGTCCTGGTGGAGCAGGCGCTTGCCGAGGGCCGAACCGATCCTCGCTACCACGGCGAGGTGCGCAAGGCCCTGCTCGAGGCGGAGGCCACGCACCGCGCCATCCAGCTCGCCCGGGTCGCGGGAGCCCCTCTCTACGTCGTCCATGTGTCGGCCGAGGAAGCCGTCGCCGAGCTGGCGGCCGCCCGCGACAAGGGACTCAACGTCTTCGGCGAGACCTGTCCCCAGTATCTGTTCCTGTCCACCGACAACCTCGCCGAGCCGGACTTCGAGGGCGCGAAGTACGTCTGCTCCACGCCGCTGCGGCCGCGCGAGCACCAGGCCGCGCTCTGGCGCGGACTGCGGACCAACGACCTCCAGGTCGTCTCCACCGACCACTGCCCGTTCTGCTTCGTCGGCCAGAAGGAGCTCGGCCGTGGCGACTTCTCCAAGATCCCCAACGGACTGCCGGGCGTGGAGAACCGGATGGACCTGCTCCATCAGGCGGTCGTCGACGGACACATCACCCGCCGCCGCTGGATCGAGATCGCCTGTGCCACACCGGCCCGGATGTTCGGCCTCTACCCGAAGAAGGGCACCATCGCCCCCGGCGCCGACGCCGATGTCGTCATCTACGACCCGCACGCCGAGCAGACCCTCTCCGTCGAGACCCACCACATGAACGTCGACTACTCCGCGTACGAGGGCAAGCGGATCACCGGCCAGGTGGAGACCGTGCTCTCGCGCGGCGATGTGGTCATCGACGGGCGCGAGTTCACCGGCCGGGCAGGGCACGGTCAGTACACCCCCCGAGGCACCTGTCAGTACCTCAACTAGTCGGCACCTGAACGAGGAGCACTACGCATGGACTTCGGACTTGTCCTGCAGACCGACCCGCCGGCCTCGGCCGTCGTCTCACTGATGCGGCGCGCGGAACGCAACGGCTTCCGCTACGGGTGGACCTTCGACTCGGCGGTGCTCTGGCAGGAGCCCTTCGTCATCTACAGCCAGATCCTCGAGCACACCCAGAAGCTCACCGTCGGCCCCATGGTGACCAACCCGGGCACCAGAACCTGGGAGGTCACCGCCTCCACCTTCGCGACGCTCAACGACATGTTCGGCAACCGCACGGTGTGCGGCATCGGCCGCGGCGACTCCGCGATGCGAGTCGCGGGCCGCAAGCCCAACACGCTGGCCAGGCTCGGCGAGGCGATCGGCGTCATCCGCGATCTCGCCGAGGGCCGGGAGGCCGAGGTCGACGGGCAGCCGCTGCGGCTTCCCTGGGTGCGCGGCGGAAAGCTGCCGGTGTGGATGGCGGCGTACGGACCCAAGGCGCTGGCGCTCGCGGGCCAGAAGGCCGACGGGTTCATCCTCCAGCTCGCCGACCCGTATCTGACCGCGTCGATGGTGAGCGCCGTACGGACGGCGGCATCCGATGCCGGGCGGGACCCCGACTCCGTCACCATCTGTGTGGCCGCGCCCGCGTATGTCGGTGACGACCTCGCGCACGCCCGCGAACAGTGCCGCTGGTTCGGCGGAATGGTCGGCAACCACGTCGCCGACCTGGTGAGCCGTTACGGCGAGCACTCCGACCTGGTGCCCGACGCCCTGACCTCGTACATCAAGTCGCGCGAGGGCTACGACTACAGCCACCACGGCCGTGCCGGGAATCCGTCGACGGACTTCGTCCCGGACGAGATCGTGGACCGCTTCTGTCTGCTCGGCCCGGCCGAGGCGCACATCGAGAAGCTGAAGGAACTGCGCGAGCTGGGCGTCGACCAGTTCGCCGTCTACAACATGCACGACGCGAAGGAAGCGACCATCGACGCATACGGCTCCGAGATCATCCCGGCCCTCAACCGCTGAGACTCCTGAACACGGCTGAACACGGCTGAGCACCGCTGAAGACTGCTGAAGACTGCTGAAGGGGCCCTGCGCCATGACCGCGACCGTCCCGCCCGCGCCCTCAGAAGGATCGATCTCCGACACGGCGGGCCGCGTCGAGCTCGCACCCGGCGCGGCCCCCGCCGACAACCGCTTCGTCAATGACGACCTGCTGCCCGTCCCGGTCGCCCAACGCCGCTGGACGACCTACAACTTCGCGGCTCTGTGGGTCGGCATGGCCCACAACATCCCGTCCTGGCTGCTCGCTTCAGGACTCGTCACCCTCGGCATGGACTGGAAGCAGGCGGTCTTCACCATCGCCCTGGCCAATCTCATAGTGCTGGCCCCCATGCTGCTGACCGGGCATGCGGGACCCAAGTACGGCATTCCCTTCCCCGTCCTGGCGCGGGCCTCCTTCGGTCTGCGTGGCGCGAATCTGCCGGCGCTGATCCGGGCCGGGGTGGCCTGCGCCTGGTTCGGCATCCAGACCTGGATCGGCGGGCAGGGCATCTTCATTCTGCTCGGCACGATCTTCGGCGGCTGGGCGAAGGCCTCCCAGGTCGGCGGGCAGCCATGGACGCTGTGGGTCTGCTTCGTGCTCTTCTGGGCACTCGAACTCGCCATCATCTACCGGGGGATGGAGACCCTGCGGCGGTTCGAGAACTGGGCTGCGCCCTTCGTCATCGTCGGCGCACTGGTGCTGCTGGTGTGGATGTCCGCCAAGGCGGGCGGCCTCGGTCCGCTGCTCGACCAGCCCTCCAAGCTGGGCTGGGGCTCGGACTTCTGGCCGGTCTTCTTCCCCTCCCTGATGGGGATGATCGCCTTCTGGTCGACGCTGTCGCTGAACATCCCCGACTTCACCCGCTTCGGCGCGGGGCAGCGCGCCCAGATCTGGGGGCAGACGCTCGGTCTGCCGACCACGATGACGCTGTTCGCCCTGCTCTCGGTCTTCGTCACCTCCGGTTCCCAGGCGGTGTACGGGGCGGCGGTCTGGGACCCGGTCGCACTCGCCGCCAAGACGGACAACGTCTTCGGACTGCTCTACGCGCTGGTGACGGTGCTGGTCGCGACGATCTCGGTGAACATCGCGGCGAACGTCGTGTCGCCCGCGTACGACCTGTCGAACCTGGCGCCGAAACTGATCAACTTCCGCAGGGGAGCGCTGATCACGGGCGTCGTCGGCGTGCTGATCATGCCGTGGAAGCTGACCGAGACGCCCGAGCTGTACATCTTCACCTGGCTCGGTCTGGTCGGTGGACTGCTCGGCACGGTCGCGGGCATTCTCATCGCGGACTACTGGCTGATCCGCCGCACCGTCCTCGACCTGGCGGATCTCTACACCCCCGGCGGCCGCTACTGGTACGCCGCCGGCTGGAATCCGCGCGCGGTCGTGGCGTTCGGTGTCGGCGGCCTGCTGGCGGTGGGCGGCTCGCACTCGGCGAAGGGCAAGGGGCCGTTCCCCGAGGACGGGCTGATCCCCTTCCTGAAGCCGCTGGCCGACTACGGCTGGGCGGTCGGACTCACGGCCTCGCTCGCGCTGTATGTGGGGCTGATGAAGGCCACAGGGCGTCGAACGGCGGTATGAGCGCCGCACCAGCCGCTCCGGCTCGGCGGCCGGACCGGTCAACTCGGCGGCTGGACCGGTCAACTCGCCGACCGGACCGGGCCGGACCGGGCCGGACCGGGCCGGACCGGGCGTGACCGGCGGGCTCAGCGGCGGGAGCGCTGAGCCGCGACGATCTCGCGGACCGTCTTCTCGCCCGCTCCCCGCCGCTGCACCCGTTCGGCGAAGGCCGGGAACTGGCCCGCGATCGCGCTCAGTAGTCTCAACTCCAGTGGTGCGACGTTGATTTCGGCGACATCGCGCTCGACGGCACGCAGCACCCCGTCCACGACCTGTCGCGGCGAGACCGTACGCATCCCGGCGGGCGGAGTCGCCCCGGTGGCGGCGAACATCCCTACGTCCCGTACGAATCCGGGCTGGACGATGGAGACGCCGACGCCCGTGCCGTGCAGATCCTGGCGGAAGCCCAGCGCGAAGCCGCGCAGCCCGAACTTCGTCGCGCTGTACAGGGACGTGGACTTGGTCGCCGTCTTGCCGGAGAGCGAGCCGACGAAAGCGATATGGCCCCGGCCCGCTTCGACCATGGCGGGGGCGAGCAGCCGGGCCAGCATGACGGGGGCGCGCAGATTGACCGCGAGGGCGCGGTCCACCTGCTCCGGCGTGTAGTCGAGCAGATCGCCACTGGAGGGCAGCGCGGCGTTGGCGATCAGTATGGACGCGTCGGCCGCCTCGTCGGCGAGGTGCTCCACGTCCGAGGGTTCCGCGAGGTCGGCCAGGACCGTGCGCGCGCCATAGCGTTCGGCGAGCGGCTCCAGCGCCGCGCGGCGGCGGCCGGTCAGCACCAACTTCGCGCCCCTGGCGGACAGTTCGGCGGCGAGCGCGCCGCCGATGCCGCCGGTGACCCCGGTGAGCAGAACGGTTGCTCCGGTGATGCGCATCTGGTTACCCTCCAGTTCTGTTCGTTCGAACGAACAATAGGGAGGCGGGGCGGTCGTGTCCACAGAAGAATTCGGCGGACTGGCGGAGCACATAGGGCTGTTGAGTCAGGGCCGGGCATCGTCCGAGGAACTGGTCACCCGCGCCATCGAGCGCATCGAGGCCAGCCAGTCCACCATCAACGCCTTCCGCTGGGTACGCGGCGAACGCGCCCTCGACGACGCCCGCGACGCGGACCGGCGACTGGCCGCGGGGGAGCGGCTGCCCCTCCTCGGCGTGCCGCTCGCCGTGAAGGACGACACCGATGTGGCCGGGCTGCCCACGCTCTTCGGCTGCTGCGGCGAACTCCCCGCGGCCGAAAGGGACGGTGAGGCGGTACGCCGCCTCCGCGCCGCCGGAGCCGTGATCGTCGGCAAGACCAACTCCTGCGAGCTCGGCCAGTGGCCGTTCACCGAAGGACCGGCGTTCGGCGCCACCCGTAACCCCTGGTCCACCGACCACACCCCGGGCGGCTCCTCCGGCGGCTCCGCTGCCGCCGTCGCCGCGGGCCTCATACCCGCGGCGCTCGGCTCCGACGGCGCCGGATCGGTCCGCATCCCGGCCGCCTGGACCCATCTCGTCGGCATCAAACCCCAGCGCGGACGGGTCTCCCTGCACCCCTACGCGGACGCCTTCCAGGGCCTCGCCGTCAACGGCCCGCTCGCCCGCACCGTCGCCGACGCCGCCCTGCTGCTCGACGTGGTCCAGGGCCCGCACCCCGAGGACCTGCACCGCCCCGACGCGATCGAGGCCTCGGCCGCCGCCCGTCGCGACCCGGGCAGGCTGCGCATCGCCCTCGCCTGGCGGCCGCCGCTCACCCTCACCCGCACCACGCCCCACCCCGAGGTGCGTCGCGCCGTCACCGCACTCGCCGAAGCGCTCGCCCGGCTCGGTCACCACGTCGAGGAGGCCCGGCCGCGCTACGGGTTGATCGGCCTTGCCTTCGTGCCGCGCGCCACCGCCGGTATCGCGGAGGTCGCGGCCCTGCACCCCGACCCCGTACTGCTCGACCCGCGCACCCGCACCGCCATGCGCCACGGCCGAACCCTCGGCGGCCGCGTCGTGCGCGCCGCCCGTGCCCGCGAAGCCCGCCAGCACGCCAGGATCGGCGCCATCTTCGACTCGTACGACGTGGTCCTCACCCCGACCACCGCCGCGCCGCCCCCGCGCATCGGCACCTTCGACGGGCTCAGCGCCTGGCGCACCGACGCGACCATGGCGGCCGCGTGCCCGTACGCCTGGCCCTGGAACGTACTCGGCTGGCCCGGCGTCAACGTCCCCGCCGGACTCACCACCGACGGACTGCCCGTCGGCGCCCAGCTCCTCGGCCCCGCAGGCAGCGAGGAGAGGCTGATCTCGCTCGCCGCCCAACTGGAGGCGGACCAGCGGTGGTACGAGAAGCGGCCACCCGCCCCCACGACGCTGCCCGCCCCCGTGATCCCCGGGAGCGTGCCGGTGGAACAATGACCGTCATGTCCAATCCCGCCCGCTCGGCCGCGACCCGGCAGCGCATCATCACCGCCGTCCTGCAGATCATCGGCAAGGACGGGGTCGCGGCGGTCACCAACCGGCGGATCGCCAAGGAGGCCGGGGTCTCGCTCGGCTCGGTCACGTACCACTTCGAGACCCAGCACGAGCTGCTGCGCGAGAGCCTGCTGCACTTCGTGCGCGCGGAGACCCGCCGCTTCACCGAGCTCGCCGACCAGTGCCAGAGCGACGGCGTCGACATCGAGGGCGCCGCCGCCCTGGCGGGCCAGGTGGCGGGCGGCACCGCCTTCGACAGCGAGCACATCGCGCCCTTCGAGCTGTATGTCGAGGCCGGGCGCGACGAGCGGCTGCGGGAGGCCGCCGCCGAGGCCTTCGCGGCGTACGACCGGCTCGCGGCGCAGATCCTCACCGGCCTCGGCGTCCCGGACGCCGAACGCCTCGCCGCGACCACCGTCGCGCTGGTGATGGGCCTCCAGCTGCGCAGGCTGGCCACCGGCAGCTCCTCCGAGGACCTCGTTGACGCGCTGCTGCTGCTCGCGCGGGGAGCGATCAATCAGGAGACGGCCGGCCAGCAGGCCGGGCTCTGATCCCGGCTCGGCCCAACTGCACGTGTCCGCCCGCGAGTCGGTCCCTTTCGAGCCGGGCGACAAGCCTCGCTGAACGGCACTCGTTGCTAGGCTTCTCAACGTCGGACTCGCGGGGAGTGTGTGGATGGTGCTGCGGCTGGTGGTCAGGGGAAAGCGCGCAGCGGGTCGATCCCGGACCGCCGGATGAGCACCTCCCGGCCGCGCCGCCATCTCCTTGTCGTCGCCCCCCAGTGCGATGCCATGCAGCCGCTCGCGCGACTGAAGAGTGCGGCGGCCGACCTGCACGACGTGCTGGCCGACTCACAGCTCGGCGCCTGTGATCCGGGTCTTCCCGACGGCCGCTCCCTCGTCACGGGCGAGGGCCTGACGAGCAGCTGGATCCGCACAGTGGTCTCGGACGCCATCCGTCACGCGGCCGACCGGAGCGCCTCGCTGATCCTCGCGCTGCTCGGCCACGGCTTCGTACAGGGCAGCACGACGACTCTGTACCTGATGGGTTCGGACTCCACGCAAGAGGCCACGGACCGAGCGGTGAACGTGAGTGAACTGCTCAAATCCGCGGCGAACCATGTGGACATCCCCAGTGTGCTGGGCGTCATCGACACCTGCCACGCGACCGGGGCGCTGCCCGCACCACAGGACCTGGCAGCCGGGACGCGGGGCGGCCGCAGCCGCCTCGCTCTCCTCATGGGGTCCTCGGTGACCCAGCCTGCCTTCGACCTGTCGTTCTCGCGGGCGCTGACCGGATTCATACGTGCCGGGGTGCCGGGGGCGGGCGCCGTGCTGGGGGTCGAGGAAGCGCTACGGGAGCTGCGGAGCGTGGTGGTCGGCCAGGACGTGACCGGTACCGTGCACGACGGGGACCCCTTCGCCCAGGAGCCGTTGTGGCTCACTCGCAACGCATGCCACCACGACGTACTTCCGGGGAGTCTGTGCGGGCCGCTGGCGCGCGAGGAGCTGGCATCGGCGCTCGGCCCGTTGGGGCCGGGTGCCGGCCCGGAGCACACCGGGCTCCCGCTCGACCTCGCGGCGGCGACGGAACGGCGTGCCACTCTCCGTTCCCTCCCGCCCTCACTCGCACGCGATCGCGCCCTGCGGGCGGTTGACGGTGTCCTCATCGCCATACGTACGCTCAATTTCATCCGGTCCTGGATGGGCGCCGAACTGACCACCGCCCGGATGCGCCACGCCCTGTACGCCGTGCTGGCCGCGCAGCAGCGGACACCCCCGCCGGTCGCGGAACTCACCGACGTCGCCATCGTCGACCGGCTGGTGTTCGACTATCCCGTCGCCGACGGCGACTGCCGCCGGTCGCTCGCCCACTTCGTCGTACTGCTCGCCCACGGGGCCGGAAAGCGATTGGGCGACGAGGAGTCCGAACGCTGGGCGCGGTCCATCGACGCCCAGGTGGCGGTGAACGACGCGGTCGAGCATGTCTCGGGCACGCAGGACGAACGCCGACTGCGGCTCGTGGTGACGTTGCACGCCTCCCTGACCGGGGACTGGCCCGAAGTGATCGAGGCATGGCTGCTGCGGGACGGCGGTCTGCTCCACCACGAGGAGTTTCACTGCGCGACGGTGGACAGACGAGGGGCGGAGAACGCGGTCGAAGCCGCCGTGGCCTGGGCCGAGGACCATGCCGAGGTGCTGGATCTGCCGCTGCGGCGGCTGGACATCGCCGCACCTGGCGGACTGCTGCTCGCCTGGCGTCCGGAGGAAGCCGGGCTCGGCCTCCGCCTCGGCGTCCAGTACGACGTCGTACTGCACTGGAGTCGGCGCCTGACCCCGGACCAGCTGCTGCGGCGCATCCAGCGGGCGGTCAGCGACAGGTGGGATGCCATCGCGGCCTGCGACGCGGATGTTCCGGTCGACTGGCTCGCGGCGGAGGACACCGCTGACCGGCATCTGCTCCGGAGCCGGCTGCGCAACGGCAGGTACGCGCGAGGCATCGGACTGATGCACGGCGCCGGGCTCGACGACCAGCTGATGGAGACCCTGCTCGCCTACACCCCCGTCCTGCTGTGGCCGCACACGGCTGAGGGGTTTCCCAAGGACCGGCACGGCTGCCTCGCACAGCACTGGACGACCATGCCGGAGGGGCTCGTACGCGCCTATCGGCGTCGCTGGCGCGGTGAGGAAGCGGGGGACTTCGCCGACCTCCGCGCGGTCTGGGACGACCGTGAGTGGCTTCGTTTCTGCCGCCTTGTCAGGAGTTCAATTCCCCCTGCTCAGACTCCCTTTGAGGAAACCAAATGACGTGGAATGCGTACTACCGAGGGGACGGCGTCGTCAGGAAGGGCACGCGACTGCCGCAACCGCCGCCGTGGCGCACCTTTCCACGACGCTCGGCGGCCCAGGTCTTCGAGCCTCCGGAGGGTCTGATCGACGCCGTCAACGCGGCGTTGGTCCTGCGCCGCCCCCTGCTGATCACCGGCGGTCCCGGCACAGGCAAGTCCACCGTGATCGAGCAGGTCGCAGAGGAGCTGGAGCTGGGACCGGTGCTCCGATGGCACGTCACATCGCGCAGCACGCTGAGCGATGCGCTGTACCGCTACGACGCACTGGGCCGCATTCACGCGCACCGGCTGCAGCAGGAGAAAGCGCGAGCAGGCGGCGGCGAAGCGGGCGAGGACGACATCGCGGCGTTCTTGCACCTCGGGCAGCTGGGGACCGCGCTGCTGCCCTCCCCGCAGCCACGTGCGCTGCTCATCGACGAGATCGACAAGGCGGATCTCGACCTTCCCGGTGACCTGCTCGACGTCCTGGAGAGGGGCGAGTACCGCATCGAGGAGCTGTTGCGCGAAGGCCAGGACGCAGCCCAGGTACGGATGTGGGACTCGGAGGAGAAACATCCCGTCGAGCGCGGCCATGTCCAGTGCACGGAGTTCCCCTTCATCGTGATGACCAGCAACGGGGAGCAGGAGCTGCCCGCGCCGTTCCTGCGCCGCTGTGTGCGCTTCAGCATGCCGACGCCCACTTCGTCCCTCGTACGTGAAGTGGTGCGCCGCCACCTCGAATTGGACGTCCCCGCCACCGGACCCATGGCGGAGCTGGTCGACGACTTCGTCCGGCGCGTCGCCGCGGGCGAGAGCGTGGCCGTCGACCAGCTGCTCGGCACTCTCCATCTGCTCAACGGCGACGGCGGCAGGGACCTGGACGGCGCGGAGCGCAACAGGCTGGTCGGCCTTCTGATGAAAGACCTCTCCAGTGCCTGATGCGGAGGCCGGCACCGATGTTCTGGGCAGGGTCGTCGACGCCCTGCACCTGACCGACAGGGGCCTGGACGGTCTGTCGATCGCGGAACTGCTCTGGCTCGCCGCCGCCCGGGGCGAACACCTCCAAGCGGGTGGGGCCCGGGAGGAGGCGGGCCGCCGGCCGCCGGACGATGCCGAACCGGAGAGGATGGGCAGCGGGCTGCCGGGTGCCGAACCGGAGGAGGACGGCGAACGGCACCGTCGGGCAAGGACCGAGGACGGGAACCGGCTCGCGCTGTACGAGCCGGCGGCGACCGAAGTCCGCACCAGCGGCGGGCCCGTGGCCGGTGTGCCCCCCGCGAGGAACGGCTCGCTGGCAAAGGTGAGAGAACTCGCCCGTGCGTTGAAGCCGTTCAAGCGGCCTTGGCCGCGTGGCCGCAGGCAGGAGCTGGACCTCGCCGCGACCGTCGCCGACTATGCCCGCAGCGGTGAACTCATTCCCGCGTTCCGCCCTGCTACCGAGCGGTGGTTCGACGCGACAGTGGTGCTCGACCGGTCTCCCACCATGGCCGTGTGGAGCGGCACGGTCGACGCACTGCTGAGGCTGCTCACCCGGGCCGGAGTCTTCAGGACACTGAGGGTGCTGCATCTCGACAGCCATGAACTGGGCCCGAACTTGCGCGGTCCGCTCGGGCAGCGGGTCGTCGGGGGCGGCTCCCGCGCAGTGCAGCCGCGCCGTCTGACACTCGTCGTCTCGGACTGCGTATCCGTTGCCTGGGCCGGCGGAGGACTGTGGTCCAGGGTCCACGGCTGGGCGCAGACCATGCCCGTCGCCCTTCTCAACCCGCTGCCACCGAAGATGTGGCGGTCCACGGGGCTGGACCTTCCGGCGGTCCGGGTGACCTCACCCGGGACGCCCGGGATGCCCAACAGCCGACTGCGTTTCACCACCCCGATCCTGATGGAGGCCGCCTTCCCCGACGCCGTCGACCCGGCGAGCGGCTGGCAGCCGCTTCCCGTCATGTCGTTGACGCCACGAGCCGTGGGTGCCTGGTCCCGCATGCTCATGCGGTCGGACACGGACGGCTGCGGGGCGCTGCTGCTGCCCGGGCCCGACATCGCCGACCGGTCGGCGGAGCCGGCCGACGCGGCTGTCGACGGAGAGTCGGTGGTGGAGGCGTTTCTGCATCGTGCCTCGCCGTCGGCGACTCGACTCGCCGTACTGTGCTCGCCCTATCCTCATGTGAACGTCGATCTGCTCCGGCTCCTCCAGCAGGAACTCGTGCCGGACGCGACGGCGGCCGACCTCGCGGAGTTCGTGGTGGGGGGCCTGGTCACCGTCGACAGCGGTAACCGGCCGGGCGGCCCCGTGCTGCGTTTCCGGGAGGGCGTGCGCCCGCAGCTCGAGTCCCGGCTGGGGGCGCGTGACGCCTGGCGGATGTACGACACACTGGAAAAGTTCATCGCCACCGAGGTGGCGGCGTCGCCCCGGCTGCCGGCGGCCGTCACCGGGCCGCAGCACACATCGCCCGCGTCCGTCGCTCTCGTACCTTTCACGGAGGCATCCGCTCGGACCCTGCAAGCGCTGGGCGTGACTGTGGAGGAGCCGGCGGAGGTCAGGGCCGAAGAGCAGCCGACGGGGGTCAGGACGGAGGAGCAGCCCACGGAGGTCAGGGCCGAAGAGCAGCCGGTCCGTGACGAGCCGCTGGGTGCGGATCCGCCGCCCAGACCGCGGGGCCGGCCGTCCTCACCGCGGCGGACGCCGGACCACCAGCCGTACTTCTTCCTGAGTTACGCGCACACGCCGCGGTACGGGACAGGGGGCCCGGACCCGGACATGTGGGTGGAGAAGCTGTTCCGGGATCTGTGCGGCCATGTGATGGCCATGACCGATCTGCCGGCCGGGGCCCCGGCCGGGTTCATGGACCGGGAGATCCGCTCGGGGGAGGGCTGGTCGGAGCGGCTGGGTGAAGTTCTGGCCACCTGCCGGGTGTTCGTGCCGCTCTTCTCGCCGCGGTACTTCGCCAGCGAGATGTGCGGCAAGGAGTGGTACGCCTTCGCCCAGCGGGCGATCTACCACCGGGCCAAGAGCAACAGTCCGGGCGAGGCGATCGTCCCCGCGCTGTGGGTGCCGACGCCGCCCGCGCAACTCCCGGGTCCCGCCGAGCAGTTGCAGTTCAACCACCGGGCCATGGGCGACCGCTATGTCACCGACGGCCTCTACGGGCTCATCAAACTCCGCCTGTTTCAGGAGGAGTACGAAGCAGCCGTCTACGAACTCGCCAAACGCATCGTCAAGACGGCGGATGCGACCCGCATGGGCCCTGGCAATCCCGTCGACTACCGGCAGGCGCCCAGCGCCTTCGGCAGGCCCAGCGGCGGGCCCCGCCCGATGCATGTGACGGTCGCCGCGCCGACCCGCCACGATCTGCCCGAAGGCCGCGCGGCCGACTACTACGGCGAGGAGGCGCAGGACTGGAATCCGTACTACCCGGACTCCGCACGGCCGTTGGCCTATGTCGCCCAGGACTTGGTGCGCTCGCTCAACTACCAGGCCACAGTCTCTTCCTTCGACCATGAAGCGTTGCCCGACAAGAGCCGGCCGCCCACCCGGCCCGAGATCCTTCTTGTCGACCGCTGGGCCCTGGAGGACGATGACCGGCGCCGGCGGCTCGCCGCCCTGGACGCCGAGCCACGCCCCTGGATGAGCATCGTCGTCCCCTGGAACCGCGACGACCCGCAGAGCCGGGTCGCCGAGGGGGAGCTGGTCGGGAAGCTGGAACGGATCCTGCCGAACCACATGAGCCAGGGCAGATCAGCGTGCCGGGCCGCCGCCAGAGGTGTGCCCAGCATGGAAGCCTTCGGCCAGATCCTGCCCCAGGTGGTCGAGTCCGCGGCCCAGGAGTATCTGCGGCACGCCGAAGTCTTCCCGCCCGTTGACCACCGTGAACGGCCCAGACTTCGCGGCCCGATGCTGCCTCCGTACACCGAGGCAGTCACCGAGGGGGGCTGGTCCGGGGCGGAGGGCAGCGAAGACCGCTAGAGCCTCTCCCGACGGGGCAGTGGCAGGCGCTACTTGGCGATCGCGGCGGTCATCTTGCGCCGGATCGGGCCCACATTGCCCGCCAGCCGCAGGAAGGTTCGGAACCCGGCGAGGGCGAACCGGTTGTCCGCCACGCCCTGTTCCAGATTACGGTTGGCGGCCGCGACCTTGGTGAAGGCGTGCTCCAGCATCGCCTTCTCGTACTCGCCGATCGCGTCGGTGAGCCGGTGGCCGTCGTCGACCGCCCGCAGCCCACGGCACAGCAGTTCGGCGTCGACGACGGCGGCGTTCGCGCCCGCTCCGGCGGTCGGCGGCATGGCATGGATCGCGTCGCCGACAACCGTCACATTGCTGGGCTGCCACGGCTCGGGCCTGCGCGAGGTGTACAGCGGGTGCACCGAGACGGTACCCGTGTCGGACTCCTCGATCAGCCGCAGCAGGTTCGGATGCCAGCCGCCGACCGTCCGCAGTACGAGCGCCCGGATCTCGTCGGCGGACATCGCCGAAATCGCCTTGCGGTCACCGAACTTCTGCCATCTGGCGAGCACGTTCCACATGACGTAGTCCGTCGTGTTGTCGAACAGCAGCTGCGGGTCGATGCCGTAGTCGGGCGACAGGCTGAGCGCCTGGCCCCCCTCGTCGCGGCGGAACTCGTGCACGGCGAGGAAGCCGAAGTAGCCGTGCGGCGCGAGCACCATGGCTCCACCGGTGCTGAACGGGCGGGGGAGAAGCTGAGCCACCTCGCTCCCCAGCGGCACCTTGCCGGAGATGGCGACCGCGCCGGTGTCCCGGTGCGCGGCCTGCGGCAGATACTGCGCGCGGACCGCGGAGTTGGTCCCGTCCGCGCCGACAAGGACGTCGCCGGTGGCCTGCGTGCCGTCGCTGAAGTGGGCCGCGACGCGGCCGTCCGGCTCGTGCGTGTAATGGGTGAAGGTCTTGCCGAACCGCACGACGTCGCCGAGGCCCGCGAGGAGGACCTCGCGGAAGGTGATGCGGCTGACCGACCGGAAGGTGTCCGTCAGATGGCCGGTGTCCATGCCGATCTCGGTGGTGTTCAAGGTGATCAGCTCGTCGAGCTTCTCGGTGAAGAAGGCGAGCGTGCTGTTGGCCTGGCCACTGGTGGACACGAACAGGTCGTAGACATCGGCGGGCAGACAGGCGTGCAGGGCGCGGCAGCCGTACGGGGCGATATGGATCCGGTAGCCCTGTAATCGTTCGGTGCGGGTGCGGTCGCGCTCGTACAGGGAGACGCTGACGCCGGCCCGCTTGAGGCCCTGCGCGAGGGTGAGACCGCCGATTCCGGCGCCAATGATCACAACGTGCATCGTCGCACTCCTTGATGATCCGTCACGGCCCGTCATGGCGCAGCCCGGATGGCGACAGTCACCCGGTGGCGAGCTGTGCGTCAAGCGCCGCGTCGACGGCCTGGCCGGTTCCGGCCGCGTGACCGGATCAGGCGGAGTCGAGAACCAGATCCACGACCGGGCGGTACTCGCTCGCCACGGCATCGTCCAGTGTCTCGTGCGTGGCGATACGGAAGATCAGGGCGCGGACGAGCAGTTGACGCCAGTCGGGCAGATGCGACCACCGCTCAAGGAGTGCGGGATCGGTCTCGTACCGGCACAGCGCGTCGACCGCGACGATCGCCGAGGCCCAGGCAATGGGCCGCCAGTAGGGCGGCCAGTCGATGATCGCGGGCGCCCGGCCGGGCTCGAAGAGGACATTGCCCAGGAGGTCGCCGTGAACGATCTGCGCGGGGGTCGAGATGGGGCGGCGTGCCGCGAGAAGCGGCTTGAGCAGCGGGAATTCCGGTGCTCGGTCGGTCTCTTGCCATGCCAGCCGGTCCGCGCGCGCCCAGGGGGTGTCACGTACGCCGAGGAAGCGCGGCCTGGGCAGGTCCTTCAGCGCGGCGTGGAACGCCTCGCCCGCCCGGATGACGTCGTCGGCGCGGTGCGGATCGGGGGATCCGCCGATCGGCTGCCATGCCTCCCATCCGTGCACGGCCCAGGACCCGTCCGCCGACGGGACAGGCCGCGCCACCCGGAAACCGGGGACCTCCGGCAGATGGCGCAGCACACCGGCCCGCCACATGGTCTCCTGCGGCAGCCCGGTGGGCTTGAGCACCAGCTCGCCGGAGTGCCAGGCAGATCCCTGTCCGCCGGGCAGCGGGACGGGCGCTTCGGTTGCCCCGAACGCTGTGAGCACGGAGGCGGGCGGGGCGGGGGACTGGGTCATGGGCGGAGCGTATGGGGCCGGACTGCACGGACGTCGAAGTTCTTCTTCGCGCGCGATGAATTCGCGGTGCCGGGCAGCGTAGAAGCCGAGTCCCGGACGGACCTGGTCGGACCCGGACGGAACTGGATGGACCGGGACGGACCAGGACGTGATCGACGGGTTGCGGCGCCGCGGTCATGACGTCACTGTGGGTGAACAGTGGTCCGAGGGGAGGCTCTGCGCGGTCGCCAGGGACCCGCGTAGGGCTGTGCTCTGTGCGGCGGCGAACCCCAGGGGAATGCGGGGTTACGCGGTGGGGCGCCGAGGGGACAGCGCGATGTCAGCAGGCCGTGCTTAGCTGGACATATGATCGATGACTTCCTCAATGGTGATCTGTCCGACGTCGAGGAGGCGGTCCGCAAGGCGGCCGCCACCGAGATCATGCCGCGGTACCGGCAGCTCGCCGCGCACGAGATCGTCGAGAAGAATGGCCCGCACGACCTGGTGACCACGGCCGACCGCAATGCCGAGGAGCACCTGACCGCATCCCTGACGGCTCTTTTGCCCGGCTCCGTCGTGGTCGGCGAGGAGGCGGTCCACGCGGACCCGTCGGTGTACGAGGCGTTGCACGGCGACGCACCCGTGTGGATCGTCGACCCTGTTGACGGGACACGACAGTTCGTCCACGGAGACCCGGGCTTCTGCACGCTGGTAGCTCTCGCGCGGCATGGTGAGGTCTTCGCGTCGTGGACGTACGCCCCGGCGCTGGACGAGATGGCGATGGCCGTCCGCGGCCGCGGCGCCGAGCTCAACGGCACGCCGCTGCGGGCCGGTTCGCCCGCGCCCGGGGCGGTGCTCGAAGTGGCGACGTCGCACCCGGACTTCACGACCCCGGACCAGAAGCGAGCCCTGCTCGGCCTGAACGTGGACGGCGTGCACGCGCGCCCGTGCGGTTCGGCGGGCCTGGAGTACCTGTACGTGGCCCGGGGCGAGCTGGATGCGGTGGCCTTCTCCTGGGAGAACGCGTGGGACCACGCGGCGGGCCTGCTCCTGGTGACGGAGGCGGGAGGGGCACAGGTGACGGTGTCGGGGGTGCCGTTCCGTATCACGGGCGGAAACGCGCTGCCATTCACGGCGGCGAGGGACGCGGCGACGGCGGCGAGGATCCGGGCGTTGCTGGCGGGCTGAGCCCCGCTAAGCCGCGCGGCGCGCAGCGGCCGCCCTCGCCTCCCTCTCGACGGGGTGCCAGGGGGGCGAAGGGGTGGCCCACCTCGGCCCCGGCGGCGCGAAGCCCGTGACGGGAGCCCTGGTGGCGGGGTGCGCGCGGCGCGAAGCTGCCGCCCCGGGGTGTTCGGGGCGTTAGCCCTCCCTCCCGGAGGTCCGGGGGCGCGAAGCTCCGGCGTGGCGGGGTGTGGGTGGCCCACCGGGGCCCCGGCGACGGGAGCCCTGGCGGCGGGTGCGCCAGCCCGCTCATGCCGCCCGCCCTTGGGGCTCGCTGAGCGAGCCGCCGCGACGGCGTGCCCTGCGGCGCGAAGCGGCCGTCCTCGCCGGGGCGGGGGCGTCAGCCCCGCTCATTCCTCCCGCCCCTCGGGGGTCTGGGGTGCGCCAGCCCCGCTTGCCCTCCCGCCCTTGGGGCTCGTAGCGCGAGCCGCCGCGACGGCGTGCCCTGCGGCGCGAAGCTGCCGTCTCCGCCGGGGCGGGGGCGTCAGCCCCGCTCATTCCTCCCGCCCCTCGGGGGTCTGGGGTGCGCCAGCCCCGCTTGCCCTCCCGCCCTTGGGGCTCGTA
>NZ_JBJDQK010000001.1:108156-392629 GCF_044903445.1 Streptomyces sp. NPDC019890 | reverse complement strand
AGCGCGAGCCGTCGCGACGGCGTGCCCTGCGGCGCGAAGCTGCCGTCTCCGCCGGGGCGGGGGCGTCAGCCCCTGCCTGCCCTCCCGCCCGCGGGGGTCTGGGGGCACCGCCCCCAGTTGCGGGAAGGGGCGGGGTGGGGGAAAGCCCCCTCGCGCCGCCCACCCATCCGTCCGACCCCGGAAAACATCGCGCCGGAATCCCCCTCCGCCCCCGCCACCCGCCCGCACCAATATCCTGGTTGCCTTGGCCATCGGCTGACAAAGGAGTCCGAAGGTGCCGTCGATGCTCGATGCCGTCGTCGTGGGGGCGGGACCCAACGGACTGACCGCCGCCGTCGAACTGGCCCGCCGTGGCTTCTCGGTGGCGGTGTACGAGGCCCTGGACGCCATCGGTGGGGGAGCGAGGACCGAGGAGCTCACCCTCCCCGGCTTCCGCCACGACCCCTGCTCCGCGGTCCATCCGCTCGGCATCGGCTCGCCCGCCTTCGACGCCATGCCCCTCACCCGGCACGGCCTTGAGTGGCTGCACCCCGAACTCCCCCTCGCCCACCCCTTTCCGGACGGCACCGCCGCCGTACTGAGCCGGTCGGTCGGCGAGACCGCCATGTCGCTGGGGGCCGGTGACGCCGGAGCGTACCGCCGGCTCGTCGCCCCTTACCTCGGCCACTGGAACACCTTCGCGGCCGACTTCCTGCGCACGCCGTGGGACGGCCTGCCCCGTGACCCGTACCGCTATGTCCGCTTCGGACTGACCGCGCTCCAGCCCGCCACCTGGATCTCGCGCCGTTTCGAGGGCGAGCGGGCCCGTGGCCTGCTCGCCGGGCTCGCGGCCCATGCCATCGCCCCGACCAGCGGCCTCGCCACCGGCGGCATCGCGCTGATGTTCGCCCTGGCCGCCCATGAGAAGGGCTGGCCCGTGCCTCGCGGCGGCTCGCAGGCGATCTCCGACGCGCTGGCCTCGTATCTGCGGGAACAGGGCGGCACGATTCACACCGGCGCGGAGGTGAAGCGGCTCGACGAGCTGCCCCCGGCCCGCGCGTACATCTTCGACACCTCGCCGACCGCGCTCGCCCGGATCGCCGGACTCGGCCAGGCGTATCAGCACTATCGGTACGGCGCCGCGGCGTTCAAGATCGACTACGCCCTGTCGGGCCCGATGCCCTGGACCGCGAAGGAGGCCCGCACGGCCGGGACCGTGCACATCGGCCCCACGGCCGGTGAGATCGAGGCCGCCCTGCACGCCGCCGTCGCCGGCAGCGACCCCCGTGTGCCCTTCCTGATCACCTCCCAGCCCACCGTGATCGACCCCTCCCGCGCGCCGGCGGGCAAGCATGTCCTGTGGGCGTACGGCCATGTGCCGGCCGGCTGGGAAGGGGACGCCACCGAGGTCATCGAGCGGCAGCTGGAGCGCTTCGCGCCCGGTTTCCGCGACCTCGTGCTGGCCCGCGCGGTCGCGGGCCCGCCCCAACTCGCCCGGCGCAACGCCAATTACGTCGGCGGGGACATCGCCTGCGGAGCGTTCGCCGGACTCCAGACGCTGATCCGTCCCAAGCTCGCCCGGGTGCCGTACGCGACCTCGCACCCCGCCGTCTTCATCTGCTCGGCCGCGACCCCGCCCGGGCCCGGCGTACACGGCATGTCCGGCCATCACGCGGCGAAGGCGGTCTGGCGCCGCTTGCGCGCCACACGCTGAGGACCACCCCCAGTTCGTCGGTGCCACCCACCCGCCGGGAGCCACCGCGCGCGAAGATGGCCTCATGACCGATCAGCCCGCCATCGTCCTCGTCCGCGGAGACATCACCCAGCAGCACGTCGACGCCATCGTCAACGCCGCCAACTCCTCGCTCCTCGGCGGCGGCGGCGTCGACGGGGCGATCCACCGGCGCGGCGGACCGGACATCCTGGCCGAGTGCCGTGCCCTGCGTGCCTCCCGGTACGGCAGGGGGCTGCCCACCGGCCAGGCCGTCGCCACCACCGCCGGCAACCTCGACGCCGGCCATGTGATTCACACGGTCGGACCCGTCTGGTCGGCCACCGAGGACCGTTCCGCGCTGCTGGCCTCCTGCTACCGCGAGTCGCTGCGAGTCGCCGACGAACTGGGGGCCCGCACCGTCGCGTTCCCCGCCATTTCCACCGGCATCTACGGCTGGCCGATCGACGACGGCGCCCGCATCGCCGTCGAGACGGTGCGGGCCGCGGACACGGCGGTGGCGGAGGTGCGCTTCGTCCTCTTCGACGAGCCCGCGTACACGGCCTTCGCCGCGCAGGAGCACTGACAGGTCTTACTCCGGTGCGGCCTCGCCCTGTGCGACCTCGACGCTCGTGTGCAGATCGTGCGCCGCGTCGACCGCAGCGCCCGCCGAGAGGGCGACGCTGATCAGGATCACGCCGGCCAGGGCCCGGGGGAGGCGCGCCGGGCTTCGAGACGGCCCAGGCAGCCGAAGGATGATGTCGTTTTCTCGCCAGCCCCGGCTCTCGCGCTGCTGGATCCTTGTAGCCATGCACACCGACACCGAGCGCTGCGTACGCGCCGTCCAGTCGAAGGACGCCCGCTTCGACGGCTGGTTCTTCACGGCCGTACTGACCACGCGGATCTACTGCCGCCCCAGCTGCCCGGTGGTGCCGCCGAAGGTCGAGAACATGACCTTCTACCCGAGCGCCGCCGCCTGCCAGCAGGCCGGATTCCGGGCCTGTAAGCGCTGCCGCCCCGACACCAGCCCCGGCTCGCCCGAGTGGAACGCCCGCGCCGATGCCGTCGCCCGCGCCATGCGCCTCATCCGCGACGGCGTCGTCGACCGCGAGGGCGTGCCGGGTTTCGCCGCCCGGCTCGGCTACTCGACGCGCCAGATCGAGCGCCAGCTCCTCGCCGAACTGGGCGCGGGCCCGCTCGCCCTGGCCCGCGCCCAGCGCGCCCAGACCGCCCGCGTCCTCATCGAAACCACCGGCCTTCCCCTGGCCGAGGTCGCCTTCGCGGCCGGTTTCTCCTCCATCCGTACCTTCAACGACACCGTCCGCGAGGTCTTCGCGCTCGCCCCGGGCGAACTGCGCACCCGCGTCGCCCGCAGCCGCTCCACACCGCCACAGACCCCCGGCGTGATCGCCCTGCGGCTGCCCTACCGCGCACCGCTCAACCCGAGCAACCTCTTCGGGCACCTCGCGGCCACCGGCGTACCGGGCGTCGAGGAGTGGCGGGACGGCGCGTACCGCCGCACCCTGAGCCTCCCGTACGGACACGGCATCGTCGCCCTCACCCCGCGGCCCGACCACATCGCCTGCCGGCTCTCGCTCACCGACCCGCGCGACCTCACCATCGCGATCAGCCGCTGCCGCTGGATGCTCGACCTGGACGCCGATCCGGTCGCGGTCGACGACCAGTTGCGCAGGGACGAACTGCTCGCCCCGCTGGTCGACAAGGCCCCGGGCCGGCGGGTGCCGCGCACCGTCGACGCGGCGGAATTCGCGGTACGGGCGGTGCTGGGCCAGCAGGTCTCGACGGCCGCAGCCCGCACCCACGCTGGTCGCCTGGTCACCGCGCACGGCCGGCCGGTCGAGGACCCCGAAGGCGGACTCACCCATCTGTTCCCCGCGCCCGCAGCGCTCGCGGTGCTGGATCCCGAGACCCTGGCGCTGCCCCGCAGCCGCCGCACCACCCTCACGACCCTCGTCGGAGCGCTGGCCGACGGCTCGTTGCAGCTCGGCCTCGACAGCGACTGGGACAAGGCCCGCGCCCAGCTGACCGCACTGCCCGGCTTCGGTCCCTGGACGGTCGAGGTGATCGCCATGCGCGCACTCGGCGACCCCGACGCCTTCCTGCCGAGCGACCTCGGCATGCGGCGCGCGGCGGCGGAGCTCGGTCTGCCGTCGACCCCCGCCGCACTCACCGAACGCGCCGCGGCCTGGCGGCCCTGGCGTGCGTACGCCGTCCAGTACCTCTGGGCCACCGACGGGCATCCCATCAACCACCTCCCCGCGTAAGGAAGTTCAGCCATGACCAGGCAGCACACGGTTGTCGACAGCCCGTACGGACCACTGACCCTCGTCGCCACGGACGGGGTGCTGAGCGGCCTCTACATGGCCCGGCAACGCCACCGCCCGGACGAGGAGACCTTCGGCGAGGAGGACTCCGCGCCCTTCCGCGAGACGATCCGTCAGCTCGATGCGTACTTCGCCCGCGAGCTGACGGAGTTCGACCTGCCGATGCGGCTCGAGGGCACGCCCTTCCAGCGGGGTGTCTGGGATCAGCTGCGGCAGATCCCGTACGGCGAGACGCGCACATACGGCGAACTGGCCGAGGCGCTCGGCAACCGGGGCGCGTCGCGCGCGGTGGGGCTGGCGAACGGCAAGAACCCGATCGGGATCATCGTGCCGTGCCATCGGGTGATCGGTTCGTCGGGGAGTCTCGTCGGATACGGGGGCGGGCTGGACCGCAAGCAGCGGCTGCTGGCGTTCGAGTCCGGCACCCCGGACGACGCACTGTTCTAAGGGGCAGGGCTCAAAAATCAAGCCCGTCCGGCGATTGAGGACAAACCGGCTGCCGCGCGGACCCGGCAACCATCGGCCCCGGAGGCGCTGGACTACGCGAGCCGCTTCAACAGCGCCGGCAGCGCCGTGCCGATGGGGTCGCGGATGATCTCGTCCGCCAGCTCGTCGTACGGAGTCGGTTCGGCGTTCACCACGATCAGCCGCGCCCCGTGCTCCGCCGCGATGCCCGCGAGCGACGCCGCCGGCTGCACCTGCAGACTCGTGCCGACCGCGATGAAGACCTCGCTCGCCTTGGCGATCGCCATCGCATCGGCCAGCACCTGCGGATCGAGCCGCTGCCCGAACATCACGGTCGCCGACTTCAGGATCCCGCCGCACGCCAGGCACGGCGGGTCCTCCTCGCCCGCCTCCACCCGCGCCAGCGCCTCCGCCATGGAGGAGCGGGCATGGCAGCCGGTGCAGACCACGGTCCGCGCCGTGCCGTGCAGTTCGAGCACCTTGCGCTCGGGCATGCCGCCGAGCTGATGCAGTCCGTCGACGTTCTGGGTGATCACCCGGACCGCGAACCCGGACTGCCGGTCCAGCTCGGCGACGGCGCGGTGCGCCGTGTTCGGCTCAGCGCGCCAGGTCGTGCTCTCGCGCCGCATCAGCCAGGCGCGGCGGCGGATGTCCGGATCGGCCATGTAGTAGTCGTACGTGACGAGCTTTTCGGCCTGCGGATCGCGCCGCCACAGGCCGTTGGGCCCGCGGTAGTCGGGAATGCCGGAGTCCGTGGAGATGCCGGCGCCGCTGAGGATCGCGACGAGAGTCATACGGCGAGCCTACGCAGCGGGTCCCCGCGTCTGCGAGCCGATTTACCCCACCCAGCCGTCAGGCGGAGCCACCTGCTCGGGCGGGGCCCGCCTGCTCAGGCGGGCGGCTGCCCGTTCTCCAGCTCCACCGTTCCGGTGCCGGCCTCCAGCGCATCGAGCGCGGCCAGCACCCGGTGGCCCAGCGATCCCAGCAGGTGGGCGCGGATCTCGTCCCGGGGCACCAGCCGCCAGGAGAGAAGTTCCTCCTCCTGCAACTGGATCGCCTTGAACCGGTCCTCGGTCAGCACCCCGCCGTCGTACACATACGCGGCGATCGGCGGCCGCGCGACACCTGGCACCCAGTCGACCGCCAGCAGCGCCCCCAGCTCCAGATCCAGACCGATCTCTTCGAGGGTCTCCCTGCGAGCTGCCTGCCGCGGGGTCTCGCCCTGGTCCGACTCGACGGTGCCGCCGGGCAGCACCCAGCCTTCGCGGTAGTTGGGCTCGACGAGCAACACACTGCCCTGTTCGTCGCGGATGAGCGCGGCGGCGCCGGCGAGGATGCGGGGGAGCGATGCGATGTACGTGGCGTAGTCAGAGGTGGTCACACCGGAAGCGTAAGACAGGCGCAGTCACGTCTCAGCCAACCGCAGCGTGCGCTTTGCCAGTTCGCTGATCCGTACCCCGTCGAAGCCGAACACCGCGCTGCGCACCCGGTCCTCCAGCGGGTCCGTCCACTGTGTGGGGATGGCGGAGGCCCCGCACAGCACCCCCGCGACCGAGCCCGCCGTCGCGCCGTTGGAGTCGGTGTCCAGACCGCCGCGGACCGTGAGGGTGATGGTGGGGGTGAAGTCACCGGCGCCGTACAGCAGTCCGGCGGTGATGACGGCGGCGTTGGGCACGGTGTGGATCCAGCCGAGGCGGCCCGTCTCCGCCTCCAGCTCGGTCAGGGTGTCGGACCAGGACAGCCCGGAGTCGTACAGGGCGGCCGTACGCCGGACCGCGCGGGCGAGGCGGCTGCCTGCCGGGATGCGTTCCAGCGCGGCGTCGATCGCCTCGCGCGGGCTGTGCGCGGTGAACGCGGCGGCGATCAGGGCGGCCGCCCACATCGCGCCGTACACGCCGTTGCCGGAATGCGAGAGCACCGCGTCACGGCGGGCGAGCGTGGCGGCGCGGCGCGGGGCGCCCGGGGATGTCCAGCCGAAGATGTCGGCGCGGATGAGGGCCCCGATCCACTCCTGGTAGGGGTTGTCGTGGGTGGCGGTGAGCGGGGGCCCCAGGCCGTTGGCGAGATTGCGGTAGGCGGCCCGCTCGGCGGTGAACGTCTGCAGGATCGGCAGATGCAGCAGCCAGATCTCGCCCACCTGCTCGGTGGTGAAGCCGAAGCCGTGGGTCTCCAGGAGATGCAGCCCGAGGATCGCATAGTCCACGTCGTCGTCCCGGCAGCTGCCGTGGATCCGGCCGCGTACGCACTGGCGCCACTCGGGACGCAGCTCGAAGCCTGCTTCGTCGGCGCCGGGCGGGGGTTCGGGAAGGTAGTCGGTCAGCGGGAGGGCGTCGGCCTGGCGCAGATAGCGGTCGATGCGCTCGCGCGTCCAGTAGTCGCCGCGCTCGACGGGCTTGCCGAGCATGTTGCCGGCGACCCGGCCCAGCCAGCCGCCGAGGATGCGGTCGGCGAGGTCCGCGCGCTGTAGGCCCATACGTCCGGTTTACCGAATCGGCGGCCGAACCGCGCGGTGGTTGGCGCGGCTCGCTGCCCGGCATGACAAGTTGTGACGGTAGCGCCCTTACACGCCGTACGAGTGCCGTCGTGGCCGGGCGGTGCACCGGGCATGACGCCTGGCGCGCCGCGTCGGACGGGTGGCACGTCCTCCGACAGGGCGGATAGGGTCGTGGCGGCGCGACTGCCTGTTCGATAGCAAGGGATGCAAGGTGACGAACGGAGCAGTTACTCAGCCCGCGTGCGTGCTCGTCGCGGCTGACAAATTCAAAGGCTCGCTCACGGCCGTGCAGGTCGCGGAGCGAGTCACGGCAGGTCTCCAGCGGGTCGTACCCGGTCTGGCTGTCGAGACCCTGCCCGTCGCGGACGGCGGCGACGGCACGGTCGCGGCGGCGGTGGCGGCCGGGTTCGAACGCCGCGAAGTCCGGGTGACCGGGCCGCTCGGTGAGCCCGTGACAGCGGCGTACGCCCTGCGGGACGGCACCGCGGTGGTGGAGATGGCGGAGGCGTCCGGCCTCCAGCACCTCCCCGACGGGGTCTTCGCGCCGCTCACCTCGACGACGTACGGCTCGGGCGAGCTGCTGCGCGCCGCGCTCGACGCGGGGGCGCGGACGATCGTCTTCGGTGTCGGCGGCAGCGCGACGACCGACGGCGGCGCGGGCATGCTCGCGGCGCTCGGGGCGCGCTTCCTGGACGCGGACGGCGAGCCGGTCGGGCCGGGCGGCGGCGGGCTGAGCGACCTCGCCACGGCCGACCTGTCGGGGCTCGACCCACGCCTCAAGGACGTGGAGCTCGTCCTCGCGAGCGATGTGGACAATCCGCTCACGGGGCCCAAGGGCGCTCCCGCGGTGTACGGCCCGCAGAAGGGCGCGACGCCCGAGGACGTGGCGACGCTGGACGCGGCGCTTGCGCACTACGCGTCCGTCCTCGGCCCCGAGCAGGCGGACCTGCCCGGTGCGGGGGCGGCGGGTGGTGTCGGCTACGGCGCGCTCGTCGCGCTCGGGGCGCGATTCCGCCCCGGCATCGAGGTCATGCTCGACGTACTCGGCTTCGCAGCGGCGCTGGAGCGGGCGACGCTGGTGATCACGGGCGAGGGCTCGCTCGACGAGCAGACGCTGCACGGCAAGGCACCGGCGGGCGTCGCGGCGGCGGCGCGCGCGCAGGGCATCGAGGTCGTGGCGGTCTGCGGCCGACTGGCCCTGCCCCCGGAGGCCCTGGGGCGCGCGGGCATCCGCCGTGCGTACGCCTTGACGGCCCTGGAACCGGACCCGGCGAAGTGCATGGCGGAGGCGGGGCCGCTGCTGGAGCGGGCGGCGGAGAGCATTGCGCGGGACTTCCTGACCTGACCGGGATTTTCCGAGCCGATCGGGATTTTCCGAGCCGACGGGGCCGGGGTGAGGGCGGTTCTCCCTCACCCCAGCCGAAACGCATCCAGTGCCAGCATCATCTCGATCAGGTCCCGCGGGCGCGACAGTGACCGCGATGTCAGTTGTTCCAGGCGGCGCAGCCGGTTGAACACCGTGTTCCGGTGGCAGAACAGCCGCGTCGCCGCCCGGCCGGCCGAGCCCCCCGACTCCAGCCACGCGTCCAGCGTCTCCAGCAGCACCGCCCGATCCGCCGGGTCCAGGGCCAGCAGGGGGCCGAAGACGTCCGCGACCAGGTGGGACGCCAGGTCCGGCCGGCTGACCACCAGGGCCGTGGGGAGGCGTTCGTCCAGGCGCACGATGCGGTCCGTGTCGGGGCCGCACGTGCGCAGGGCCGTTTCCGCCAGGCGGCGGGCCTCACCCAGATCCGCGAGGCCCGGCACAACCGGGCTGATGCCGCCCGGGCGGCCCGGGCAGCGTCGGCGCAGCACCTCTGCCAGCTCCGTCAGCCCCACCCCCGGCTCCAGCGCCACCACCGCGATCTCGTAGTCCGTACGCATCCGCCAGAAGAACCGCAGCCCCTCCGCCGCACCGATCCGGTGGAACGGCTCACGCCCCGCCGCCCGCTCCACCCGGATCACCACCACCGCGTACCGCCCCTGCTCCGGCAGGTCCAGGCCCGCCGCCGCGCTCGCCGCGAGGCCCGGCGCCGATCTGCCCTCGAGCAGTGCGTCCAGCAGCGCCTGCACCCGCTCGTCGCTGCGCCGCCGCATCTCCTGCTCCGTACCGCGGTAGGCATCCGCGACCGTGGACGCCTGCCGGTCCACTCCCGCCCACACGTCCGACGCCAGATGCACCAGCACCGGCAGCGACTCCGGGTCCTTCTCGGTGACGATCTCCAGCAGTTCGTCCCAGACGAGATAGCCCGCGTGCCGGTACGCGTACAGCAGCAGTTCCAGCGGAAGTCCCTGCTCCGCCCGCCGCCGGCCCAGCCGTTCCGCGTACTGGAGGTCCCGCCGGGGCGCCGAGCGCTTCGCTGCCAGTGCCTCGATGCCGTACCGCATCGCCTCGCTGATCTGCTGCCAGTGCTCGTCCCTCGGCACGGCTAGATCGAACTGCGGTGAATGGGCCTGAAGTGCCTCGATGAGCTGGTCCGTCAGTTGCGGCACGCGCTCCAGAAGCACCTGGGCGGCGCTCATCAGGACGGACCACTCACGCTCGGTGCGCTCTCTGCGGCCACCCATGACCTGTGAGGATGCCAGCCCTTGTGCCGGTGCACAATGCGCGCGCCGCACCGCTGGTCATCCGCAGCGATTCGGGCATACCGCCTGGACGGTACGTCCCGACCGGTGCTGACGTGTGCCCCCACAGGCAATTTCGAACAAGCCCGGAAAGGGGGTCTGCATGGCAGCCGCCTCACTCGAAGTGCGTGCGCTGTCCGTCGGCTACGGGCCGGTGCGGGCACTGCGCGACGTCACAGTCGATGTACCCGAGGGCGCGATCGTCGCCGTCCTCGGCGGCAACGGTGCCGGCAAATCGACCCTGCTGCGCGCCGTCTCCCGCACCCTCGGTTTTCAGCGCGGACACGTCACGTCCGGCAGCATCCGCTTCGACGGCCGCCCGCTCGAAGGACTGAGCGCCGCTCGGGTCGTCGCCGCGGGCGTCGTCCAGGTCCCGGAGGGACGGCAGGTCTTTTCGCGGATGACGGTCGCCGACAATCTCCGGGCGGGTGCCCTGGGCTCGACCGGCGGGCGCCGGTCGAGTGCCCAGGCCCTCGCCCGGGTGCATGAGCTCTTCCCCGTCCTCGCCGACCGCGCCCACCAGCGGGCCGGACTGCTGTCCGGCGGGGAGCAGCAAATGCTCGCGATGGGACGGGCGTTGATGGCCCGGCCACGGCTGCTGCTGCTCGACGAGCCGTCGCTCGGCCTCGCCCCGCTGATGGCGGCCCGGATCGCCGAGACGGTGCAGGAGATCAACGCCACCGGAACATCGGTCCTGCTGGTCGAGCAGAACGCCGCGATCGCGCTGCGGCTGGCCTCGTCGGCGTACGTACTCGACGTGGGCGAGGTCGTCCTCTCGGGCCCTGCGGACGAGCTCGCCGCCTCGGACGAGGTGCGTCGGCGCTATCTGGGAGTGGTGGACGAGGACGCGGCCGCGGATGCGTCCCGCGCGCAGGCGACGACGCAGACGCTGAGGAGGTGGCCGGCATGACCACTGTGGAATCCAGCCGGCAGGTGAGCCGCGGGATCTGGGGCGCGGCCCCGGTCAGCGGGCTGCGGCCCGCATCCGGCAGGGGGCACCGATGACCGACACCGCATCCGGCGGCGCCGTGCCCGCCCTCGACGTCACGGACCTCACCGTCCGGTTCGCCGGGCTCACCGCCCTCGACTCCGTCTCCTTCACCGTCCAGCCCGGCAGCGTCCACGCCCTCATCGGCCCCAACGGCGCCGGCAAGTCCACCTCCTTCAACGTCCTGTCCGGCGTCTACCGGGCCACCTCCGGCAGCGTCCGCTTCGGCGAGGCGGAGCTGACCAAGCTCTCTCCCGACCGCATCGCCGCCCTCGGCATCGCCCGTACCTTCCAGAACCTCGCGCTCCCGCCGCACGCCACGGTCGCCGACAGCCTGCTGCTCGGCCGGCACCGGCTCACCCGCGCCGGGTTCCTCGCTGCCGGACTGCGGCTGCCGTCCGCCGCTCGCGAGGCGCGTCAACACCTGGAGCGGGTACGGGAGATCGCGGAGTTCACCGGACTCGGCGGCGATCTGGACCGGCTCGCGGGAGCACTCCCGTACGGAAAGCAGAAGCTCGTCGAACTCGGCCGCGCCCTGTGCATGGAGCCTCGGCTGCTGCTCCTCGACGAGCCCGTCGCCGGGATGACCGCGGACGAGCGGCGGCAGATCGCCTCCGTCATCGCGGGCGTACGCGACAGCCTCGGCATATCCATCGTGCTCGTCGAACACGACATGGGGATGGTGATGCGGCTCGCGGACGCCGTGACCGTCCTCGACTTCGGGCGCCGGATCGCCGACGGCACCCCCGCACAGGTACAGAGCGACCCGGCCGTCGTACAGGCCTATCTAGGAACGGAGGCCCAGGTATGACGACCTTCACCGAACTACTCCTCGGCGGACTCTCCATCGGATCCGTCTACGCGCTGATCGCGCTCGGCTTCGTCGTCATCTTCAAAGCCACCGAAGTCGTCAACTTCGCCCACGCGTCCCTGCTTCTCGCGGGCGGCTATGTCACCGCCGTACTCCACGACGACATCGGTTTCTGGGGCGCGCTGGCCGTCGGTATCGCGGGCGCTGCCCTCGTCGGCGCGGCCGTGGAATTCCTCGTCATGCGCCGCTACCGGGGCTCCGACCACAGCGTCCTGGCCATCGTCACCATCGGCGTCGACATCCTCCTGACCACCGAACTCACCCGCCGTATCGGCACGGACGTCCTCGCCCTCGGTGACCCGTGGGGCGACCACGTCGTCACCATCGGGGACATCACCATCGCGCAGACCCGTATCGCCGCCTTCGTCTCGGCGGCCCTGCTGATCACCGCGTTCCTGCTCGCGTTCCGATACACCTCGTGGGGCGTTTCGATGCGGGCGGCGGCCGAGAATCCCGAGACCGCCGCGCTGATGGGAGTACGCCTGGGCCGGGTATCGCTGGCCGCCTGGGCGGTGGCGGGCGCGCTCGCCGCGGTCGCCGCGCTCTTCCTCACCGTGTTCCCGACGCCGGGGCTCGAACGCGCCACCTCGCTCGCCGCACTCAAGGCCTTCCCGGCGGCGATCCTCGGCGGGCTCGACTCCACCACCGGCGCGCTCGCGGGGGGTCTGATCGTCGGTGTCACCGAGTCCTTCGCCACCGGCTACCAGAGCGAACTGTCCTTCCTGGGCCGGGGGATCGGCGATCTCGCGCCGTATCTGGTGATGGTGCTCGTCCTGCTGCTCAGGCCGGCCGGACTCTTCGGCACAAAGGAGCCCGCCCGTGTCTGAGACGCTGAAGAACCCCGAGGCAGACGTGGCACAGAGCCTCACGTCGGACGTGAAGAGCCCCAGGGCGTATGTGAAGAGTCCCAAGGCGTACGTCTGGATCGCCGGCACCGTCCTGCTCTTCGCCCTGCCCTTCTACCTCGACCGCTTCTGGCTGCAGGCCGGACTCTTCGCGATGGCCGCCGCTATCGGCGCGATCGGGATCAACCTCCTCACCGGCGCCACCGGGCAGCTGTCCATGGGGCACGCCTTCTTCCTCGCGGTGGGCGCCTACAGCTACTGCGTCCTGGCGGGCGACAGCGGCGTGGAGAACGGTCACCGCCTCATCGGACTCGGACTCCCGACCTGGCTCGCCGCAGTACTGGCGGTCCTCGTCGCGGGCGCGGCGGGCGGCCTGTTCAGCCCCATCGCGGGACGGCTGCGCGGCGCGTATCTGGGCATCGCCACGCTCGCGCTGATCTTCATCGGTCAGCACGTCCTCTTCAACGCTCATGATCTGACAGGAGGGTTCAACGGCCGGGCGGTTCCGCCCCTGTCGCTCTTCGGCATCGACTTCGACGACAGCGAGACGGTCATCGCAGCCGTCCCCTTCCAGTCCGCCGAGAAGCTCTGGTACGTGGCACTGCTCGCCCTCATCGGCTGCGGCCTCTTCGCCCGCGGAGTGCTACGGGGCCGCCCCGGCCGCGCCATGAACGCCATCCGCGACCACCGCATCGCCGCGGGTGTCATGGGCGTCCCGGTCGCCCGCTACCGGGCCGCCGTCTTCGTCCTGTCCTCGATGTACGCGGGACTCGCCGGCGTACTGATCGCCCTGGTCTTCCAGCGGACCGTCCCCGAGTACTTCGGTGTGATCCTTTCGCTCGAATTCCTCGCGATGATCGTGATCGGAGGTCTCGGCACGGTCGCCGGCGCTGTCGTCGGCGCGGTCTTCGTCTCTCTGCTGCCCCAGCTCCTCACCCACTACAGCGACACCCTCCCGCTGGTCTCCGCCCCCGGCACGGGCGGCGTCTCACCCGGCGAGGCATCGCGCTACCTGTACGGCGCCGCGGTCGTCGCGGTCGTCCTCTTCCTGCCCGGCGGACTCACCCGTCTCATCACCTCACGCAAGACCCCACAGGAGTAGACAATGAAGTCACGTCTGTACGCGGCGGCGCTGGCCGCCGCCCTGACCCTCACCAGCGCCGGCCTCGCCGGATGCAGCTCGAAGGCCACCGACGGCGGCGCGGGCGAGAAGGACGCCGGCGGAGTGAAGACCGGCGAAGGCGTCACGAACAAGACCATCACCCTCGGCGTGCTCACCGACATGACCGGCGTCTACGCCTCGCTCGGCAAGAGCGTCACCCAGGCGCAGCAGCTGTGGGCGAAGCAGACCAACGCGGCCGGCGGCATCTGCGGCCGCAACGTCGAGCTCACCGTCCGGGACCACGGCTACGACCCGCAGAAGGCCGTCGCGGCGTACACCGAACTCGAACCGAAGGTGCTCGGCTTCTCCGAGTTCGTCGGCTCGCCCTTCGTCGCCGCGGTGAAGGGCCGTATCGACGGCCAGGACAAGGGACTCGTGGTGCCGCAGGCCTGGTCGGCATCGCTGCTGGGCAGCCCGTACATCCGGGTCGTGGGAGCGACGTACGACATCGAGACGATCAACGCGGTCGACTATCTGCTCAGCCAGAAGCGCATCGCCAAGGGCGACAAGATCGGTCATGTCTACTTCGAGGGCGACTTCGGGGAGAACGCGCTGAAGGGCTCGAAGTACGCGGCGAAGCAGGCAGGTCTGACCGTCGTCGAGCAGAAGATCAAGCCGACTGACAACGACATGTCCGCCCAGGTCGCCGCGCTCAAGAAGGCAGGCGTCAAGGCGGTCGTCATCAGCGCCGGACCACGTCAGGCGGCCTCGCTGGTCGGCGTCGCCGCGGCGGGCGGCTTCAAGGTTCCCATGATCGGCAACAACTCCGCCTTCGCGCCGCAGCTGCTGGGCACCCCGGCGGCGCCCGCGCTGACGAAGGACTACTACGTCGCCGCCTCCACCCTCCCCATCGGCGACCCGGGCGCCGGCCCGGCCAAGCTCGCCAAGGAGTACAAGGCCGCTTACCCCAAGGACGGGCTCGACAACGGCGTGGTCGCGGGCTACACAGCCGCGAGCGTCTACGGCGAGGTGCTGATGAAGGCCTGCGCGTCCAAGGACCTGACACGAGAAGGCATCGACAAGGCGCTGCTCACCGTCTCCTCGTTCGACAACGGCTTTGGCATCACGAACAACTTCTCCGACCCCGCGGCACCGTCGACCCGGCAGAGTCTGATCATGAAGCCGGACCTCAAGGTGCCGGGCGGTCTGAAGGTGGTGCGGCCGGCGGCGGTGTCCAAGTCGGCGGAGTCGTACAAGACGGGCAGCTGAGCTCGGGTCCGGGCGGGGCTTTCCCCTCCCCGCCCCATCCCTGAAACCGGGGGCTGCGCCCCCGGGCCCCCGAACGCGACCTTCGGCCGCGTGTCCTCAATCGCCGGACGGGCTGAGATTCAGCCCGTCCGGCGGAAACCAAGCCCCTCTGGGGGTCCCCCGGACGAAGTCTGGGGGAGATTGAGGAGCGGAGCTTGGGACGGAGCCCCAGGGGGACGCCTAGGGTCGTCCCGTGTGGATACGTGACGCCCGCTCCGACGAGGCCGACGCCCTGACCGCCCTGATCCTGCGCTCCAAAGCGCACTGGGGCTACGACGACGCCTTCCTCGCGGCATGCCGCGACGAACTCACCGTCGCCGCCAGTGAGATCGCCGCACGCCGGATCGTCGTGGCCGAGGAGGACACCCCGGTCCTCGGCGTCGCCTCCCTCGAGGGCGAACCGCCCCACGGCACCCTCGGCCTGCTCTTCGTCGAGCCCTCGGCGATCGGCCGCGGCATCGGCCGAACACTGTATGCGTATGTTCTCGACACCGCCCGCGAGTTGGGCTTCAAGCGGCTCACCATCGACTCCGACCCGCACGCCGAGCCCTTCTACCGGACACTGGGCGCCCGCCCGGTCCCGACCAGGACGGGGGCGCTGCCGCGCCTGGAAGTCACGCTGACTCCGCGCCCCGGCTGGGCACAGGCCTGGACGGGCGGCCAACCCGCCGTACACATCGGCAATGTCGCCGAGTTCCAGGGCCAGTTCGGCGATGTGACCGATGACGCCCGGCAGGCGGCCGCGCACTACTCCTGCCTCGCCGCCTTCGCCAGCCCGCACCCCGCGGCGCTCGTCCTGCCCAGGTCCGTACCCCGCCAGTGGATCGCCCTGGTCGCCCGGCAGCTGGGCTGGGGCCGGGTCGAGGTGTACGAGGGCCTCACCGGCCCCGACGTAATCGCCCGGCCCGCGCTCGTCGGCAGGCTGCGCGGCCTACGGCTGCCGTTTGTGCCGTGGGGCCACACCCAGGCTTTCGGCCAGCTCTCCGGACGCCAACTGTCGCCGGACGCACTGCGATACGAGTCCAAACGGGCATCGCATGTCCTCTTCCGGCAACTGGCCCCCGAGCATCCGGGCATCGTGGTGCCCGAGAGATGGACGCCCGCCACCCGCCGCGAGGCGGCCCGGCTGATCGCCGCCCGGGCCCGCGCCGGGGCGGCCACCGTCGTCAAGACCGAGCACGGCGCGGGAGGTTCGGGCACCCGCGTGGTGACGGACCGCGTCCGGGCGCGCTCACTGCCCAGCGGCTCGCTGCTGCTCGAGGAGCATGTGGCGGGCGACGGGGTGCCGAGCGATCCGACGTACGACGGGCTGATCGACGCCCAGGGCCAGGTGCACGATGTGGGCGTCGCGGCGATGGACGTCGAAGGCACGGCCTACCGTGGGGCGACCGTGGGTCCTGGAGCCGTGCCGGACGGCCTTGCCGCGCACGCCCTGCGGTTCGGCCACGCGGTCGGCCGGGAGCTCGCCGCGAGCGGCTACCGCGGCTGGTACGACGTCGACTTCGTGACGGGCCCCGAGCGGCGGCTCGCCCCCACCGAGACCAATCTCCGGCTCACCGGCCCCTCGGCGGCGTTCATGGTGAAGCTGCGCCTCGACGAGATGCGCGGCGGTGACCATCTCGTACGGTCACTCGACCGCGTACCGCTCGGCGCGCGCCTACCCGAGCCCGAACTGATCGAATTTCTGCGAGAGTTGACGGAGCGCTGCGCGGGGATCGAGGCGATTCTCGTGCCGTCGATCCCCACGGCGGGCTATGAGCCCGATCCGTACGTGGGCGTGCTCATCGCGGCCCGTACGACTGACCGGCTGGATGTCGCCGACGCCCTCGTGCGGGCCGTGAGCCACGACCTGGGCCGGATCTTCGACTGATCACTTCTCGCGCTCCGGCCCGGACTTCAGTCCGCCCCACGCCGCCCACGCCGCAACGACACCAGCCGCGATCATCAGCGGGACATTGAAGACGTAGACGAGCGCCGCTTGCCGTGGCCAGTCCCACTTGTCCGCCAGCCGGTACAGATTGTCCTGCGGCCACCAGGAGACGAGCAGCCAGACGATCGACAGATGGGCCGCGGCCGTCAGCCCCTTCGGCCTGCGCCGGCTCGCCATCAGCCGACGCCCGCCGAACAGGAACGCCACACCGACGGCGAACGCCATGCTTTCGGCGAGGTACAGACCGCGGAAGAGCCACGCCCAGGGGCCCGGCACCAGGGAGAGATCGGTGGAGCCGGGCCAGAACAGGTTCGTCAGGAAGAGCGAGGCGATCAGGACGGGCGCCGCCACGGCGAGCAGGCCGACGACGGGCCGCCCGTCGGACGGCACGGAGCCGCCGCCCTTGCTGCCGCTCGTCCTGCTCGCCGCGGATCTGACCGGTGGCCGCACCAGCGCCGTGCGGTCCACCTTCCCCGCGCTGTTGCGTGGCAGGGATCCGATCGGTACCACGGTGCGGGGGATGTCCGCGGACGGCACAGCGCCCGTGAGGTGAGTTCGCAAGGTCCCCGTACCCGGCGCGCTACCCGAGGAAGGCAGCACATAGGCGATCAGCCGTCCGCCGCCCTCGCCCACGACAGCTTCGTCCACCCCCGGATGCCCGGCGAGTGCCGTCTCCACCCGGTAGGTGTCGACGGTGCGGCCGTCCACCGTGACCCGGTGCGCCATCCGGCCGCGGAACTCCAGCGGCCCCGAGCCGTCCTGCCGCCCGAGATCCCCGGTGGGCACCGCGTCACCGCCGCCGGGCGGCGTGAGCCAGATCTGCCCCTTACGGATCCGCGCTTCGACGCCGGGGAACGGCCGGCCGAGATAGGCGTGCTGCTCGGGATCCCCGACCGGCCCCGGCAGCTGGCCGGTCTCGAACCAGGTCCCGCACCCGGCGACCTCGGTGGGACCGTACACGCTGATCAGCCGCGCGCCCGGGGCGAGCCCCCGCCCCAGCCGCACCTGCTCGTCGAGCCGGAGCCGTTCTCCGCCGATCGCTACCAGCCGCAGCCGCGGCAACTCCGTGCCGCCGTCCAGCAGCGAGGCCGCGCTCAGTGGATCGGTGTCGGCCACGGTGAACGCCTCGCGCCGGGTGAGCACCAGCGTGGCGCCCGCGCCCAGGGTCCTTATCCAGCCGCCGTTGAACTCGGTGGTGTCCGGCGCGGCCGTCACCAGGACCCGGTCGTCGCCGGTGAGTCGGTAGACCTCGGCCCAGGCGTCGTACGAGGCCCTCAGCAGCCCGTGCGAGACGGGCACGCTGCGGCGCGCGCCCGTGGTCCCGGCAGTGAACAGCACCGCGGCCTTCGCACCGGTGGCCGCGGGCGCATCGAGCGGATCGCCCGAATGGGCCTCGATGGCCGCGGCGTCCGTGTCCAGGCAGATGACGGGCCGCCCGCTGCCGTCCTCGACGCGGGCCAGATGGGCCCGGTGAGTGATGAGGGCCCGGGCATCGAGGCCGGGCGGCTCGGTCTGCTCGGGCCCGATGACGGCGTAGGCCCCGCCCGCCTTGAGTACGCCCAGGACGGCGACCAGCACATCCGGGGTGCGTACGGTGCGTATGGCGACGAGACCACCGGCGGGCAGTCGTGCGTTCTCGGTCAGATGCCGGGCCAGCTGGTTGGCCCTCGCATCCAATTGCCGATAGCTGAGCCGGGCACGGTCGGTGAGCACGGCGGTGCGGTCCGGCTCGGTCCGCACCCTGTCTTCGAACAGCTGATGAAGCGCTCCCCCTGGCATGACCGGATCATTCCAGAAGGCGCCGAGCATGACGAGGGCCCGGGTGCGGATCGCACCCGGGCCCTCACCCCTGCTTATGCACTGCTCTAGGGGAGTTGAGCAGCCCTTGCCTCACGGCTCTCGCGGCGGTTGTCGCGGAACGTGTTCACGCGCCGTGCCGTCGCGAAGAGGGGGATCGTCGCCGCCATCACGATCTGCAGCGCGCAGCCGGTCTGGAGCAGTACCTGACCGCCCGGGGCGTCGAACGCCCACGCCGCCAGCATGCCCATCGCGGAAACGATCCAGCCGAGCATCGCCACCGCGAGGACACCCCGAGGCTTGGGGTACTCGACGCGGCTCACCATCAGCCAGGCCGTGCCGATGATCGCCAGCAGCGTCGGCACGAACGGCAGCTCGAGCAGCACGATCGAGACGACAGTGAGCGCGCCGAAGGGGCTCGGCATGCCCTGGAACATGCCGTCCTTCATGGTCACGCACGAGAATCTGGCAAGCCGGAGCACCACCGCGAGCAGCACCACGATCGCGGCCACCGCAGAGACCTTCTGCTGGGCGTCGTCCGCGACCATTCCGTACACGAGCACGAAGTAGGCCGGGGCGAGCCCGAAGCTGATCAGGTCGGAGAGGTTGTCCAGCTCCGCGCCCATCGGCGAACTGCGCAGCTTGCGCGCCACGAGCCCGTCGCAGAGGTCGAAGATCGCGGCCAGCAGCATCAGGATCACGGCGGTCGCCGCGCTGTTGCGCGCCATGCCGCTCTCGTTGCTGCCGGTGAGGTGCGGGATCAGGATCCCGGTGGTGGTGAAGTACACCGCCATGAAGCCACACGTGGCGTTACCGAGCGTGAGGGTGTCCGCTATCGACAGCCGCAGAGAGAGGGGCATCTCCTCCGCGTCGTCCTCGGCCTCCGCCTCGGCGACCCAGCCCGCTTGTGTGTCCGGATCAATCACGGTCAATTCGAGTCACCCCCGCGGTCGTGGTCTGACCGACCTCGACAGCGACGTCGACACCTTCCGGAAGGTAGATGTCAACGCGCGATCCGAAGCGGATCAGACCAATGCGCTCGCCCTGCTCGACCTTGGTGCCCGCCGGGATGTACGGCACGATGCGCCGGGCCACGGCACCCGCGATCTGCACCATCTCGATGTCGCCGAGTTCGGTGTCGAAGTGCCAGACAACGCGCTCGTTGTTCTCGCTCTCCTTGTTGAACGCCGGCACAAAACCACCGGGGATGTGCTCTACGGACGTCACGGTGCCCGCGAGGGGAGCGCGGTTGACGTGGACGTTCAGCGGGCTCATGAAGATCGCGACGCGAGTGCGCCCGTCCTTCCACGGCATGATGCTCTGCACCACGCCGTCGGCGGGCGAGATGACCCGGCCCTGGGCGATCTCGCGCTCGGGGTCGCGGAAGAACCACAGCATGCCCGCCGCGAGCGCGGTGGCGGGCACGGCGATGGCCGCCGCGCGTCCGGAACGGCGCGAGCGGGCCAGGCTGAGTGCAGCGGTGGCGACGGTCGGCAGAAGCCACGGCGATGCTCCGCGCGCGAGGCGTACGCCGACGAGGCTGTCGCGTGGTGCAGAGGTTTGGCTGTGGGGCATGGATGACCTTCGTAGCGGATGATGCCGCGCTGGCAACAGGGGGACGGCGGCTTTCGGGCGATGCTATCGGTTGCGGGCCGCAACTGGGAAAGCCAGAAGCCGAGTCGGCGGCCGGAAGACGATAACGGGGTGTGATCTTCTTCGCGGCCGAACCGACCCAAACGCGGCAATCAACCCTGGAATCGGTACTCCTCCAGCAGCCTACGACCAATGATCATTTTCTGGATCTCGGCGGTACCTTCACCGATCAGCAGCATCGGAGCCTCACGGTAGAGGCGCTCGATCTCGTACTCCTTGGAGAAGCCGTAACCGCCGTGGATACGGAAGGCGTCCTCGACGACTTCCTTGCAGTACTCGGAGGCGAGGTACTTCGCCATCCCTGCCTCCAGGTCGTTTCGCTCCCCAGAGTCCTTTTTGCGCGCTGCGTTCACCATCATCGCATGCGCCGCCTCGACCTTGGTAGCCATCTCGGCCAGCTTGAACTGGATCGCCTGGTGCTGAGCGATCGCCTTGCCGAAGGTGTGACGCTGCTGGGCGTACGAGACACCCAGCTCGAAGGCACGCTGTGCGACACCGCAGCCACGTGCCGCCACGTTGACGCGGCCGACTTCGACGCCGTCCATCATTTGGTAAAACCCTCGGCCGGTGGTGCCGCCAAGTACCCGATTGGCCGGAATGCGCAGTCCGTCCATGATGAGTTCGGTCGTGTCGACGCCCTTGTAACCCATCTTGTCGATCTTCCCGGGGATGGTGAGACCGGGCCGGACCTCTCCGAAGCCGGGCTCCTTCTCCACGAGGAAGGTCGTCATCGACTTGTGGGGGGCAGTGCCCTCCGGGTGTCCTTCGTCACTCCGGCACAGAACGGCGACCAGATTGGACGTTCCGCCGTTCGTCAGCCACATCTTCTGGCCGTTGAGGACGTACTCGTCGCCGTCCTTGACGCCCTTGGACGTGATGGCGGAGACGTCGGAGCCGAGAGCCGGCTCGGACATCGAGAACGCGCCACGCACCTCGCCCAGCGCCATCCGCGGCAGGAAGGTGTCCTTCTGCTCCTGCGTGCCGTGCTGCTTGAGCATGTACGCCACAATGAAGTGCGTGTTGATGATGCCCGAGACGGACATCCAGCCACGCGCTATCTCCTCGACGCACAGCGCGTACGTGAGCAGGGACTCGCCCAGGCCGCCGTACTCCTCCGGAATCATCAGCCCGAACAGACCGAGTTCCTTGAGGCCTTCCACGATCTGCGTCGGATACTCGTCGCGGTGCTCCAGCTCGGTCGCGACAGGGATGATCTCCTTGTCGACGAAGTCCCGGACCGTGGCCAGGATTTCCTGCTGGACGTCGGTCAGACCGTGGGTCTGGGCGAGTCGGCTCATGGCTACTTCTCCTGTGCCTTCAGCTCCGGGCGGCCTGGCTGCTCGCCGCCGCGCTCCTTGATGTACGTCTCGGTCGGGACCATCACCTTGCGCCGGAAGACGCAGACGAGAGTGCCGTCCTGCTTGTAGCCCTTGGTCTCGACATAGACGATCCCGCGGTCGCTCTTGGACTTCGAGGGGGTCTTGTCGAGAACGGTCGTCTCGCCGTAGATCGTGTCGCCGTGGAAGGTCGGCGCGACATGCTTGAGCGACTCGATCTCCAGATTGGCGATGGCCTTGCCGGAGACGTCCGGGACGGACATGCCGAGGAGCAGGGAGTAGATGTAGTTGCCCACGACGACGTTCTTGCCGAAGTCTGTCGACTTCTCCGCATAGTTGGTGTCCATGTGGAGGGGGTGGTGATTCATGGTGAGCAGACAGAAGAGGTGGTCGTCGTACTCCGTGACCGTCTTCCCGGGCCAGTGCTTGTAGACGTCCCCGACGGTGAACTCTTCGTAGGTGCGGCCGAACTGCATCGTTACGCCTCCGGGGCCTCGAACGTGGACGTGCGCTGCATGCCGGCGGCCCGGCCCTTGCCGGAGATGACCAGCGCCATCTTGCGGCTGGCCTCGTCGATCATCTCGTCGCCGAGCATCGCCGAGCCCTTCTTGCCGCCCGCCTCGGACGTGTAGTACTCGTACGCGTCCAGGATCAGCTCGGCGTGGTCGAAGTCCTCCTGGGAGGGCGAGAAGATCTCGTTGGCCGCGGCGACCTGGTCCGGGTGCAGCACCCACTTGCCGTCGAAGCCGAGGGCGGCGGCCCGCTGGGCGACGGCGCGGTAGCCCTCCTGATTGCGGATCTGCAGGTAGGGGCCGTCGATCGCCTGGAGGTTGTTGGCGCGGGCGGCCATGAGGATCTTCATCAGGATGTAGTGGTAGGCGTCGGCCGGGTAGCCGGGCGGCTGCTCGCCGACGACCAGGGACTTCATGTTGATGGACGCCATGAAGTCGGCCGGGCCGAAGATGATCGTCTCCACGCGCGAGGAGGCCTGCGCGATCGCGTTGACGTTGTTCAGCCCCTGCGCGTTCTCGATCTGCGCCTCGATGCCGATCTTGCCGACCTCGAAGCCCATCGTCTTCTCGATCTGCGTCAGCAGCAGGTCGAGCGCGACGACCTGCTGCGCGTCCTGGACCTTCGGCAGCATGATGCAGTCGAGGTTTGGGCCAGCTCCCTCGACGACCGTGACGACGTCGCGGTAGGTCCACTCGGTCGTCCAGTCGTTGACCCGTACGACCCTGGTCTTGCCCGTCCAGTCGCCCTCGTTGAGGAACTTGACGATGGTGTGCCGGGCCTCCGGCTTGGCCAGCGGGGCGCAGGCGTCCTCCAGGTCCAGAAAGACCTGGTCGGCCGGCAGGCCCTGGGCCTTCTCCAGGAACCGCGGGTTGCTGCCCGGTACGGCCAGGCAGGAACGCCGCGGACGGAGACGGTTCACGGGCGTGGTCATGCGGGGACCTCCAGAGGGTCGAGCTTGTTCGCTTTCCGGATCTCGTCGACGATACGGCCGATGATCTCCGTGATGCCGAAGTCCTTCGGGGTGAAGACGGCGGCCACACCCGCCGCCTTCAGATCTGCGGCGTCGGCGTTCGGGATGATCCCGCCGACGATCACCGGAATGTCGGCCGCGCCGGCTTCGCGCAGCCGCTCCAGCACATCAGGCACCAGCTCCGCGTGCGAGCCGGACAGGATCGACAGACCCACGCAGTGCACGTCCTCCGCGAGGGCGGCGTTGACGATCTGCTCGGGCGTGAGCCGTATGCCCTGGTAGACCACCTCGAAGCCCGCGTCGCGGGCGCGCACGGCGATCTGCTCGGCACCGTTGGAATGCCCGTCCAGACCCGGCTTGCCGACCAGGAGACGCAGCCTGCCGGAGCCCAGCTCCTCGGCCGTACGGAACACCTTCTCGCGTACGAGAGCGAGCGGCGTGCCCGCCTCGGCGGTCACCGCGACGGGAGCGCTGGAGACACCCGTCGGCGCGCGGAACTCGCCGAAGACGTCGCGCAGCGCCCAGGACCACTCACCGGTCGTGACACCCGCACGGGCGCACTCCACCGTGGCGGCCATCAGATTCTCGGACCCCGCGGCGGCCTTCTTCAGGGCGGCCAGTGTCTCGGTCGCCCGGGCCTCGTCGCGGTTGTCGCGCCAGTCGTGCAGCTTCGCGACCACGCGGGCCTCGTTGGCCGGGTCGACCGTCATGATCGCCTCGTCCAGGTCCGCGGTCAGCGGGTTGGGCTCGGTGGTCTCGAAGATGTTCACACCGACGATCTTCTCGTCGCCCGATTCGATCCTGGCGCGCCGCTCCGCGTGCGAGGAGACCAGCTGCGACTTGAGATAGCCGGACTCGACGGCCGCCATCGCGCCGCCCATCTCCTGGATCCGCGCGATCTCGGCGAGGCACTCGTCGACCAGGGAGTCCACCTTGGCCTCGATGACGTGCGAGCCGGCGAAGATGTCCTCGTACTCCAGCAGGTCGCTCTCGTGCGCCAGAACCTGCTGGATACGCAGCGACCACTGCTGGTCCCAGGGGCGGGGCAGACCCAGCGCCTCGTTCCAGGCCGGAAGCTGCACGGCACGCGCGCGTGCGTCCTTCGACAGGGTCACGGCCAGCATCTCCAGGACGATGCGCTGGACATTGTTCTCCGGCTGCGCCTCGGTCAGACCGAGGGAGTTGACCTGGACGCCGTAGCGGAAACGGCGCTCCTTGGCGTTCTCGATGCCGTACCGCTCGCGGGTGACCTGGTCCCAGATGCGGCCGAAGGCGCGCATCTTGCACATCTCCTCGATGAACCGGACGCCCGCGTTCACGAAGAAGGAGATACGGGCGACCACATCGCCGAACTTCTCGGCGGGCACCTGGCCGGAGTCGCGGACCGCGTCCAGCACGGCGATCGCGGTGGACATCGCGTACGCGATCTCCTGGACCGGCGTGGCGCCCGCCTCCTGCAGGTGGTAGCTGCAGATGTTGATCGGGTTCCACTTGGGGATGTGGGCCACCGTGTACGTGATCATGTCGGTGGTCAGCCGCAGACTCGGGCCCGGCGGGAAGACATGCGTCCCGCGCGACAGATACTCCTTGACGATGTCGTTCTGCGTCGTCCCCTGGAGCTTGGTGAGGTCGGCGCCCTGCTCCTCGGCGACCACCTGATAGAGCGCCAGCAGCCACATCGCGGTGGCGTTGATCGTCATCGAGGTGTTCATCTGCTCCAGGGGGATGTCCTGGAACAGCCGCCGCATGTCACCGAGATGCGAGACGGGGACCCCGACCCGGCCGACCTCGCCGCGGGCGAGGATGTGGTCCGGGTCGTAGCCCGTCTGCGTCGGCAGGTCGAACGCGACCGACAGGCCGGTCTGGCCCTTGGCGAGGTTGCGCCGGTAGAGCTCGTTGGACGCCTCGGCGGTCGAGTGACCGGCGTACGTCCGCATGAGCCACGGCCGGTCCTTCTGACGCTCTGTCATGTGTGCGTCTCTCAGACGTTGCGGAAGCGGTTGATGGCGTCGATGTGCTTGGCGCGCAGCTCCTCGTCACGGACGCCCAGACCCTCGCTCGGGGCGAGGGCGAGCACGCCGACCTTGCCCTGGTGGAGGTTGCGGTGCACGTCGTACGCGGCCTGGCCGGTGTTGTCGAGCGAGTAGACCTTCGACAGCGTCGGGTGGATCTTGCCCTTGGCGACCAGGCGGTTGGCCTCCCACGCCTCGCGGTAGTTGGCGAAGTGCGAGCCCACGATCCTCTTCAGCGACATCCACAGGTAGCGGTTGTCGTACTCGTGGTTGTAGCCAGAGGTCGACGCGCAGGTGACTATGGTGCCGCCCTTGCGGGTGACGTACACGCTCGCGCCGAAGGTCTCGCGGCCCGGGTGCTCGAAGACGATGTCCACGTCCTCGCCGCCGGTCAGCTCACGGATGCGCTTGCCGAAGCGCTTCCACTCGCGCGGGTCCTGGTTGTGCTCGTCCTTCCAGAACTTGTAGCCCTCGGCGTTGCGGTCGATGATCGCCTCGGCGCCCATCGCGCGGCAGATGTCCGCCTTCTGCTCGCTGGAGACGACACAGATCGGGTTGGCGCCGCCGGCCAGCGCGAACTGGGTGGCGTACGAGCCGAGGCCGCCGCTTGCGCCCCAGATCAGGACGTTGTCGCCCTGCTTCATGCCCGCGCCGTTGCGCGAGACGAGCTGGCGGTACGCGGTGGAGTTGACCAGGCCCGGAGCCGCGGCCTCCTCCCAGCTGAGGTGCTCGGGCTTGGGCATCAGCTGGTTGGACTTGACGAGTGCGATCTCGGCGAGACCGCCGAAGTTCGTCTCGAAGCCCCAGATGCGCTGCTCGGGGTCGAGCATCGTGTCGTTGTGGCCGTCGGAGGACTCCAGCTCGACCGAGAGGCAGTGCGCGACGACCTCGTCGCCCGGCCGCCAGGCGTTCACGCCGGGGCCGGTGCGCAGCACGACGCCCGCCAGGTCGGAGCCGATGATGTGGTACGGCAGGTCGTGCCGCTTGGTGAGCTCGGAGAGCTTTCCGTACCGCTCCAGGAAGCCGAAGGTGGCCATCGGCTCGAAGATCGAGGTCCAGACGGAGTTGTAGTTCACCGAGCTGGCCATGACGGCGACGAGCGCCTCGCCCGGGCCGAGCTCGGGCACCGGCACGTCCTCGACATGGAGGGATTTGCGGGGGTCCTTCTCCCGGGTCTCGAGGCCGGCGAACATCTCGACCTCGTCCTTGTGCACGGTCACCGCGCGGTAGGACTCGGGGATGGGCAGTGCGGCGAAGTCGGCAGACGTGCTGTCCGTCGACTGGATCGCGTCCAGGATTTCCTTCACGGGGTGCCTCCGGCGAAGCGCGTTTGAGGGAAACGCTTAGGGGAACGTCGGGGTGCTGCTGCTGTGGAGGTGTGCCGTCGGTTCGGCGGGTGGTGCTCTGGCAGCGCTGGTGGGCGCGTGAGGTTGCCTGTGACGCAGGCGCCCGGGCGCGCAAACGCGATGGTTTGCGGGGACAGCCGGCGTACGAAAGGTCTCTGCACGCCGGCCGCCCGGACAACATCAACGTATGGCACGCCGTGCCAGCTCGCAAGACACTGCGTGCCAGCAATTTCTCTCAGTTGTCATCTGGCGGGCACCTGCGAGCAACAACGGCCGCCCCTGGGGCGGGCGGCCGTTGGATTCCGTCTGATGTTGTGTGCGGCCGACTACGGTGAGTGCGGGGGTGTCGGGGCGACTCGGTCAGGCTCTGCGGTCGCCCAGTGCCCGCTCGATCGTGCGCATGACCTCGTCCAGCGGTGCGTCGGTACGGGCCACCGTCACCAGCACGTCGCCGCTCGTACGCGTCGACACCGCCGCGGGACCCTGGCGCTCGGCCTGAGGGGTGCGCCCCGCCCCGATCCCCGTGCCGAACGTGTCGCGGACGATCGCGAACGCGTGGTCCAGCTGGGTCTCCACATCCCCCTGGCCGCCGGCCCGCAGCCAGCGGCGCAGCACATGGTTGTGCGCGGTGACGACCGCGGACGCGGCCACCTCGGCCAGCAGTGGGTCGTCGTTGCCGGCATGGTGATCGCGCTCGTCGAAGTGGCCCAGCAGATAGCGGGTGAAAAGGCGCTCGTAGCGGGCCACCGAGGCGATCTCCCGTTCCCGCAGCGTGGGTACCTCGCGGGTCAGGCGGTAGCGCTCCACGGAGACCGCTGGGGAGGCCGCATACATCCGCATGACCTCCTTGATGCCCCGGCAGACCGTGTCCAGGGGGTGCTCATGGGCGGGGGCCGCGTTCAGTACCGCCTCGGCGCGTACGAGCGTGTCGTCGTGGTCCGGGAAGATCGCCTCTTCCTTGGAGCGGAAGTGGCGGAAGAAGGTCCGGCGGGCGACCCCGGCCGCCGCGGCGATCTCGTCGACGGTCGTCGCCTCGTACCCCTTGGTGGCGAAGAGTTCCATGGCCGCAGTCGCCAGCTCCCGCCGCATCTTGAGGCGCTGGGCGGCTGCGCGACTGCCTGCGGCACTTTCCGGAGCGTCGGGCGTGGCCTTGGTGCGGGCGGGCTTGGCAGGCTGCGGCATGACCTGAACGTACTGCATTCGTGCAGGGGAGTGCGCCTGCGGGTGAGCCGTCCCCGCCTCGGTGGCAGGGGGCGGGCTGCCCGAAGGATCGAGCAGCCCGCCCCAGCCCGCCCCGTGATCAGCGGCGGGCATATTCGCGGAAGCCGCGTCCCGTCTTGCGGCCGAGGCAGCCCGCGGCCACCAGGTGCTCCAGCAGCGGTGCCGGAGCCAGTCCCGGGTCACGGAACTCGCGGTGCAGCACCTTCTCGATGGCGAGCGAGACATCGAGCCCGACCACGTCGAGCAGCTCGAACGGGCCCATCGGATAGCCGCCGCCCAGCTTCATCGCGGCGTCGATGTCGTCCAGCGTGGCGTAGTGCTCCTGGACCATCTTGATCGCGTTGTTGAGGTACGGGAAGAGCAGGGCGTTGACGATGAAGCCGGCCCGGTCGCCGCAGTCCACCGGGTGCTTCTTGATCTTCGTGGTCACCTCGCGGACCGTGGCGTGGACCTCGTCGGAGGTCAGGACCGTACGGACCACCTCGACCAGCTTCATCGCCGGCGCCGGGTTGAAGAAGTGCATGCCGATGACGTCCTGCGGACGCGAGGTGGCGCGGGCGCAGGCCACGACGGGCAGTGAGGAGGTCGTGGTGGCGAGCACCGCACCCTCCTTGCAGATCTTGTCGAGGGTGGCGAAGAGCTGCTGCTTGATCTCCAGGTCCTCGGCCACCGCCTCGACGGCGAGGTCCACGTCCGCGAAGGCGTCGAGCGAGCCGGCCGGGGAGACGCGCTCCAGCGTCGCCTCGCGCGCCTCGGCCGTCATCCGGCCCTTGTCGACGGAGCGAGAAAGCGACTTGGCGATACGGGACTTGGCCGTCTCGGCCTTCTCCAGCGAGCGGGCGGCGAGCACCACGTCGTAGCCGGCCTTGGCGAAGACCTCGGCGATGCCGCTCGCCATCGTGCCGGAACCGGCCACGCCGACCGAGCGGATCTCACGGCCGCCCGCCGCCTCGGCGGCCGGCTGCGGGGTGAGGGCGTCCGGCACCAGGACTCCGGTGGCCGGGGCGGCGTAGGTGTAGAAGCCGCGGCCCGTCTTGCGGCCGGTCAGACCCGCCTCGCTGAGCTGCTTGAGGATGGGGGCGGGCGCGTGCAGCCGGTCGTGGGACTCGGCGTACATCGCGTCCAGGACGGTACGGGCGGTGTCGATGCCGATCAGGTCGAGCAGCGCGAGCGGGCCCATCGGCAGCCCGCAGCCGAGCTTCATCGCGGCGTCGATGTCCTCGCGGGACGCGTACTTGGCCTCGTACATCGCGGCGGCCTGGTTCAGGTAGCCGAAGAGCAGACCGTCCGCGACAAAGCCGGGCCGGTCGCCGACCGCGACGGGCTCCTTGCCGAGCTCGCGGGCGAGCTCGGTGACGGCCTCGACGGCGCTCGGCGCGGTCAGCACCGAGGAGACGACCTCGACCAGCTTCATCGCCGGGGCCGGGTTGAAGAAGTGCAGGCCGAGCACGCGCTCGGGGTGCTCGGAGTCGGCGGCGAGCCGGGTCACCGACAGGGCGTTGGTGCCGGTGGCGAGGATGGTGCCGGGGCGGACGATGGAGTCCAGCGCGCGGAAGACCTGCTGCTTGGCCTCGTACGACTCGGACACGACCTCGATGACGAGGTCGGCGTCGGCGGCGGCCTGCAGATCGGAGAAGGTACGGAAGCGGGCGAGGGTGTTCCGGCGCTCCTCCTCGGTGATCCGCTCGCGCTCCACGGCGCGGGCGGTGGAGGCCTCGAGGGCGGTGACGGCCTGGCGGGCGGCGGCGTCGCTGATGTCGATGCCGATGACCTCACGGCCGGCGCGGGCGAGGACCTCGGCGATGCCGGTGCCCATGGTGCCGAGGCCGACGACGGCAATGGTGTGCAGAGGGGTGTCCATCGTGGGACTCCAGGGATGAGTGACGACTGGTGAGGGGCGCGCGCGGCGAGGACGCCAAGAGGCGCAGGGACGCCAGAGGGCGCAGGGCGCACGGAAATCGGCGCACCGTTCATGCGTGTCGTGGTGCTGAGCCGACGGACTTTGTCCCGAAGTCGCGTCGTACGTCGTGCAGAACTGCCGAACCGACAAGCACTCGCGGTGGCTGCGTCACCAGGCCACCGTGAGCCGCGGGGGGTTACCCGCTCACTTGAGATTAACCCGCGAGTAACGAGCGCGCCAGGGGTGGGCCGATGTGATCTGGATCGCCGGCGCATCGCCGATACGCTGACCACCATGGATGAGGGGTGCCGCCATGGATGAGGAGTTACGGTCGCTGGCTCAGCGGCTGCGGGGTGAATCGGGCGGCTCGGTGGCATACGAACGGCTGCTGGTCACCGAGGACCGGGAGGAGCTCGCGGGGGTCCTCACCGAACATGAACGACCGCTGTGGGCCCGGGAGATCGCGGCCTTCAGGCTCGGCTGCGCGGGGGACCGGCGGGCCTTCGAGGCGCTGGTGCTGCTGCTCAACCATCGCGACCCGGGGCGCTGCGTCTCGGCCGCGCACGCCCTGTCCCGGCTGGCGGACCCTCGTACCCCCCGCGCGGCGGCCGCGCTGGCCACCAACGAGCTGCGGGTCGCCTATGCACTGGTCCCGGTGCGGCTGCTCACCCGCCTGCGGGCCCCGGAGTCCGTACCGGCGCTGATCACGGTCCTGCGCCGGAGACTGACCCCTGGTGACCCCCACTGGAGGCTGGCCCTGGCGTGCGTGGAGGGCCTGGGCGCGCTGGGCGACAAACGAGCGCACGCCATCCTGACGTCGGCCAGCACCCACCCCAGACTCACCGCCGCGGCTGAGGCGGCGCTTGCCCGCCTCAGCTGAGGCCCTGCCGGTGGCCGAGGACAGAACGGCCGCCGGACTGGGCCCGTCGACCCTCGCCTATGCCGTCAGCCCGCGCGCATACCGCACCTCCGGAACCGCGACCCCGTCCACCACGAACGGCTCCTCCGCGCCGTCGGGCGCGAAGCCCGCCTTGGCGTAGAAGCGGCGCGCACGCTCGTTCTCCTTCAGCACCCACAACTGCATCCGCTCGAAGCCGTCCGCCGCGGCCCGCCGCGTCAGCTCGTCCATCAGCGCTCGCCCCACCCCCGTGGCGACCCGCTCCGGCAGCACATAGATCGCGTACAGCTCGCACACACCGGGTGCCTCGCCCTCGTCCCGGCTCGGCCCGAAGCAGCCCCACCCGACCACCTCGCCGTGGTGCTCGGCGACCACGTGGCTGACTCGGCCGCCGTCGTCCCCGGAGAAGTGGGCGCGACGCCTCGCCGCGTCCTCCTCGATGCTCATCGCGTCCAGATACGACTGGGGCATCAGCCCTGCGTAGGCGGATCGCCAGCCCCGCACCCGGACCGCGGCGACGGCATCGCAGTCGCCCACCGCCATGTCCCGTGTCCGGACGTCCATCCGTTAACCCTCCTCCCCGACCAGCGCGAACGCCTCGATCTCTACGAGCAGTTCGGGCCGGAACAGCGCCGTCACCTGGACCGCCGAGCTCGCCGGCAGCCGACCGGCGTCGATCACCTCGTCGCGCGCCGCCCGGACCGCCGGCAGGTGCGCCACATCGGTGACGAAATACGTCAGCTTGACCACGTCGTCGAACGACGCGCCCGCCGCCGTCAGACAGCGGCGCAGGTTCTCGAAGACCTGGCGTGCCTGTGCCGCCGGGTCCCCCTCGCCCACGACCTGGCCGTCCGCGTCGAGGGCGCACTGCCCGGATATCGCCACGAACCGGCCGGTGCCCCAGACGACATGGCTGTAGTGGGCGCTGGGTGCGACGCCCTCGGGGGCTTGTATGCGGGTGAGCTGCGAAGTCATGCGCCCATCCTTGCGCACGCCACTGACAATCGGCCCGGAGCACCCAGCAATCGGTTCAGAGCAGCGTCAGCTGCGTCGGCTCAGGCTCCATCGGCTCCGCCTCCTGCCGCATCGGGATCCGCCTCGGCATCCCCCGGTCCGCCGGGCCTATCCCGAACTCCGCGGCCAGTTCGTGCACATGGCGCGTGATCCGACGCTGGTACCACTTGGGCGCGTACGCCCCCTCCGCGTACAGCCGCTCGTACCGCCGCACCAGATGCGGATGGTGTTCCCCGAGCCATGCCATGAACCACTCCCGGGCGCCGGGTCGCAGATGCAGCACGAGCGGGGTCACCGACGTCGCCCCGGACGCGGCGATCGCCCGCACCGTCGCCCGCAGCTGGTCGGGGTGATCACCGAGGAAGGGGATCACCGGCGCCATCAGCACGCCGCAGCCGATGCCGTTGTCCGTCAGCGTGCGTACGACGTCGAGACGCCGCTCGGGCGACGGCGTGCCCGGCTCGACGGTGCGCCACAGTTCACGGTCGGTGAAGCCGACGGAGACGGAGATCCCGACCTCGGTCACCTCCGACGCCTGCCGCAACAGCTCCAGATCGCGCAGAATCAGCGTGCCCTTGGTGAGGATCGAGAACGGATTCGCATGGTCCCGCAGGGCCGCGATGATGCCCGGCATCAGCCGGTACCGCCCCTCCGCCCGCTGGTAGCAGTCGACATTCGTCCCCATCGCGACATGGGCGCCCTGCCAGCGCCGCGACGCCAGCTGGCGGCGCAGCAGCTCCGGAGCATTGATCTTCACCACGATCTGGGAGTCGAACCCGAGCCCGGTGTCGAGGTCCAGATAGCTGTGGGTCTTGCGGGCGAAGCAGTAGACGCACGCGTGCGTGCAGCCCCGATACGGATTGACCGTCCACTCGAACGGCATCCGCGAAGCACCCGGCACCCGGTTCAGGATCGACCGGGCGCGGATCTCATGGAAGGTGATGCCGCGGAATTCGGGGGTGTCGAAGGTCCTGGTGGTCACCGCCGACGTACCGAAAAGAGCGGTGTCCCCGGCCGCCCGGGGGTTCTCGACCAGATTGTCCCAGCGCATGGACGCCTCCTCGGTAGCTCCGGCCACAGAATAGAACACATGTTCCCTTGATCGCTGCAACCTGGATTTGGGCGGCCGCGGCCGAGGTGATTGGCTAGCTGCGCCCCCGAAGAAGCGAATGCTTGGAGGAACAGGAATGGCGCAGGTCGAGGCCACAACGGAACGGATCATCTCGGCGGATGCGGAGAAGGTGTTCGACGCGCTGGCCGACTACGAGAACACCCGCGCGAAGGTCCTGCCCGAGCACTTCAGCGAGTACAAGGTCCTGGAGGGCGGCGACGGTGAGGGCACGGTCGTCCACTGGAAGCTCCAGGCGACGAGCAAGCGCATCCGTGACTGCGTTCTCGAGGTGACCGAGCCGACGGAGGGCCGACTGATCGAGAAGGACCGCAACTCCTCGATGGTCACCACCTGGACCGTCACCCCGGCCGGCGAGGGCAAGTCCAAGGTCGTCGTCAGCACGGTCTGGAACGGCGCCGGCGGCATCGGTGGATTCTTCGAGAAGACCTTCGCCCCCAAGGGACTTGGCCGTATCTACGATGCGCTGCTCGCCAAGCTCGCGGCCGAGGTCGAGAAGTAACCCCGAAGCATCCCCGCCGAGTTGCCCTGACCCTCGACAGCCGTGCCGTGACGCACAACGGCGTTGCCATGGCGCTCACCGTTTCGAGTGGTCTTCCGTACAGGGGCTGTCCTTCGCCGTAGGGGCTCCGACCGGCGCTTAAGCCGCTCACTCACCGCTTCCACCCCAACTCGTCGCGCTTGCCGCAGTTGTCGCGTAATGCGAGAAATGGGCCCGCGCAGGCGCGACGAAGGGGAGCAGCGAAGTGGGCGGGATCACGCTGGTGAAGGACGAGGAGACGGCTCCGGCCGTGGCCGGACCATCTCTCCGTGGGGTGCCTGCCGCGGCCGTACCCCCTCCCCGTGGCACACGTGCCGCTGCCCCCGCGCTCAGCCCGCGCCGCGTACGCCTCGTCTTCACCGGCCTGATGCTCGCGCTGCTCCTCGCGGCGCTGGATCAGATGATCGTCGCCACCGCCCTGCCGAAGATCGTCGGCGAACTCCATGGTCTGGGCCGGATGCCCTGGGCGATCACCGCCTATCTCCTCACCGCCACCGTCGGCCTGCCGATCTACGGCAAACTCGGCGACCTCTTCGGCCGCAAGGGCGTCTTCCAGTTCGCGATCGTCGTCTTCGTCATCGGCTCCGCGCTGGCCGGCTGGTCGCGCACGATGGACGAGCTCATCGCCTTCCGCGCCATCCAGGGCATCGGCGCCGGCGGCCTCATGACCGGCGTGCAGGCGATCATCGCCGACATCGTCCCGGCCCGGCGGCGCGGCCGCTTCATGGGCCTCATCGGCGCGGCCTTCGGAGTCGCCTCCGTCGCGGGCCCGCTGCTCGGCGGCTTCTTCACCGACCACGCGTCCTGGCGCTGGTGCTTCTACTTCAACGTTCCCTTCGGCCTGGTCACCCTGCTGGTGGTGACCGTCGGGCTGAAGCTTCCGAAGCCCCCCACCCGGGGCCGACTCGACGTACTGGGCGCGCTGTTCCTCGCCGCCGCCTCCACCTTCCTTGTACTGCTGACCAGTTGGGGCGGTACGGAGTACGCATGGGGCTCGCGCGTCGTCCTGGGACTCGCGGCCGGCGCGGCCGGAACCACCCTGCTCTTCATCGTCGTCGAGTACTATGCGCCCGAACCGATCATCCCGCTGCGGCTGTTCCGCGACGCGATCTTCAACATCACCGGGCTCGTCGGCGCGGTCGTCGGCGTCGCGCTCTTCGGTGCGGCCAGCTGTCTGCCGACCTTTCTCCAGATGGTCGAGGGAGCCAGTGCCACCGAGTCCGGGCTGCTGATGCTCCCGATGATGGGCGGCATCGTCGCCTCCTCGATCGTCTCCGGCCGGCTCATCAGCCGCACCGGCCGCTACAAGATCTATCCGGTCCTCGGCTGCGCGATCTCGGCCGTCGGGATGTGGCTGCTGTCCCGTCTCGATGCCGACACCCCGCGGCTGGACCACAGCATCTGGCAGGCCGTGCTCGGCGTCGGCATCGGTCTGGTGATGCCGGCGCTGATCCTCGCCGTGCAGAACGCGGTGCCGCCCACCGACCTCGGCACCGCCACCAGTGCCAACAACTACTTCCGGCAGATCGGCGGCAGCCTCGGCGCCGCCGTCTTCGGCACGCTCCTCGCCGACCGGCTCACCGCCGCGCTCGCTGGCCGACTCCCGGCCGGTGCGGGCCTGCCCGACCCCGACTCCATCACTCCGCAACTCGTCCACGCCATGGAACCCGCGCTGCGCGACGGATACATCCAGGCGTACGCGCAAGCGATGCCGCGGATCTTCCTCTACCTGGTGCCGGTGCTTGCGCTCGGCCTCTTCGTCGCCTTCTTCCTCAAGGAGAAACCGCTGGTGACCCACAACGCCTTCACCACCGAAACCGCTTCCGTGCCCACGGCCCGCAGAGCGCCCGCGTACGCCTCGGGTGTCCCGGTCTGCGGCACCGTGCAGCACCACGACGGCAGCATCGTCCCGCGCGCCGCCCTCACCCTCATCGACGTACAGGGGAACCAGGTGGGACGCGGCGCCAGCGGCGAGGACGGGCGGTACGCGCTGAGCGTGCCGGGCTCCGGCTCGTACGTGATGATCGCGGCGGCGGGCGGGCATCAGCCGCAGGCCGTCACGGTCACCGTCGGCGAGCGTCCTGTCGAGCTCGATGTGGTCCTCGGCGGGGCCGGCCGGCTTGCCGGTTCCGTCGTCACGGCGGAGGGCGCACCCGTGCGGGACGCCGCGGTCACCCTCACCGACGTACGGGGAGAGGTCGTCGCCACCACCCGCAGCGGCCGTGAAGGCGGCTATGTGATGTCGGAGCTGGTGGCGGGGGAGTACACGCTAGCCGCGAGCGCCCCCGCCTTCCGTCCCGCCGCGCTTCCGGTCAGCGTGCAGGCGTCGCGCGAGACCCGGCAGGACATCGAGCTGGCGGGTGGGGCGGTGTTGCGCGGCATCGTACGGTCTTCTGGCGGACGGCCGGTCGAGGATGCGCGCGTCACGCTGCTCGACGCGGCAGCCAATGTGGTGGACTCCCTCACCACCGGACCCGACGGCACATTCCGCTTCGTCGACCTGTCGTCGGGGGAGTACACCGTCATCGCCGCAGGTTACCCGCCGGTTGCGACAGTTCTGCAGGTCGCCGGCGGCGGACGCACCGAGCGCGATCTCCAACTGGGGCACGAGGACTGACCACTTGTACGTGCACGCGGGCGCACGACCCATTTCACCGTTGCCCGGCGCATGGTGTGCACAGCGCCGTACCGTGGTGGTAAGGCCGCTGCCTCAGCGGCGGGGAAGGAGCCTCCCACCCATGGACTGTGGTGTTCCGCCGACACCGCCGCAGCGGTACGCCGCGGCCGGCCGGATTCCGCTTGCCGTGGTCGTCGTGGACGGTGACGGCCTGGTGTCGCACTGGTCGACCGGTGCGCGGCGGCTGTTCGGCCCCTCCAGGGAGCAGGCGGTGGGACAGCCCGTCGTCGAGTTACTTCCCATCTCCGGCGCACTCGCAAGGGACGGCGAGTACGAGGAGTACGACGCCTACGGCGGTCTGGGCCCCGGACTCGACGCCTCGCTGAACGGCCTCACCTCCTACCCCGCGGCCGGCCGGGCGCGCCTCTCCGAGGCGGGGCGCGACCGGGTCGACGTGCTGTGGTGGGCATACCCCATGGTCGGACCAGGCTGCGAGCGACTGCTCGTACTGGCCGCGGACGCGGCGCAGTTCAGGAGCGAGGACGAGAGCGTCGAGCGCATCGCGCCCGGATTCGCCCTGCACACGGAGTTTCCCGGCTTCGACGAACTGGCGCGCCGGCTCCCCGAGATCCTGCCCAGCATGAGCGTCCACGAGTCGACGCGGATCGTCTCCCAGATCCTCGACCTCGGCTATCCGGTGCTTGAGTTCAGCCATCACGACCGGGTTCCGGTCACCCCCGACTGGGGTGTGCCCAGGCGCGCGGAGCGCACGGCGCGGCAGCAGGCCGCCGAGGCGGCCGCGGCGGCCGGGCAGGCGGTGAAGGCGGCCGACCTCGAGCAGGATCTCGAGTATGCCGCGGTGCGTGAGCGGCTCGAATTCCTCAACGAAGTCAGCGGACGCATCGGTACGTCGCTCGATCTGGCACGCACCATCCGCGAGGTCACCAGCGCCGCCGTGCCCCGCTTCGCGGACTTCGCCGGGACGCATCTGCGTGCGGCCGTGCTGGCGGGCGAGGGGTTCCCGGACGGTCCGCCGGGTGTGACGACCATCTGGCACCGCGTCTGGGTCGAGCACAACGACGAACCCAACCGCTGGGACGACACCGTTCCGGTCGGCGAGGCCATCGCTTTTCCCGAGCACACCCCGTTCTTCCAGTGCATGGTCACCGGAGAGCCGGTACTCATCCCGCACATCAGCGAGGAGATGGGCAACCGCATCTCGGGGCAGTTCGAGAAGCGGGATCTGCGGCCCCTCATCAACCACCGCTCGATGCTGCTCGTGCCCCTCAAGGCGCGCAATGTCGTCCTAGGCTTCATGGTGCTGATGCGGCGGCCGGGCCGGGAGGCGTTCAACGACATGGACCGCACGACCGGCGCCGAACTCGCCGCCCGTGCCGGTCTCGTCCTCGACAACGCCCGCATGTACACATACCAGGAGAATGTCGCCGAGACGCTCCAGGACAGCATGCTGCCGCAGGTCACCCCGCGCATGGCGGGCTGCGACACCGCCACACGCTATCTGCCGGGCACCCGGCTCGGCAGAGTCGGCGGCGACTGGTTCGACACCATCAAACTGCCCGGCTCGCGCACCGCGCTCGTTGTCGGCGACGTCATGGGGCACGGCCTCAACTCGGCAGCGATGATGGGCCAGTTGCGCACCGCCGTACAGACCATGGCCGCCATGGAGCTGCCGCCCGCGCAACTGCTCCGCAGCCTCGACGACCTGGCACGGCGGCTCGGCGAGCAGTATCTGGCGACCTGTCTGTACGCCGTCTACGACCCGATCCGTTCCGAGCTCCAGATCTCCAACGCGGGCCATATCCCGCCCGTGCTGGTCCGGGCCGAGGACGGCCGCAGCGAGCTGCTCGAGCTGCCCACCGGCGCGCCCATCGGCGTCGGCGGGGTCCCGTTCGAGACGACCCGGGTCCCGGTGGCGCCCGGCGACCGCCTGGTGATGTGCACGGACGGACTGGTCGAGGTGCGCGGCGAGGACATCGGAGTCGGCCTCGCCACGCTGTGCGAGTCCGCCGCTCACCCAGCGGCCGCGATGGACGACGCCTGCGACACCATCATCCGGGCACTGAACACCCGGGGCGGGCGCAAGGACGATGTGGCCCTGCTGATGTCGCGGCTCAACGGCATCGCCGCCGAGGACGTCGCCGAGTGGCGGCTGCCGCCCGAGCCGCACGAGGTGGGGCGGGCCCGGCGGCTGGTCCGGGAGCAGCTCGCCGTCTGGGGCCTGGCGGAACTGTCCTCGAACGTCGAGCTCCTGGTGAGCGAGCTGGTGACCAACGCGGTGCGGCATGCGCACGGGGGCCATGTGGACCTGCGGCTGGTGCGTTCCGACACGCTGCTGTGCGAGGTCTCCGACTACGATCACGAATTGCCGACACTGCTGAGCGCGAGCCCCGAGGACGAGTGCGGGCGCGGGCTACGGGTGGTGAGCCGCCTGGCGACGGAGTGGGGAAGCAGCCGCGGCGCGGTCGGCAAGGCCGTCTGGTTCGAGCAGGCGCTCCCTCGTGGGCAGCGCGGCGGGCGCCGAGGATGAATTCGAACTTGCGAGCTCCCTTGCACGGTCAACTGCCTCACGGTAGACCGATCTTGACGTGATGTGCTGACGTACGGCGATAGGGCGATACGGCGACACGTCGGTACGCCGCTGTCGCATCCGTACGTCGTCGTCATCGTCAGCCGGGCCGGACCTGGGGAGCGCGCGCATGAATGTGTCAGAGGACTACCGGGACGCGTGGGAAAGCTACTGGCGTGAGACGACCGATGCGCCGGGCGAGGCGATCTGGGACTCCGACCCGTCGCTGACCGCCGAGCCGCACACCGAACTGCTGCTGCCCCACGTGGACTCCGCGCTGCCCATAGTGGATCTGGGCTGCGGCAACGGGACGCAGACCCGCTATCTGGCCGGCAGGTTCCCGAAGGCCGTCGGCGTCGACCTCGCGCATGCGGCGATCGAGCACGCACGCCGCGCCGACGCCACCGGGGTCGCCGAGTTCCAGCAGCTCAGTCTGGTGGACGGCCCGGCGGTCAGGGAACTGCACCGGCGCCTCGGGGACTGCCACGTCTATATGCGGGCAGTGATCCACCAGAGCAGGCCGGAGGACCGGGCGGCGGTCGCCGGCGCGGTCGCCGAACTCGTCGGCACCCGTGGGCGCGCCTTCGTCGTCGAGCTGGTCTCGGCTTCCAGGGACGTACTGCGCCGGGCGGCCGAGGGGCCGGACGGGCCGCCCCCCAAACTGCGCAGGGTCTTCGCCCATGGGCTGAAACCCGCGGACGCCTCGGACGAGGAGGTGCCCGCCCTGCTGGCGGAAGCGGGCCTGGACATCTTCACGAGCGGCGAGACGGCACTCCCGCAGACGGAGTATCTGGCGGACGGCACCCGGATCGAGCTGCCCGCCCGGTGGTTCGTGGTCGGGCGGCGCTGAGCCGCTGTTCCGGCCGCCAGCCAAGGCGCGGCGCGGCGCCTTGGCAGTTATCCACAGGGCTGGTGGGGGTGGAAGGCGCCGCGTAACGTTCCGGGCATGAAGATCCTCATCAGCGCCGACATGGAAGGCGCCACCGGTGTGACCTGGCCCGCCGACGTGCTGCCCGGCACCCCCCAGTGGGAGCGCTGCCGGTCCATGTTCACCTCCGATGTGAACGCGGCGGTGCTCGGCTTCTTCGACGGCGGCGCCGATGAGGTGCTCATCAATGAAGCGCACTCGAGCATGCGCAATCTGCTGCTGGAGCGGCTGGACGAACGGGCCGAAATGCTGACCGGCAGACACAAGTCGCTGTCGATGGTGGAGGGTGTGCAGCACGGCGATGTCGACGCCATCGCCTTCGTCGGCTACCACACGGGAGCGGGCACGGAGGGCGTGCTCGCGCACACCTATCTCGCCAACTCGATCACAGGGGTATGGCTGAACGGCGCGCGGGCGAGCGAGGGCCTGCTCAACGCCCATGTGGTCGCGGAGTACGGCGTGCCGGTGGTGCTGGTCACCGGTGACGATCTGACCTGCGTGGACGCCGAGGGCTATGCGCCGGGGGCCCGCAAGGTCGCGGTGAAGGACCATGTCTCGCGGTATGCGGCGGTGTGCCGCACCCCCGCTCGTACCGCCTCCGACATCCGCGCCGCCGCCAAGGAGGCGACCGCCCTCGCCGGGCGTCAGGAGCCGGTGCGGGACGGCCCGTTCACCGTGGAGCTGGAGTTCGACGCGGCGCATCTGGCGGCGGCGGCCACCGTTGTGCCGGGAGTGGCGGGCAGCGGCGAGCGACGCGTCGCGTACACCAGCGGGACGATGTATGAGGGCATCCGCACCTTCAAAGCGGTCACGACGATCGTCTCGGCGGCAGTGGAGGAGCAGTATGGCTGACGTGACAACGCCCATCGACGGCAAGGCGCTCGACGAGGTGGTTACCTTCACCTCCGAGCTGATCCGGATCGACACCACCAACCGCGGCGGTGGCGACTGCCGGGAGCGGCCCGCCGCGGAGTACGCAGCCGAGCGGCTGGCCGACGCAGGTCTCGAACCCACCCTGCTGGAGCGCACCCCGGGGCGCACCAATGTGGTCGCCCGGATCGAGGGCACCGATCCGTCCGCGGACGCCCTGCTCGTGCACGGTCATCTGGACGTGGTGCCCGCCGAGCGGGCCGACTGGTCCGTGCACCCCTTCTCCGGGGAGGTCCGCGACGGCGTGGTGTGGGGTCGCGGCGCGGTCGACATGAAGAACATGGACGCGATGATGCTCGCCGTCGTCCGGGCCTGGGCCCGGGCCGGGATCAGGCCCCGGCGCGACATCGTGATCGCGTACACCGCGGACGAGGAGGCCAGCGCGGCCGACGGCTCGGGCTTCCTCGCCGACCAGCACCCCGGCCTCTTCGACGGGTGTACGGAGGGGATCAGCGAGTCCGGGGCCTTCACCTTCCACGCCGGACCCGGGATGGCGCTCTACCCGATCGCCGCCGGCGAGCGCGGCACCGCCTGGATCAAGCTCACCGCCCACGGCAGGGCGGGCCACGGCTCCAAGGTCAACCGGGCGAACGCGGTGAGCCGGCTCGCGGGGGCGGTCGCCAGGATCGGCGAGTACCAGTGGCCGGTGCGGCTCACCCCGACCGTGCGTGCGGCGCTGGCCGAGCTCGCGGTGCTGCACGGCATCGAGACCGATGTGAACGCAGCCGACTTCGACGTGGAATCGCTGCTGGCAAGGCTCGGCCCGGCGGCCGCCCTGGTCGAGCCGACCGTGCGCAACAGCGCCAACCCGACCATGCTGGAAGCCGGTTACAAGATCAATGTGATCCCGGGGCACGCCACCGCTTATGTCGACGGCCGGATGGTGCCCGGCGGCGAGGACGAGTTCCACGACACCCTCGACCGGCTGACGGGGCCGGACGTCGAGTGGGAGTTCCACCACCGCGAGGTGCCACTTGTGGCACCCGTCGACTCCCCGACGTACGCCAAGATGCGGGAGGCCGTGGAGCACTTCGACCCGGACGGGCACGCCGTGCCGTACTGCATGCCGGGCGGCACCGACGCCAAGCAGTTCTCCCGGCTCGGCATCACGGGCTACGGCTTCTCGCCGCTGAAGCTGCCCGTCGGCTTCGACTACGCGGCGCTGTTCCACGGGGTCGACGAGCGCGTCCCGGTCGAGGCGCTGCACTTCGGCGTCAAGGTTCTCGACCGCTATCTGCGGTCCGCATAGGGGGAGTCGGCAATGGTACCCACGGGAGCCTACGGAACCTGGCCGTCCCCGATCGACGCGAGACTCGCCGCCTCGCACGACGGGCGCCCGGAGTTCCTCGGCATGGTCGGCGACGAGGTGTGGTGGACCGCGCCGCGTCCCACCGAGGGCGGCAGACGGGCGCTGATGCGCCGGCGGGCCGACGGCGTGGAGGAGTCGCTGCTCCCCGCCCCGTGGAATATACGCAGCAGAGTCATCGAGTACGGCGGACACCCCTGGGCCGGAGCCCGGCGGGCCGACGGCCGTCCGCTCGTCGTCTTTGTGCACTTCAACGACCAGCGGCTGTACGTCTACGAGCCGGACGCGCCCGAATCCGCCCCGCGACCGCTTACACCGCTCTCGGCTGTCGGCGGCGGACTGCGCTGGGTGGACCTGCAGCTGCAGTTGGAGCGGGGCGAAGTCTGGTGCGTGCTCGAGGAGTTCACCGGCGAGTCGCCCACCGACGTACGGCGGGTGATTGCGGCCGTGCCCCTGGACGGCTCGGCGGCCGAGGACCGGACGGCGGTGCGGGAGCTCTCGGACGACCGGCACCGCTTTGTCACCGGGCCGCGGCTCTCGCCCGACGGGCGGCACGCCGCCTGGATCGCCTGGGACCATCCGCAGATGCCCTGGGACGGCACGGTGGTGATGCTCGGCGAGGTGAGGGAGGGCGGGCCGTTCGGCGCGGTGCGGCCGGTCGTCGGGGGCACGGACGAATCGGTCGCCCAGGTCGACTGGGCCCCGGACGGTTCGCTGCTTTTCGTCTCCGACGTGGGTAACTGGTGGGAGCTGCAGCGGATCCGGCCGGAGGGGACCGGGCCGGACCCAGGGACGCGCACCGCTCTCTGTCCCGGCCGGGCGGAGGAGTTCGGCGGGCCGCTGTGGAAGATCGGCCTCAGGTGGTTCCACCCCCTGGCGAACGGGCTGATCGCCGTCATCCACGGCAGGGGCGCCACCGCCCTGGGGATACTCGACCCCGAGACCGGTGAGATCGTCGACGCCGCCGGCCCGTGGACCGAGTGGGCGTCCACCCTCGCCGTGCACGGAGACAGGGTGATCGGGGTCGCGGCCAGCCCGCGCAGCGCGTACGAGCTCGTGGAGCTCGACACCGCCACCGGCAGGACCCGGGTCATCGGCTCTGCGCATGACGACCCGGTGGACCCGGTCTACTACCCGGAGCCGCAGATCCGCACCTTCACCGGCCCCGACAACCGCGAGATCCACGCCCATATCTACCCGCCGCACAGCCCCGACCGGATCGCGCCCGACGACGAACTGCCGCCGTTCGTGGTGTGGGCGCACGGCGGCCCCACAGGTCACGCCCCGCTCGTCCTCGACCTGGGGATCGCCTACTTCACCTCGCGCGGCATCGGCGTCGCCGAGGTCAACTACGGCGGCTCCACCGGGTACGGCAGGGAATACCGCGGCAGACTGCGCGAACAATGGGGCGTTGTCGACGTCGAGGACTGCGCGGCCGTCGCCGAGACCCTGGCCGCCGAGGGCACGGCCGATCCGGCGCGACTGGCCATCCGCGGTGGCAGCGCGGGCGGCTGGACCACCGCCTCATCGCTGACCACCACCGATCTCTACGCCTGCGGCACCATCATCTATCCCGTACTGGACCTGCAGAGCTGGGCCACGGACGAGACCCATGACTTCGAGTCGCAGTATCTGGAGTCGCTGATCGGCCCGTTCGCCGAGGTCCCGGGCCGCTACCTCGAGCGTTCGCCGTTGCAGCACAGCGACCGGATCACCACTCCGTTCCTGCTGCTCCAGGGCCTCGACGATGTGATCTGTCCGCCCGTGCAGTGCGAGCGGTTCCTGGCGCAGATGGCGGGGCGCGGCATACCGCACGCGTATATCGCCTTCGAGGGCGAGGGCCATGGCTTCCGCAGGGCCGAGACCATGATCCGCGCGCTTGAGTCCGAACTCTCCCTCTACGCCCAGACCTTCGGCATCACCCGCCCCGACATCCCCCTGCTGGAGCTCAAGAAGTGACCCGCCCGCCCCTGACGCCCTTGACCCGCCCGCCGCGACTGCGGCCCGGGGCCAAGGTCGCCGTCGTGGCGCCCAGCGGCCCCGTACCCGGCGAACGGCTCGACGCGGGCCTGGAGATCCTGCGCGGCTGGGACCTGGACCCGGTCGTGCTGCCCCATGTCCGCGACCAGCACCCCGAGTTCTGGTATCTCGCGGGTGCAGACCAGGACCGCGCCCGCGATCTGACGGAGGCCTGGTGCGATCGGTCGGTGTCCGCCGTCATCTGTGCCCGCGGCGGCTACGGTGCCCAGCGCATGGTCGATCTGCTCGACTGGACCGCGATACGCGCGGCCGGCCCCAAGGTCTTCGTCGGCTACAGCGATGTCACCGCCCTCCATGAGGCCTTCGCCGTCCGGACGGGCCTGGCCACGCTGCACGGCCCGATGGTCGGCGCGCTCACCTTCCTCAAGGACGACCGCACCCAGGAGTCGCTGCGTGCCACGCTCTTCGAGCCCGAGTCGGTACGCACCCTCGGCCTGGAGACGGCCCGCACCATGGTCCCCGGCCGGGCCCGGGGCATCACACTCGGCGGCTGCGTCAGCCTGCTCGCCGCGGACCTGGGCACCCCGCACGCCCGCCCGACCGCCCGCGGCGGTCTGCTGCTGATCGAAGACGTGGGCGAGGAGGACTATCGCCTCGACCGGGTCCTCACCCAACTGCTGCGCTCCGGCTGGCTGGAGGGCGTGGCGGGCGTCGCGCTCGGATCGTGGGAGGAGTGCGGTCCCTACGAAAAGGTGCGGGCGGTGCTGCTCGACCGGCTCGGCGGCCTTGGGGTGCCGGTCGTGGAGGAGCTGGGTTTCGGGCACGGCGCGACGGCGCTGACGATCCCGCTCGGGGTGCCCGCGATGCTGGACGCGGACGCCTGCACACTGACGCTGGACGAGCCCGCGCTGCGCTGACGGGCGAGGCTTCCCGCAACTGGGGCTCCGCCCCAGATCCTCCCCTCCAGGGCCTGCCCTACTCCGGAGGGGCTGAAGTTCAGCCCCTCCGGCGCAGGGGACATGGCCCTAGCCGGCTGAAAGCGCCGCGTAGCCCGGGCGGATCACCTCGTCGATCAGGCGACGCCGCTCCGGGAGAGGCAGGAACGCCGACTCGACCGCGGCGACCGTGAACTGCTCGAAGACCTCGGGCCCGTAGCCGAAGGCGTCCACCATGTGCTGGAACTCCTGGCTCATGGTGGTGCCGGAGACCAGGCGGTTGTCCGTGTTCAGCGTGACGCGGAAGCCGAGGCGGCGCAGCAGGTCGATGGGGTGCGTGGCGTAGTCCTTCGCCGCGCCCGTCTGGAGGTTGGAGGTCGGGCAGACCTCCAGGGCGATGCGGTTGTCGCGTATGTACGCGGCCAGGTGGCCCAGGTCCGCCGTGCCGTCGTCGTGGACCGTGATGTCGTCGGTGATGCGGACGCCGTGGCCGATGCGCTCGGCGCCGCAGATCTGCACCGCCTCATGGATGGACTCGGCACCGACGGCCTCGCCCGCGTGGATCGTGAAGTGGCAGTTGTGCCGCTTCAGATGCTGGAAGGCGGGCAGATGGCGGGCCGGCGGGTTGCCGATCTCGCCGCCCGCGATGTCGAAGCCGGCCACCCCGCGGTCGCGGTGGGCGACGGTCAGCTCGGCTATCTCCAGCGAGCGATCGGTGTGGCGCATACCGGTCAGCAGCGCGCGGACCGTGATCCGGCCGCCGCTGCGGCGCTCGCCCTCGCGGAAGCCCGCATTGACGGCGTCGACTACCTCGTCGAGGGTCAGACCGCGCTCCAGGTGCTGCTCGGGGGCGTACCGCACCTCGGCGTACACGACGCCGTCCGCCGCCAGGTCCTCGGCGCACTCCGCCGCGATGCGCTCCAGCGCCTCGCGGGTCTGCATCACCGCGCAGGTGTGGGCGAAGGTCTCCAGGTACCGCTCCAGCGAGCCGGAGTCCGCGGCGTCGCGGAACCAGGTCGCGAGCTCGGCCGGGTCCTCGGTGGGCAGCTCGGTGTAGCCGCACTCCCGGGCCAGCTCGATGATCGTGGCGGGGCGCAGACCGCCGTCCAGGTGGTCGTGGAGGACCGCCTTGGGTGCGCGGAGGATGTCAGACAAGTGCATCCCGGGAGTGTACGGCACGTCCGGCGGGCGGCGCCGTGACGGCGGTCTCCCCCGTCCTGTGGGGCGCCGCCGCGGCGTCAGTTCGACTGGAGTACCGGCAGCGCCGGCGCTCCCGTCGGCAGCATGTGCTTGGCTGCCATGATCGGCGTCTCCCCGACCCGTACCACCTGGGTGACCAGCACCGCAGGCGTGTCGGCCGGGCGGCCGAGCTGTTCGCCGCGCCGCTGGCCGAGCAGTGTCGCGCTCACCCCGCTGTGCGCGGTCAGCGCCACCCCGCGCGAGGCCGCGGTCAGCACCGCGAGCATCGAGGTGGCCGGTGCGGGGGCGGCCCGCAGTGCCTCGGCGAAGGCCGGGTGCGTCCGGTCCAGGACCTCTTCGGCCGCGGCCCACTCCTGGCTGAGCGCCGCCGCCGTGCCCTCCCCGGTCAGCACGGACTCCCAGAACCGCAGCTCGGCCCGCGCGGGCGCGAGCAGATGCTGTGTGGTGAAGTCGGTGGGCTCCTCCACGGCGCGCAGCAAGGGCCGCACCCGCAGCGGGGTGCCGGTGGACAGCAGCTCCTCCAGCGGCTGGATGTGCTCGTAACCACGGCGCGGCGGGCGGTCGTTGACGGTGCGGCCGACCCCACGGCGCACCGAGAGCAGCCCGTCCTCCTGAAGCAGCAGCAGCGCCTCGCGCAGGGCGGGCCGGCTGACGCCCAGCTCGGTCGCGAGCCGGGGTTCCGAAGGCAGCGTGGAGCCGGGCGGGTAGATGCCTTCGTGGATGGCGTCGGCGATCCGCTCGTACAGGACGACGACCGGTCTCCGCTGCTGTCGGCTGACTGCCACGACCCCTCCTCGGCTCACTTGTCAGCAAGTTATGCGAACTCGCGCAGCGGGGCAACGTTCGCCGGATCCCGGATGAGCTGCGATTTTGGCTCGTCGGCATTCACAGCAGCGCGGACGTGACGATCTACGCACCGTAGATCGCCGTCTGTCTGAGCGAAGCTTGTCTGACAAGTAAAACTCGGCGCTGATGTGCCGCCGGGGCCGCGGCCGGACAGCAGCCCGGTTAACCTGGCGCGATGGCCGAGACCTCCACCACCGCCTCCTACATCGCCACCGGCCCGCGCGTCGGCCTGCGCCACTACGCGTACGACGACAGCGCGGAGTTCACGGCGCTGGCGAGCCGGAGCACCGAGCAGCACCGGCCCTGGCTGTTCCCGCCCGTCACCGCCGAGGCGTACGCCGCCTACGCCGGGAAGCTCATCGAGGACCCGACCAAGGCCGGATTCCTCGTCTGCGAGCGGGAGTCCGGCAGGATCGCGGGCTTCATCAACATCAACAACATCGTCGGGGGCGGCTTCCGGTGCGGGGCCATCGGCTACGGCGCCTTCGCGCACTCGGTCGGCCGCGGACTGATGGGCCAGGGCCTCGGACTGGTCCTGCGCCACGCCTTCGGCCCGATGGGCCTGCACCGTCTGGAGGCCAATGTCCAGCCGGCGAACGCCGCTTCCATCGCACTCGTACGCAGCGCGGGCTTCCGCCTCGAGGGCTTCTCGCCCGACTTTCTCTTCATCGACGGGGCCTGGCGCGACCACGAACGGTGGGCGATCACCAGCGAGATGCTGCCTGCCCCCTGCACCCCGGCACCTTCGGCCTGATCGGGACCGGCTTTTGCCGAAGACTGACCCACGGAGCCCCTGGTCGGGGCGGCGCCCACCGTGTTCCATGGTCGTCAGGGGCGTCGGCCGAAGGAGCTGTCGGCGGCCGTTCGCAAGGATGCGAGGTTGCCTTGGCCACAACCGTGCGGCGTACCGTACTGACCCTGCCCGCGGCCCCGTTGGGACCACCGAACCCGCTGCCCGCGCTGCGGCCGCTGGACGAGACGCACTCGATCGACGAGCGCACCAGGCGGGAGCTGCCGCGCGAGATGGCACGGCAGATCGGGTACGAGCCGCTGCGGACGCTGCTGCCGGTGCGCGTGCTCGACGGGTACGGACGCGAGCGCACCGAGACCGGCCTGGACGCGATCGTGATCGAGAACGACCGGCTGCGGGCCACCGTGCTGCCCTGTCTCGGCGGCCGCATCCACTCGCTGCACCACAAGCCGACCGGGCGTGAACTGCTCTACCGCAACCCGGTGTTCCAGCCCGCCGACTTCGCGCTCAACGGCGCCTGGTACTCCGGCGGCATCGAGTGGAACATCGGCGCGACCGGCCACACCACCCTGTCCTGCGCACCGCTGCACGCCGCGATCGTGCCCGCGCCAGACGGCGGCGAAATGGTCAGGCTCTGGGAGTGGGAGCGGCTGCGCGACCTGCCGTTCCAGGTGGATCTGTGGCTGCCGGCGGACTCCGACTTCCTCCATGTCGGCGTACGGATACGCAATCCGCACGAGCGGCCCGCGCCGGTCTACTGGTGGTCCAATATCGCCGTCGAGGAACACGAGACGACACGCGTCCTCGCACCGGCCGCAGAGGCCTGGCACTTCGGCTACGAGCGCAGCCTGCGGCGGGTGCCCGTGCCAGACTTCCGGGGCGCGGACCGTACGTATCCGCTGCGCAGCGAGTACCCCGCCGACTACTTCTACGAGGTGCCGGCCGAGGCCCGCAAGTGGATCGCCTCGCTGGACGCGCACGGTCACGGACTCGTCCAGACATCGACCGATGTGCTGCGCGGCCGCAAGCTGTTCCTGTGGGGTTCGGGGCGCGGTGGCCGGCGCTGGCAGGAGTGGCTGACCGAGCCGGGCACAAGTGGCTACGCGGAGATCCAGGCAGGTCTTGCCCGCACCCAGCTGGAGCACCTACGCCTGGACGGTGGCGGGGAGTTCAGCTGGCTGGAGTCGTACGGACCGCTCACCGCGGACCCCGCTGCGGTGCACGGCGACGACTGGGCCGCGGCGCGCGCCGAGGTGGAGGGGCGGCTGTCCGACGCCCTGCCGCGGGCGGCGGTGGACGCGGCGTACGAGGCCTGGCGGCCCTGCGCGGACACCGAACCCGGCGAGCGGCTCGCCACCGGTTCCGGCTGGGGCGCGCTGGAGGTGCTGCGCGGCGGACACAAGCTGCCCGGCACGCCCTTCGACGAGTCGACGCTCGGTGAAGAACAGGCGCCCTGGCGCGAGTTGCTGACGACGGGCGTCTTCCCGGCGCCCCGCAGGGTCGTCCTGCCCGGCCCCTCGCTGGTATCCCCGCACTGGCGCGACATGCTGGAGACCGCCCCCGCCGAACCTCTCACCGAGTACCACCTCGGCGTGGCCCAGTGGCATGCCGGCGACCTCGCCCAGGCTGTACGCAGCTGGGAGCGCGGACTCGGGCTCGCCCCGTCCCGCTGGCCGTTGCTGCGCTGTCTCGCCGCCGCCGACCAGGAGGGCGGCAACGCGGCACGCGCCGCCGAGCGTTATCTGGAGGCCTTCGACGACCTCTGCCAGGAGCGCCGCGACGACGGCGAGACCTGGACATCGGCGACGGCCGCCCTCGGCCGCGAGGCGATCGACGCCCTGCTCGCCGTGCACCGCACCGGGGACGCCCGCGCCGTCTGGGACCGGCTGCGCCCGGCGGTCCGGCAACGCGGCCGTTTTTGCCTGCTCAACGCCCAACTCCTCATCGCCGAGGGCCGCACGGACGAAGCCCGCGCCGTCTTCGACGCGGGCTTCGAGGTGGCGGACCTGCGTGAGGGCGCGGAAGTTCTCGGCGAGGTGTGGTCGCAGCTCACCGACGAGCCGCTGCCCGACGCGTACGACTACCGGATGCGGCCCCGGACGCCGTAGGCCTCTGTCCGGAGAGGGAGGGGCGGGGCGGTGCCTCGCCCCGCACCTCCACCGCCACTTCTGCCGCAGCCCTTGACAGTTTTCCCTTGCACGGACGACTATCCCCGGGTGAACCTGTCAGACAGCCAGACAGCTGGCGATGCTCCCCGGCGGATCAGCGCGATGGAAGCGGTGCTGAGTCATCTCCGCGGCGCCATCGAGCGGGGCGACTACGCGGTGGGGGAGAAGCTGCCCTCCGAGGCGGAGCTCTGCCGCCGCCTGGAAGTGAGCAGACCCGTGCTCCGTGAGGCTCTGCGCGCCCTGCAGACGATGGGTCTCACGGTTTCCCGTACCGGAAAGGGCACCTTCGTCCTCTCCAACGGTCCGGTGGAGGACCCGACCTTCGGCGACTACTCGGCGAGCGACCTCCTCGAGGTCCGCCGCCATGTGGAGATCCCGGTGGCGGGGTACGCCGCCGCGCGTTGTACCCCCGAGGACCTCGACCATCTGACTCACCTGCTGGAACGGATGGAGCAGGAGACCGACACCACCGCATGGGTGGCGATGGACACCCTCTTCCACCTCGCCGTCGCCCAGGCGGCCCAGAACCCGGTCTTCCGCAGGGTCATCGAGGAGATCCGCGACGCGCTGGCCCGCCAGTCCGCGTTCCTCAACGAGCTCGGCGGACGGCGCGAGCAGTCGAACCGGGAGCACCGGGCGATCGTCGAGGCGCTTGTCGACCACTCCGAGCAGGACGCCGTGGAAGCCATGACACACCATCTGGCCCGCGTCGAGTCCACTCTGACCAGCATCGTGCGGCCACCACACCGCACCGACCCCTTCACGGAAGGCGAAGACCAGGCGTGAGCGAGCAATTCATCGGAAAGACGGAACGGCAACGGCAGCAGGAATTACGGCAGGAAGGGCTGGACGAACGGCAGCGGCAGGGCGGTCCGCACGTCGATGCGGGCGACGCCGGATACAGCAAGTCGCTGAAATCCCGGCACGTCAACATGATCGCCATCGGCGGGGCCATCGGCACCGGGCTCTTCCTCGGCGCGGGCGGCAGGCTCGCGAGCGCCGGGCCCTCTCTGGCCGTGGCGTACCTGCTCTGCGGTGTCATCGCCTTCCTCGTCGTGCGCGCCCTCGGGGAGCTGGTCCTGTACCGGCCGTCCTCCGGCGCGTTCGTCTCGTACGCCCGTGAATTCCTCGGCGAGAAGGGGGCGTTCGTCGCGGGCTGGATGTACTTCATGAACTGGGCGACCACCGGAATCGCCGACATCACGGCGGTGGCGACCTACACGCACTACTGGGGCATGTTCACCGATGTCCCGCAGTGGGTGATCGCACTGATCGCGCTCGCGGTCGTGCTGACCGTGAACCTCATATCCGTGAAAATATTCGGCGAACTGGAGTTCTGGTTCGCGATCGTCAAGGTCGGGGCGCTGGTCCTGTTCATGCTGATCGGCATCTTTCTGCTGGTCACCCAGCAGCCGGTCGATGGCCACACCCCCGGCCCTTCGCTGATCGTGGACAACGGCGGCATCTTCCCGGCCGGGACGCTCCCGATGCTGCTGGTCATCCAGGGCGTCGTCTTCGCCTACGCCTCGGTCGAACTGGTCGGCGTCACGGCGGGTGAGACGGCGGAACCGGAGAAGATCATGCCCAGGGCCATCAACTCCATCATGTGGCGGGTGGCCCTCTTCTACGTCGGCTCAGTGGTACTGCTGGCGATGCTGCTTCCCTGGAACGCGTACTCGGCCGGCGAGAGCCCCTTCGTGACCGTGCTGTCCAACATCGGGGTGCCGGCCGCGGGCGGCGTGATGAACCTCGTCGTCCTCACCGCCGCGATGTCCAGCCTCAACTCCGGGCTCTACTCCACCGGGCGCATCCTGCGCTCCATGGCGATGTCCGGATCCGCGCCGAGGTTCACCGGCGTGATGAACCGCAACCAGGTCCCGTACGGCGGCATCCTGCTCACGTCCTCCTTCTGCGTGCTGGGCGTGGGCCTCAACTACGTCGTGCCCAGCAAGGCTTTCGAGATCGTGCTGAACTTCGCGGCGATCGGCATTCTGAGCACCTGGGCCATGATCATGGTCTGTCATCTCCTCTTCTGGCGAAAGGCCGAGGCCGGGCAGCTCCGCCGGCCCGGCTACCGGCTGCCCGGCTCGCCGTGGACCGAGATCGTCACGCTGGTCTTCCTCGCATCGGTACTGGTCCTGATGTGGGCCGACGGCGGGGCCGGCCGCACAACCGTCCTGTCCCTGCCGGCGATCGGGGCGGCATTGGTCGCGGGTTGGTTTCTCGTACGGGGCAGGGTCGGGGCTGTACGAGAGTCGGCGGCGCACGAGCGTCAGGAGCGCGAGAGGCCCTAGCGAGAGAGCATCCGGCACCAGAGCGCCCAACACCCAGCGCCCAGCACCTAGCACCGAGAGCTGAGTATGAGTCACATCACCACGCCGCGCCGTACCCCGGCAGAGCCGCCCGCCGACCGTGAACCGTCCCATGTCCCCCTCGCCCATGTAGTGCGCGGGGGCGGCATCGAGGGAGTTCACCACGGCTCGGTCGTCGTGCTGGCGGCGGACGGCAGCGTGGAATTCAAGGCGGGTGACATCGAGGCCTCGATCTACCCGCGCTCGGCGCTCAAGCCGGTCCAGGCGGTCGGCCTGCTGCGTGCGGGCCTGCCGCCGCTGGACGGCGAGTCGCTGGCCCTCACCGCGGCCAGCCACTCCGGTGAGGAACAGCATCTGGCCACGGCCCGGCGGATCCTGCACACCGCCGGGCTGACCGAGGACGACCTGCGCAATGTCCCCGATCTGCCGTACGGCCCGGCGGTGCGCGAGGAGTGGATCCGCCGGGGCCTCGGACCCACCCGGCTCGCTCAGAACTGCTCGGGCAAGCACGCCGCCATGCTGATCACGGCCCAGGCCCGAGGCTGGTCGCTGGACAACTACCTCGACGCCGGACACCGGTTGCAGTGGGCCATCGCCACGACCGTGGAGGACCTCACCGGGCAGGGCATCGCAGGGGTGACGGTCGACGGATGCGGTGCGCCACTGTTCTCGGTGTCCCTGCACGGCCTCACCCGGGCCGTCGCCCGGCTGGCGACCGCAGCGCCCGACACCCACGAGGGCCGGGTCGCGCACGCCATGCGCGAGCACCCGGAGATGGCCTCCGGCAGCGGGCGGGACGTCGCCAGGCTGATGCGCGCGGTGCCGGGCCTGCTTGCCAAGGACGGGTTCGAGGGTGTGCAGGTCGCGGCGCTGCCGGATGGGCGGGCCGTCGGCGTGAAGATCGCCGACGGCGCCGACCGCGCCCGGATGCCGGTGACAGCCGCGGCCCTCGCGCTGTGCGGAGTCGACCAACAGGTCCTTGCCGGATTCGCCCGAACGCTGGTCATCGAGGGCGGGACGGTGGTCGGGGGCGTGCGGGCGGTGGGCGCGCTGGCCGCCCTTTCCGCCCCAGCGCCCTCTTCCGCCGCATAAGTGCCTCACCTGGCCCTCTTCCCGAAGAGCCGGTGGGCGTCGGCACGGATACCTACAGCGCTGCCGCAATCCGTTCGGCACCTGGTCCGGACACGCCTGCGAGCCCGGCGGCTCGCCCCGTGGCCAGCAGGAGCAGATCACCCGCCGGCCCTCGGATTTCGTCCTGCCCCTCACCCGCCGACCACTCCCGGTCGGTGGCCACCAGTCTCGTACCGGCCAGGCGCTTTCGGGCGCCGTAGAACCGGCTGGCAAGGACGTGTTCGAGCGCGGCGACGGTCTGCTCCACGGGCATTTCCCGCTCGCGCCCGAGCGGCCGTGCAACGTCCTGCCCGTGCACCAGCGCGTCCACGAGCGGGTCCAACGGGCCGGACAGAGGCGCGCGGTGGGCCGAGCCTGCCGTCTCGCGCAGCTGAGCGATGAGCTCGGCGGGCCCGAATCTGGCCGCCCGTTCCCGTGCCAGGTCGGCCTCCATCCGGTCGAAGTTGCCGCGCGCCCGGATCGCGCCCTTGATCGTGCCGAGGAGTGTGGAGCGTGTGGACAGTGTCATGTGTGCGGCCACGTCGTGGACGGTCCAACCGGGGCAGAGGGAGGCGGTCTGCCACTCGTGGTCTTCAAGGCCGTCGAAGAAGTCGGCGAGGCTGAGCCGTTCGGCCTTCACCCACGCGAGTATTGCGGTCAGGTCCATGGTCAGCTCTCCTCGGTGGCTGGTGGCTGGTGGCTGGTGGCTGGTGGCTGGTGGCTGGTGGCGTTGGGGTTCCGCCGTCATGTGCCGGTCTCGTCGGCTGGGTTGGGCGGTTGGATCTCGGTCAGCTTGCTTCGCAGGTGGGCCCGTTCGGGTTCGGTGCCGGCCAGGTCGAGTGCTTCCCGGTAGGCCGTCGCGGCCTCGGGCAATCGACCGAGCCGGTGCAGCAGGTCTCCCCGGGTGGCCGGGTAGGGGTGGTGCCCGCGCAGCCGCGGCTCGTCGGCCAGTTCGTCGAGCAGCGTCAGGCCTGCTTCCGGGCCGTCGCGCATGGCCACCGCCACCGCTCGGTTCAACTCGACCACGGGGGACGGCGCGAGCACGAGCAACACGTCATAGAGCGCTACGACTTGCGGCCAGTCGGTGGTCGCGAGGTCGGCGGCCTCGTCGTGCAGGGCGGCGATGGCGGCCTGCACCCCGTAGGGGCCGGGCGGGCCTCCGGTCAGCGCGGCGAGCACCAGGCCGAGGCCCTCCTCGATCATCGTGCGGTCCCAGCGGCTGCGGTCCTGGTCGTCGAGGAGCACGAGCTCGCCCTCCGGACCGGTGCGGGTGTCGCGTCGCGCGTGGGTCAGCAGCATCAGGGCGAGCAGGCCGGAGACCTCCCGCTCGGCGGGCAGCAGCCGGCGCAGGATCTGCGCCAGCCGGATGGACTCCTCGGCGAGGTCGAGCCGTTGCAACCGCGGGCCCGAGCTGGCCGCGTAGCCCTCGGTGAAGATCGAATAGAGGACCTGGAGCACTTCGGGCAGCCGCTCCGGCAGCTCGTCGGCGCCGGGTACGCGGAACGGGATGCAAGCCTCGCGGATCTTCTTCTTCGCCCGCACGATCCGCTGGGCCATCGTCGCGGTCGGGACCAGAAAGGCCCGCCCGACCTCGTGCGTCGTGAGGCCGGCCAGGCAGCGCAGGGTCAGCGCCGTACGGTCCTCTGCGGCGAGAGCGGGATGGGCGCAGGTGAAGAACATCTGCAACCGCTCGTCGGGCAGCTCGCCGTCGGCGTCCGCGGGCGGTGCGGGGTCGGCGCGGTCCGCCTCCACCTGCAGGATGGCGAGGCGGGCGGCGTATGCCTGGTCCCGGCGCAGGCGGTCGACGGCCTTGCGCCGTGCCGTAGTCAGCAGCCAGGCGCCGGGCTTGGCAGGGACGCCCTCGACCGGCCAGTGCACCAGAGCCGCCTCGACGGCCTCGGAGGTGACCTCCTCGGCCAGGTCGAGATCGCCGAAGCGGCGGATGAGGGAGGCGAGCAGCCGACCGCGTTCCTCGCGGAACACCGACTCCACAGTCGACTGGCCAGGCGACTGATGGGGTGACTCGAAGGGCGGATCGGGTCCTGCGGCTCCCTCGTCCCTCATGTCAGGCCCCGAACTCGGCGATCGGACGCACAACGACCGAACCGCTGCCGCGCGCGCCGGGACAGCGGGCGGCCCAGTCGAGCGCGACATCCAGGTCCGGTACGTCGACGACATAGAAGCCGCCGAGGACCTCGCGCGTCTCGGCGAACGGCCCGTCCGTGACAGCCCGCAGGCCGTCCTGGCCGACTCGTACCGTCGTGGCGGTGACCAGGTCCGCCAGCGATTCCCCGGAAACCCAGATGCCCGCGTCCTTCACCTCCTTGTCGTAGCTCATCCAGTCCTCGAAGGTGCACTCGGCGGCTCCGCCGTTCTCGTCGATCGCACCAGCGTTGATCAGCAGCATGTACTTCATGGTCCGACTCCGGTCAGGTCCTGTGGTTTCCTCGCGCGGCGGGTCGCCGTACAACATGACGACGAACGGGACACAGCCAGATCGACAGCTCCCCAAAATTTTCTCCGGACAAGTTCAGGGGCCCAGTCTGGTTCTCACAAACGGAACCGATCTATTCCCGGAGCAAGATCGACGCGAGGCGCGAGCGAACGCCTTTACCTGCGCCAGGCTCTCCCAGGACGACCAGTCGTCGGGTGGTCGGGTGGGAACTCGTTCGGCGAACACCTCACCGATCTCCCTCCTGCCCGGCCAGTCCGGCGGCATGCTGTGGCCAGAGGGCGGGGCCGCCGGGCGGTCCGCCGGGCCAGGCACGGGCCAGGTCCGTCGACAGATACCAGGGCTCGGGCCGGTTGTCGTCGGCGGTGTGCCAGGCGACCGGTAGCGGGCAGGGGTCGTTGACCCGCCGGATGGCCGCCTCGTCGTCCCACTGGTTCTTGACTGTCACAGCCAACTGCCGGACAGGCGTGTCGAGTTCGACGGCCGTCGCTTTGGCCCAGTCGGCACCGAACAACGGCCCCTCAGAGCTGAGCGGCGGCCGGCGTGGTCATTCGGCCGCCTTCCGGTCGACGTATTCGAACACCGAGCCGTCCGGGTGGACGGCGATCAGATTACGGCCCACCGGGGTCGGCACCGGGCCCGCGAGGATCCTCGCGCCGGCCTCGGAGAGCGTGGCGTACGCCTCGTCCACGTCCTTCACCGCGATCGTCGCCGTCACCTTGCGCAGCACCTCCAGCTCCGACTCGGGGCCGCTCATCAGCAGAAAGCAGCTGACGGCGGCCACCGAGACCCCGCCGCGCTCGAAGCGCAGGGGGGTGGCTCCGGTGAGGCGTTCGTAGAAGGCCGTCGAGGCATCCAGGTCGTCGACGCAGATGCGCAGCGTGGTTCCGAGGATCTCCATAAGGGCGAGGGTAGTTCGCGTCGGCCGACGGCGAGAGCCCCTTCGACGTTCACCGGATAACCGGAGGAGGTCCCCGCATTACCAAGCAGGCGCTTGTCGAACTATGCCGCAAGCACGGCCGTGAGCTGCACCTCGTCAACCCCGCGCACACCACGATGGACTGCGCACAGTGCGGCGCGAGAGCCAAGCACGCACTACCTCTCTCGCAACGAACGTACATGTGCACCGCGTGCGGAGCTGTCTCCCCCCAGGGACAAGAACTCCGCTCGCGTGATGTGCGCCCGCCGGGCCGCAGGCGACGTGAGCTAGGAATCCCTCTCGCTTACGAGGAGGAGGAGTCAAACGCGGCAGAGCACTTCGCCGTGCGGAACCATGAACCAGGCGTCGTCCTGGGCGCCCCATTCCCGCCAGCCGTCCGCGATCGCGGACAGGTGTTCGGGGGTCGTATGGCCGCCGTCGACCGCGAGTTTCGCGTACACCGACGCGGTTGTACGGTCCGCCCACAGACCGCTCCACCACTCGCGCTCGCCAGGCGTGGCGAAACACCAGGCGGCGGCGGAGGCGGTGATGTCGGTGAAGCCCGCGGCGCGCGCCCAGGACAGCAGTCGGCGCCCGGCGTCCGGCTCGCCGCCGTTCGCGCGGGCCACGCGCCGGTACAGCTGCTGCCACTCGTCCAGCGCCGGGACCTCGGGGAACCAGGTGAAGGCGCCGTAGTCGCTGTCCCGCGCCGCGACGATGCCGCCGGGCCGGCAGACCCGCCGCATCTCGCGCAGCGCCTGCACCGGGTCGCCGACGTGCTGGAGCACCTGGTGGGCGTGGACGACATCGAAGGAGTCGTCGGGGAAGTCCAGTGCGTGGACGTCGGCGACCGCGAAGTGGACACTGTCCAGGCCGCGTTCGGCGGCGGTCCCGCGCGCCTGGCGCAGGACGTCCTCGGCGGCGTCGACGGCCGTCACCCGCCCCGGCGCGACCAGCTCGGCCAGATCGGCAGTAATGGTGCCGGGCCCGCAGCCCACGTCCAACACGTCCAGTCCCGGGCGGAGTTCGCCGATGAGGTACGCCGCCGAGTTGGCGGCGGTCCGCCAGCGGTGCGAACGCAGCACCGACTCGTGGTGCCCATGGGTGTAGACGGCGGTCTCCTTCGACATGGCCGAACTCCTTTTCCGGAAGCGGGTACGACAACGGTACGCCGCTAGTCCGCATGACGAGACCCCCGTCTTGGGATGTGGACACACACGTCAGGCCGGGGCGGCTGCCCCGGCTGAAGCGGGCAGCAGCTGCCGCTGATAGCGCAGTTTGATCAGCGGGAGGCCGCCCGTCGTGTCCACCTCGACTGCGCCGTCCGCGCGCCAGCCCGCGGCTTCGTAGAACTGCCTGGCACGCTCGTTGGCCTCCAGCACCCACAGCGTCGCCCGGGTGCACCCGGCATCGGTGAGCTCCCGCACGACTGCCGTCAGCAGCCGGCGGCCGACTCCGGTGCCCCAGACCTCCGGCAACGCGTACAGTGTGCCGATCTCCGCGGTGCCGGGGGCGCGGGCCGGTGCGAAACCGGCGAAGGCGACGATGCCCTCGTCCGTCTCGGCCACCAGCACTCCCACGGCCGGTCCACGGGGCCCGGTGAGCCGGCCCGTCCAGGTCAGCGCCTCCCGCGCGGGGTCGAGCGCGTCGAGATGCTCCCGCGGTACGAGACCGGAGAACGCCGCCTGACGGGACCGTACGTGGACCGCGGCGATGCCCGCTGCGTCATGGGTCTGTGCGCGGCGTATCTGCATGTGCTCATGGTGCGCGAAGCAGCCTGAGCCCGTCGATCGGGTTTTCCGTGGAAGTCCGCAGCGGACTGCGAGCGCTCAGAGCAGGGCTTGCGGGCGGTAGACCGTGAGCGCGTCGACCTCCTTGTCCACCACCAACTCCGGTGGGGCCGCCGCGATTTCACCGTCGTACGCCAGCAAAGTGCCCGGCGCGAGCCCGGCGATCCGCAGCTGCCGCATCTTGTGCGCCGCATGCACCGGCGAGCGGCTCAGCGGACCGGCGAGCGCCGCGGCCAGCAGCCGCAGCCCCGGCAAGCGGCCGCCGTGCACCACCCGGACATCGAGCAGGCCGTCCGCCAGATCCAGCCGGTGGCCGGGTGTCGGCCCCACCGGCTGGTAGATGCCGTTCCCGGCGAACAGCAGCCACATCGGGCGCCGTCGGCCCTGGACCTCGGCCTCCAGCGGGTGCTCGCCGCGCAGCACATGGGCCGCCGCCAGCACCCCGGCGGGCCAGCCGCCGATCCGCGGTGACCAGCGTTCGCGGATGCGCACCAGCTCCGGATAGACGCCCAGGCTGAAGGTGTTCAGGAAGTGGCCCGTCTTTCTGCCGTCCGGGCCCGGCGTGAAGCGTCCCAGGTCGACCCGGACGGCCTCGCCGCCCTCAACGGCCCGGCAGGTGTCGTGGACCGCCTCGATGCCCAGGTCGTACGCGAAGTGGTTGAGCGTGCCGCCGGGGAAGACGGCCAGCGCAATCCCTTGCGCGGCCGCGACGGTCGCCGCCTTGTTGATCGTGCCGTCTCCGCCCAGGATGCCCAGCGCCCGGCAGCGGCCCGCCGCCTTCTCCAGCTCCGCCGACAGCTCGTCGGGCGCGCACTCGACGACCTCGGCCAGCGGCATCGTCCCGCGCACGAGAGCCGCCGAATCCGCCGAGCCTGCCTGCCGGTTGACCACGACCACCAGCCCTTCCCCGCCGGGCAGCGCGGGCGCGTCGGCCAACGGCCGGCCCGGCGTGGGCAGCTGAGACCTCGTCGGCACAGCGCCCCGTACCGCGAAGGCCGCACCCACGCCCAGCGCCGCGCCCACCAGCACATCGCTCGGATAGTGCACGCCCGTGTAGACGCGCGAGAAGGCGACTGACGCGGCCACCGGGGCGACGATCGCGCCCCAGCGCTTCGACTCCAGCGCGACTCCCGTGGCGAACGCTGCCGCCGAGGCGGCGTGCCCGGACGGGAAGGACGTGGTGAACGGCTGCCGCTTCAGCTGTCGTATCACCGGCACCGCATCCAGCAGCGGCCGTTCCCTGCGCACCGAGCGCTTGCCGACGGTGTTGATGACGGCGGAGGCGAGCGCGAGGGACGCCACCCCCCGTACGGCGGCCCGCCGGGAGCGAACACTGCGCCCCAGCGCCACCATCCCGGCAGCCGTGCCGAACCAGAGCAGCCCGTGGTTGGCGCTGCGGCTCAGCCGCGGCAGCACCGGCTCGGCGAGGGGCCAGTGCCGGCTGGCGACGGCGTGCAGGATCTTCCGGTCCCAGCCGCTGAGCAGTGCAGCCACGCGCGAGGGGACCTGCGGATTTGTGTGTGCGTAAGCGTCGGACATGCATCGCGGGTACCCCGTGGACGCGGCCGCCACGCTGGACGGGCGCCGACAGCCACCGCGCGGCCCCAGGTTCCAAGAAGGCGCGATCGTGCCGTCGTAACCCTTGACAGCGCCTCCCGATGACCCGCAGGATCGCCCGAGAACCTGTCAGACAGCCAGACAGGTTGCCCGGGCATGAGGAGGACCGCACCGATGACCCCCGGCCACCGCACCGAACACGACCTGCTCGGGGACCGCGAGGTGCCTGCCGGCGCGTACTGGGGCATCCGGACCCTGCGCGCGTGCGAGAACTTCCCCACCACCGGAACGCCGATTTCCGCCTACCCTCAGCTCGTTGACGCGCTCGCGGCGGTGAAGGCCGCCGCAGCCCGTGCCAACGCGGAACTCGGCCTGCTCGCTCCGGAGAAGGCACTGGCCATCGTCGAAGCCTGCCGAGAGATCCGGAACGGGCACCTGCACGGTCAATTCGTCGTCGACGTGATCCAGGGCAGGGCTGGGACCTCGGCGAACATGAACGCCAACGAGGTGATCGCCAACCGGGCACTGGAGATCCTCGGTCACGCCAAGGGCGAGTACGAGAGCCTGCACCCGAGCGAGGAAGTCAATCTCAGTCACTCCACCAACGATGCCTACCCGACCGCGATCAAGGTCGCCACCATCAACGCCGTGATTGAACTGCTGGCCGCGATGTCCGTCCTGCGTGAGGCTTTCACCGCCAAGGCCGAGGAGTTCCGCGACGTACTCACGATGGGTCGCACCCAGCCGGCGGACGCCGTGCCGATGACCCTCGGCCAGGAATTCTCGGTGTATGCGGTCATGCTGGAGGAGAGCCAGGGTGGGCTGGCCGAGGCCGTCGGCCCGGTCCACGAGATCAACCTGGGAGCCACCGCCATCGACACGGGGCTCCAGGCTCCCGCCGGATACGCCGGATACGCCGGATACGCCGGATACGCCGGATACGCCGGATACGCCGAGGCCGCCGGCCGCCACTTGGCCGACATCACCCGACTGTCCCTGGTGACCGCCGGCAACCCGGTGGAAGCCACCCAGGACTACGGTGCCTTCGTCCGTCTGTCCGGTGTGCTCAAGAGCATCGCCGTCAAGCTGTCCATGAACTGCAACGATCTGCGCCTGCTCTCCTCGGGCCCCCCCGCAGAGCTGAACGAGACCAGCCTCCCGGCCGGGCAGGCCGGTTCCCGCATCATGCCGGGCGAGGTCAACGCGGTCATCCCGGAAGTAGTCAGCCGGGTCGCCTTCGATGTCATCGGCAACGACGCCACCATCACCATGGCCGCCGAGGCCGGACAGCTCCAGCGCAACGTCTTCGAACCGGTGATCTTCCACTCGCTCTCGGAGAGCATCACGCACCTCCGGACCACCTGCCTCGCACTCGCCGAGCGCTGCGCGGCGGGAATCACAGCCGGCACCGTCGCCATGCGCGCCGCGGTCGCTCACTCCATCGGCCTGGTCACCGCGTTGAGCCCGCACATCGGCTACACCGCCGCCACGGGCATCGCCCTCTAGGCGATGCAGACCCAGACGATACGGCGCATCCATCCGGCCCCGCCGGTCCGCGCACACCTGCCGACCCTCGTGTCGGTTGACGAGACCTTGAGTTCGGCGCTGGCTCAGAGGCTGGGCCATGCAGGTCTCGCCCTCGACGACGCTGTGCGTTGGGGAAGCGAGTCAGCCTGCGCCTCCATGCTGGAACGAAGACCGGTGATGATCCTGCTCGATGCGCCGACGACGGAGGCTGAGGGGCTGGCAGGGCTCGTCCGGGCCGCGTCTTTGATCGCCCCCGTCGCCGTCCTGCGGGACGACGGGCGGGACGCCGTAGCCGCATTCACCGCCGGGGCGTTCGATGTGTTCGACCGGCAGATACCGGCCGCAGAGCTGGCCTGGCGCATCCATGCCAACCTGAGACGCTGCCCGCCTATGCCGGTGCCGCGTGCGTCGGCAGGGGGTACCGCCAGCCAGCGCCTCCTGTTCGACGTGATCACCAGAGCGCAGGCTCCCGTCTGCTGCCACCATCTGAGACTGCTCCTGGGAACACCCTTCCTTCCCATGACGCTTCGGGCACTCAAGGCACGGATCCAACGGCTGCTGCCCGTCTTCGCCGACTACGGACTGACACTGATTGTGGATCAGCAGTGGGGGCTGGCGACCTATCGCACCCGGAGCGCGGACGGTCCAGTCGCCGGTGCCCCCTAGGTTCTGTCTGACAAATGATCACTGCTCACAGAGCCAGAGGAAGAGATTGCGCAGGGTCTCCTGATGACCAGGCAGGTCGCCCACGAGCGCTCGCTGCCCTCTGAGCGGTGAGGTCACCACTCAGAGGGCTCCGAAGACCTGGGTGACGTCGGGCGCGCGGCCGGACGGTCACCTTCGGCAAGGCGATGCTTCTCAGTCGGCGCAGGTGGTGCCAGGAGCGGGCAGCACGCGGGTGGTCAGGTAGCGGTTGGTGGCCTCCTGGACGCACTTGGAGACCAGGAACATGCTGTAGTCGTCGCCTTCGTGGCCGAGTACGACGCTGCCGGGCAGTTGGGCGGCCATGGCCGCGCCCGCGCGGTACGGGGCGAGGGCCTGGTGGGTGGACTGGAGGATCAGTGCGGGCGGTGCGCCGTGGACCGGGGCGCCCGCCTTGACGGGCTTGGCCGGGGTGGGCCAGCCGAGGCAGCCGGCGATGGCCTTGTAGGAGCGCACGGCGCCGCCGAGGTGCGGGGATACTTGGGCGAGTTCCTTCCGCAGCTGGGTGAGCTGGGCGAGGGTGTGCACCGGGCGGGCGTTGTCGAGGCAGGCGGGCACCTGTACCTGGACGGGGTCGAGGGTGTTGTCCGGGTCGTGGGTGAAGTCCGTCGCGTCGCCGCCCTTGGCCTTGACGATGACCTTCGCCAGCTCCGGCCAGGACAGACCGGACAGGGTCAGGTAGTCCTGGGTGGCCTCGCGGATGTCCTCACCGGTCAGCGGCTGGTGGGCCGTGCCCCCGGTCGGGATCGGATCGCGGTCGGCACGGGCGACGAGGGCGTCGTACTCGGCCGCGACGTCCTTGCCGTGCAGGGCGCAGTCCTTCGACGTGCCGCACCAGGCGGTGAACCGGTTGAAGGCCGTCTCGGCGGTGGCCGCCTCCTGGGTGACCCGCGAGAGTGGCGAGCCGGTGTCGTCCAGGGCGGTGTCGAGGACCATGGTGCGCAGTCTGCCGGGGTAGAGCTTGGCGTAGGTGCGTCCGAGGAGCGTGCTGTAGTGGATGCCGTACCAGTTCAGCTGCTGTTCGCCCAGCCCGATCCGGACCGCCTCGAAGTCCCGCGCAGTGCTGGTCTGGTCGACGTGGGCGGTGAGCCGGCCGTTGCGGCGCAGGCAGTCTTCGGCGAAGGCCCGGTTGTGGGACACGAGCGCGTTGAACGCGGCCCGGCCCTGCGGGAAGTGGCTGACTCCGGCGGGCTTGAGCGGTTCGCCGCAGAGGATCGGCGTGCTGTGCCCCACTCCGCGCGGGTCCACCGCGACCAGGTCGAACTTCTGGGTCATGGCGCCGGCGAAGTTCGGCATGCCGATGTGCATCGCCAGTCGCAGCTGCTCGATGGAGGAGCCGCCGGCTCCGTCGTTGAGGAGCAGGGTGCCCTGGCGGTGGGCCCGGTCATCCGCCGGGCGGCGGACCAGGGCGAGCGTGGTGCTGCCGTCGTGGGGGTGGGACCAGTCCACCGGTACCTGGATCGATCCGCACTGCATGTGCTTGAAGTCGGTGTCGGCGCAGGCGTGCCAGTCGATGCCGTTGGCGGGGGTCCGGTGGTCGGCATCCTCGGTCTGTGCGAGCGCCGGTACGGCGATGGTGGCTACGAGCGCGGAGAGGGCGGCGATCCAACCGGCGGTCTTCCGGTTTCTTGTCATGTCGACTTCCTTGGTCGTGTGCCTCGACCTGTGCGGGTTCGAGGCGTTGTTCGGGGTGCTCCGGGAGGAGGCGGGGCAGGGGAAACGGCGATGCTTACGGAGCTGTGGGCGGTGCCGGAGCCGTGAGCGTCTCGCGGGTCGGCGGCTGCCTTGGCGGGAAGGCCTTTCGGCGGTGTGCGGTGTGCCGTTGGCCGATGTGCGCCTCGCGAGTCGGCGGCGTCGGAGGCGCACGAGTGGCTTCAGCGGGTCGGCAGGTCCCGTGAGGGCTCCGGGGGCAGTCAGCCTTGCGTAAACACGCCGCCGGTGGAGTTGAGGTGCCTCTTCGAGTGGCTCAGCCCTGGGTGGCCTCCAGGGCGGTGTCGGGGATCCAGGAGCCGTGGACTCCGGCGCTTACCCGTTGGGGCAGGTGGACGGTGGCGATCCGGCCGAGGCCGGAGGCGTCGAGGACGAGGAGCTGGGAGGCGTCCTGCTTGAGGTCCGAGGTCACGGTGAGGAGGTAGCCGTCGTCCTCGCCGGTGGCTCCGGCGGCCGGGACGAACACCGCTTCGCTGGGCATGCGGGCGTCGCCGACCTGGTGGATGCGGCGGGCGCCGGTGGTGCGGTCGTACTTGACGATGCCGTAGCCGCCGAAGCCCCTCTCGTCGGGGAAGGAGACGGCGTACTGGTAGCGGTTCTCAGAGCCCAGGTAGTCCTCGTTGAGGGTCGGGAACTCCACGGTGAGGTCGTCGATGATCTGCTCGTCGACGGAACCGGCCGCCATGTCGACCACCCAGCGGCGGGTGTAGGAGCGGGCGACGGGCTCGGTACCGCGCCCGGGGGCGCCGACCCACCAGTTCCAGGAGAGCTGGAAGCCCTCGCGGTCCACGGTGGGGCCTTCCAGGACGATCCGGCCCTGGCCGTCCTCGTAGGCGTTGGCGACGTGCAGCAGGTTGCCGGGCTCGATGGAGAACCAGCTGACCTGCGGGGCGCCGTCGGTGCCGCGGGCCATGATGCCGAGACGGGCGGGCTGGGCGTCGCTCCAGCCGTAGGGGATGCCGGAGTGCTCGGCCGGGTCGAAGGTGACATTGCCCTCGATGAAGACCACATGGCGGCGGGTCAGGGCGAAATCGTGCTTGAGGGAGGCGGTCGCTCCCGGGATCTCGGCGCTGTGGACGATCCCGCCCTTGGCGTCCGCGACGTAGTACGTCAGGAACGGCGGGACGGGCGAGGAGCCGAAGAAGTGCAACTCCCCGGTGACCGGGTCCTCCTTGGGGTGCGCGGTCATCGCGCTGCGCAGCGTGCCGTCGAAGTCGTACGCGCCGACGGTCTCCAGGTCCGGGGTGAGTTCGAAGGGGACGTTCGCCTCGCACAGGGCGAGCAGCCGTCCGGCGTGCTCGATGACGTGGGTGCCGGCGGCGCTGGCGGTCAGGTCGGGGCCGCGCTCGGTCATGTAGGGCGCGCCGTCGAGGGCGGGGGTGTGCACCCAGCGGTTGCGGTACCACTCGGCGCGGCCCTCACGGAGGCGGATGCCGTGGACCATGCCGCTGCCCTTGAACCAGTGGGTCGGGGTGACACCGGGCTTGGGGTTGTGGCCGTTGCGGATCAGCCGGCCGTCCAGCTCCTGGGGCAGCGTGCCCTCCACGGTGAGTCCGGTGGCGGTGACCTCGTCGGCGACCGGGGTGTAGTGGCCGGTCAGGTAGGGCTTCGCAGCAGTCATGGCAGGAATCTCCTTCAGTGGATGTGATGCTTTTTGTCAGGCAGCTTGTTCGGCACGGGCCTTGAGGTGGGAAAGCCAGTTCTCCAGGGAGTCGTGGAGGGCCTTGCCGAGGTGGTCGGCCGCGGCTTCGACCGGGCCGCCGCTCCAGGACTCCTCGGTGCGGACGGTGACGTGGTCGCCGTCCTGCTCGAACGTCCACACGTGGATGCCGGTGATGCCGGCGGCGGGGCCGCCCCACACGATCCGCTCGTCGGGGACCAGTTCGCGCACGGTGGAGGTGATCTCCAGGCCGTGGGTTCGCCAGGTGAAGGAGCTGCCGGGCATCAGCGGGCCGTTGAGCTCAGCCTGGTCGATGTCCGCGTTCCAGGTGGGCCAGGCCGCGATGTCGGTGTGCAGCCCCCACACCGTCGCGAGCGGGGCGTTGATCTCGGTGCTCAGGCGGACGATGACGGGGGCGCTTTCGTCGATGGTGACCACGGCTGCGGGTTCCTCTCTCTGGATGACATGTTTTGGTGGCGCGGCTGATCCATCGGTTCAGCCGGATTCAGGAAGTTCAGGCGGGTTGCGGGTCGGAAGCCGGGCCGGTGGAGGTGGTTGCGGTCCGCGGGCCGGTGGAGCGGGTGAGGAGCAGCGCGAGGAGGGCTGTTGCGACCATGACCGCGGCGGCGAAGGTGAAGACGGCGCGGTAGCCGGCGGTGAGGGCTTCCAGATGGGGCTGATGGGTGGACGCGTGGGCGGTGACGGAGCCGGCCAGGGTGGCCAGGGCGGCGAGCCCGACGGCGCCGCCGACCTGGCGGGTGGTGTTCACCAGGCCGCCGGCCAGGCCCGCGTCCTCCCGTGGGACGCCGTCCACGGCGAGCGCGGTGAGCTGGACGAAGGCGATGCTGAGGCCCAGGCCGATCAGGATGCTCGGGCCGAGGAGGTTGGCGAGGTAGCTGCCGTGGGCGCTGATCCGTGAAAGCCACATCAGGCCCCCGGCCTCGGTGAGCAGGGCCGCGGTCACGGTCGCGGCGGCCCCGATGCGCCGGGAGATGCGCGGCGCCAGGGCGGCGCCGAGCATATTGGCGCCGGCGAGCGGGAGTTGTCCCGCTCCGGTGGCCAAGGGGCTGGATCCGAGGACCTGCTGCTGGTAGAGCGGCAGGAAGAAGAACAGGGCGATCCACACCGAGCCCAGCAGCGCCATCAGCAGGTTGCCCGCGGCGACCTGGCCGGTAGTGAACAGACGCGGCGGTATCAGTGCGTTCGGACGGCGGCGCTCGATCACGGCGAAGGCCACGAGCAGTGTGGCGGCGGCGCCGAGGGCGCCCAGCACCCGGCCGTCGGTCCAGCCGGCGCCGCGTGCGGTGGTCAGGCTCCAGACCAGGCAGGTCAGGGCGAGAGTGACGGTGGCCGTGCCCAGCAGGTCAAACCGCCCGGCCGTCCGTCCGGCCGCCCGCGGCACGAGCGCAGCCACCGCGGCCAGGACCACCGCCGCCCCGAGCGCGACCGAGTGGAAGACCCAGGTCCAGCCCCACGCCTGGGTGAGCACACCGCCCAGCAGGACGCCGCCCGCTCCTCCCGCGCCGGAGACAGCCCCCCACACCCCCAGTGCCTTGCCACGCCCCTGGCCGGAGGGGAACTGGTCCATCGTCAGGGCGAGCGCGGCCGGGGCGATGGCGGCGGCGGCAAGGCCCTGAACGGCGCGGGCGGCGATCAGCACGCCCGAAGCGGTGGCCAGTCCCGCCGACAGCGAAGCCGCGGCGAACAACGCGAGCCCGGCGATCAGCACCCGACGGCGGCCGAGGAGGTCGGCCGCCCTCCCGCCCGCCAGGAGCAGTGCCCCGAACGCCAGGCCGTAGGCGTTGACCACCCAGGTGGTCCCGCCGTCCGACAGCCCGACTCCGGCGCGGATCTGCGGAAGCGCAACATTGACGATCGAGGTGGCGAGCATGACGGTGAACTGCGCCGCGGCGAGTGCCGCGAGCACGGCTCCCGGCCGGCGTGCTTGGCGTGCTGCCTGGTTCGTCTGCGTGCGTGCAACGTTCATGGCGCACAGGCTCGTGCCGGACTGTGTCCACTTTCCAGGCCCGACAGGGGCGGGGACTGTCCATTGCTGTCCGCACCCGTCCACCCGCATCCGCAGAAGCGTGCGGCTTCGGTCGCTGTCAGCGGCCGTGCAACTCCTGCTGCCACAGGGCTTCGCAGAGCAGGTCCAGGCCCTGGCGCAGGTGGCGACGGTAGGTGCCGTACGGAAGGCCCAGGCGGCGGGCTGCGGCCTCCTGGGTGGGTGCACCGGAGAAGTAGCCTGCCGTCAGGGCCTCGCAGGCGCGCACTCCGCGCGGGTCATGGGCGAGGTCGTCGACGGCCTGGCGCAGCAGGGTGCGCAACTCCGCGACGGGATCACCGAAGTCGGCTGCGAGACGCGTACGCATCAGGGCACAGGCGGCGAAGGCGCCCGGATCGCGCCAGTGCGCCAACGCTTCGCGCACGGCCTGGTCGAACGCGGTACGCGATACGGCCGACGGTCCGGACGGGACCGGTACGTCGGGGGCTGATATGAAGTGGAGAAGCCAGGTCTCCACGGGTACCTGACGCCAGTCGACGCTGAACAGCCCGTAGGTGTGCTCACCGACTCGCGGGCGCGCCCCTGTGTCGCTGAGAGTGCCCTTGACGCGCTCGGCCCAGGTCTCGGCGTCCCGGTAGACGGCGAAGCCATAGGCGCGACCGCGGGCGCGGGCGGCCTCCGCCTGGGCCCGGGAACTGCTCAAGTCGATGACACGCGACGGCACCTGGTACCGCTCGGGGTAGATCGAGAAGCGGCTTATGCCGATGTGTTCGCCGGGGCTCACCCGGGCGGTGGCATCGGTGTACCGCCAGGCGGCGGCGACAACAGGATCGGTGGCAAGGTCCTGGGGGTCGGGCGGGGCCGGCAGAGCGAGTCGGGCAGTGAACGCCACGATCCGGCCCGTGCTCACGAGACGGTAGACGCTGAAAGCCTGCGGCTGGCGCTGCGCCCAGTAGCGGACCAGTTCCGCGGAGGCGGCTCCCTCGGTCTCCTCGGCCATGCGCAGCACGACATCGATGTCATCCAGGTGCAGAGGGCGGTCGTGCACCTCGTCCTCGCGGTTCCAGGTGCGTAGCCGGGCCAGGGTCTCCCCCTCCCGGAAGAGGTAGAAGAGCTCGTCGGTGACGGTCCACACCCGCTCCTCCGGTGCCTCGCGCAGGATGCGCAGGTACTCGTCCGCCAGGCGCTGGCGCATCGTCTCGAACGCGTTGGGAGCACGCCAGCGCAGGTCGGCGGCCAGCGTCTCGCGTGCGGCGTCGTGCGGGTGGAGCCCCCGATGCGTGGCCTCCATGAAGGGCAGGTCCCTCAGCCAGGAGAAGAGCAGATGGGCATCCTCCCCGGAAAGCACGGCGGCGAGCAGTTCCTCGGACGTCGAGTGGGCCTGTGCCGCCACCTCCAGGGCGCGGCGGTGGGCAGCCGTGGGGACCTCACCGATCAACCCCGCCAACAGTGTGCGCAGGACATCCGCCGACGGGGCCCAGATCTCCTCCCTGGAGCAGCCCGCCGATCCTGCCGCGGCCGCGAGGGACAGGGCCAACGGGTTGCCGCCGGCGAAGCGGAGCACCCGGTCGCGCAGTTCGGGCCGGATCTGCGCCGCGACCAGCAGGCTCCGGGCCTGTTCCGCGGAGAACGGCTCCAGTTCGGTCACGTGCAGGAGCCGGGACCAGGCGGGGTCGGCAGTCCACTGCGGCTGCGGAGCGCGCCGTCCGGCCAGGACGACCAGGGTGTCGTCCGCGGCGCGGGGCAGAAAGTGGTGCCACAGCCAGCTCTCCAACCACTGGCAGTGCTCGAAGGAGTCCACGAACAGGACCGTGCCCGGAACATCCAGGAAAGGACCGGCAGCGTGCTCGAAATCAGCCGGGTCCCGGCTGACGAACCGGCCGTCGAGTTCGACGAGCAGCCGACCCGCCGCACGAGCGTGGTCCGCCAGACGCCTCAGCAGCGTCGACTTCCCGATACCGCCCGGCCCGCACACGTAGAAAGCGAACGGTGCCTGCGGATCGCCGGCCAAAGCCTCCTCGAAGCGCCCGAGTTCCTCGTCCCGGCCGATGAAGGCCCGCACGCGCGCTTTGCTCAGTCTCTCTCCCACGGACACCATGGCGGCTCCCATCCCCTTTGCTCCAACACTGGACAGCCATGCCCGGAGACACCCATCGGGCCCCGCGGCGACAGCCACCGGCACGAGTTACGCAGGGCGGTGGTCCGAGCTCCTTGTGCACCACCCGGCTCCGGCTGGTCGAGGCTCTGCCGGGCACGGGTGTGAAGAGGTGTCGCATCCGGCGTTTCGGAGGGCGATTCCCTCTCCAGGGCCGCTACTCCGGGGAGATCCTAACGGAGGCCCTGTCCATGTCACTTGATGAGCCCGAGGTTGTAGGGGCATGGAGTTGGTCCTGGCTGCTGGAGCCGTGGAGGACAGGACGCCGGGCCGGCCCGGGAGAGGCCGGGTCAGGGACGGCCGTCAGTCGTGGCCGGTGCCACCTTCGTGGACGGAGTGAAGTCCAGCGACAGAGACACAGGGCCTCGGGTGTACAGGCCGGTCTCGTGGTAGCGGAAGCCGGGGCTGTAGCGGACCTGGTCGAGCAGGGGCAGGAGCATTGCGGCGACGGTCTCGATCTCGGCGCGTGCGAAGGCCGCGCCGACGCACTGGTGGAGTCCGGTACCGAAGGCCAAGTGCTGGGCGGCCGCGGTGAAGGAGCGGGCGGTGCCCAGGTCCGGGCGGTGGATGTCGAAGGTGTCCGGGGCGGTGAAGGCATCGGGGTCACGGTTGGCCGCGCCGATCATGCAGAAGACGGTGGCCCCTGCCGGGACGGTGGTGCCCGCGAACACGGCGTTCTCCTCCGCCTGGCGGGGAATGAGCTGGACCGGCGGGGTGAAGCGCAGGGTCTCGGCGATCGCGGCGGCCAGCAGGTTCGGGTCCTGGCGGACCTGCGCCATCTGCTCGGGGTGGTCGATCAGGTGCTTGAAGAGCAGGGCGAGAGTCTTGTCCGCGGGCTCGGTGGCGGCAGCCAACACGTTGATGATCAGCGCGGTGACGTCGCGATTGCTCATGGCGACGCCGTCGAACTCGGCGGTGCACAGCGTCGATATCAGGTCCTCGCCGGGGTGGCGGCGCCGCTGTTCGATGACGGGTACGAGATAGGCCTCCAGCTGCTCCGCGCAGTCCATGCAGTGCCGGCGGCGCTCGGGGGTGAGAGTCATGCTCGTGATGAATTCGGCGACCCCGCTGTGCCAGGCGGCCACCTGCCGCCAGTCCTCTCTGTCCAAACCGAGGACATCGAGGGTCACGCGGACGGCGAGGGGCTTGCCGAAATCGTTGACGAGGTCCATCCGGCCTCGGGAAAGGAAGGGAGCCATGAGTTCGGCGGCGTTGGCGTGGATGGCGCGTATCTGGTTCTGGAGGGCCTGGCCGGTGAAACCCCGGACGACGATTTTTCGCTTGGCGGTGTGCTCGGCCCCGGTCATCTGGGCGAGGACCGGCCCGCGCATCACCGGCTCGGCGCGCACCTGCAGCGTCTGGGTAGTGAACGCCTCATGGTCGGTAAGTACCCGCTTGACGTCCTGGTAGCGGGAGAGGAAATAGCTGTCGATCGCCGGCTCGTGGTGCACGGGAGCCTGCTCCCTCAGCTGTGCGGAGTAGCGGTAGGGGTCTGCGGCGAAGTCCTCGGACAGGATGCTGAAATGGGGACTGACCACGGGCATGGTGAAGACCTCTCAAAGTGCGCAGTGCCGGGGAGGAACACATACCGGGGAGGCGGGAGGTGGACAGCGGCTGCCGTGCGATGCGCCCCCACCCCCACCTATTGCGTTCGCGAGAGGGTAAGCAAGCAGGCCCACCCGGGGTACAGGATGAGCGAACGGCGGCACTGGTTCCGGTCGTGGGGAGGGCTTCTCACTCAGCCCAACAGTCACGAAAAGAACCGCTGCAGTACTAGTACCGCAGGGTGGAGAACGCCTCCTGGTAGTAGACGGCAAGCGGACCGGCACGCGGGGCGAGCCGCCTCCCGCTGCAGCAACGACGACCTTAGGCCTGTCTTCCGGACCTTGCCGGGCTCCCGTCGGACATGGAACGTGGGCACCCCGTGAAGAGCGCGCCCACGCAGGGAACGCATTCGGCCACGGTCGCGCCCGACTCGGCGTAGGGCGGTGCCCGGCCGGCCGGGGCGCGCCTAGGATCGCGCACATGGTCGTCGACATGGACAACTGCGCGCTTCAGGCTGCCGTTTGGCGCCGCGCGCCGTCGTGTCCGTGCCCTTGTCTCCGTCCCTGTTGACCGTGTCCTCGCCGACAAGGACGCCCGCACCCACAGCGACGAGACCGACGACCCGATTCCGCGCATCCGCCTTCTGTCGAGGAGACCTGCGTTGTCCCCTGCCCTGGACCGCCGTGACCTGCTGAAGCTGCTCGCCGCCGCACCGCTCGCGGCCCACCTCGCGGCCCCAACACCCGCCGCGGCCGCCCCCGCGCCTGCCGCGCCCGGCATCGTCAAGCCGCTGCCGCCCGAGCTGTTCACCATCCGCGGCACCAACGCCGAGACCAACTTCACCGCACTGCGCTCCACCGGGCTGCACACCCCCGCGGACCACTTCTTCGTCCGCAACCACACCTCCACCCCCGTACTCGCCGAGTCGGACTGGAAGCTGACCGTCTGGGGCAGCGGACTCAGCGGCCGCCGCCCGGTCGAGTTCGGCTACGGCCACCTCCGCTCGCTGCCCTCCGTCACCCGCACCGCGGTCGTCGAATGCGCCGGCAACGGCCGCAATTTCTACGCCACCCAGCAGGGCGAAACCGTCACCGGCACCCCGTGGACGCTCGGCGGGATCGGCGCCGCCCGCTGGCGCGGGGTGCGGCTGCGCGACGTACTGCGGCGCGCCGGGATCTCGTCGTCCGCCGTGGACGTGATGCCCCGGGGGCTGGACGACGAGTTCATCAGCAACGGCGTGAACCACGGCCGGGTGCGCCGCCCGCTGCCGGTCTGCAAGGCGCTCGACGATGTGATCCTCGCGTACGAGATGAACGGCGAGCCCCTCCCGTACGACCACGGCTACCCGGTCCGGGTCATCGTCCCGTCCTGGATCGGCCTCGCCTCCGTCAAGTGGCTCGGTGACATCGAGGTCAGCGAGACGCCGCTGTCCTCGCCCTGGACCACTGAGTTCTACCGGCTCTTCGGCGCCGCCTACCCGCCGGGCGGCAGCGCGCCGATCACCCGCCAGACCATCAAGAGCGCGCTGGAGCTGCCGCTCGGCGCGAGCCTCGCGGCGGGCGTCAGGCACCGGCTGACGGGCCGTGCCTGGTCGGCCAAGGCCCCGGTCAACCATGTCGAGATCTCCACCGACGGCGGAGCGCACTGGCACCGGGCGCGGCTGCGCGACACCCCGCGCCGGGACAGCTGGGTCCGCTGGACGGCGGACTGGCACCCGCGTCGCACCGGACCGGCCGAGCTGCTGGCCCGTACGACTGACTGCGCGGGCAACACCCAGCCGGAGCGCACGGTCCACAACACCCAGGGCTACCTCTTCGACGCGGTGGTCAGGCACCCGGTCACGGTGGTCTGACGCCCGGCCGCCCACCGCTCCCGCGCGGCGGGCTCCCGCAAACCTCCGTATAAAGGGCTCGTGGGCCCAAAGGGCTCGTCGGCCGGACAGTGGTCCGGGGGCGCGAGCAGCGGAGGTGACGGCATGCAGCGGACGGCTCCGGAAAGCCACGGTCCCATCCGTTACGGGCCGCCCGCCCCCGTGTCCGGACTGCCCGTGCTCCCCGAGCTCGCCGCAGTGCTCGCGGCCGCGTCGGAGGGGGCGGACAGCGAGCCGCCCGGCGGCGGCGCCGAGCTGCGCGAGGCGGCCTGCGGCTACTGGTGGCGGCGCGGGCTGCGCTCCCACCCCGAGGAACTGGTGGCGGCGTCCGGAGCGCAACCCCTGCTGTTCGCGCTGATCGGCGCGTACGGCGGGGATGTGCTGATGCCCCGCCCCTGCCCCGCCTGGTGGACGCCGCAGGCCCGGCTGCTCGGGCGGCCCGCCTACCATGTGCCGACCCCGGCCGAGTGCGGCGGCGTGCCCGATCCGTATGCGCTGCTCGAGACCGTACGCAGAGTGCGCGCCGAGGGTGGGATGCCCCGGCTGCTGCTGATCTCCGTCGCCGACGACCCCACCGCGACGGTCGCCCCGCCCGAGACCGTCCTCGAGGCATGCGAAGCCGCCGTGGGCGAGGGGCTGCACATCATCAGCGACGAGACCTGGCGGGACACCCTGCACAGGCCGCACGAGACCGTGCTGCTCAGTCCCGCCGAGATGTGCCCTGGCGATGTGACCGTCATCAGCGATCTGGCGGGCGCGCTCATGCCCGCCTCCTGGCCGGTCGCCGTCGCCCGGTTCCCGGCCACCGATGAGGGAGCCGCCCGGCGCGCCAGGACCCTCGACATCCTCACCGCGCTCGGCGCGGTGGTGGCCGGACCGGTCGCCGCTGCCGCCGCCCACGCGCTCGACGAGCCGGGACCGGTCATCGCCAGGATGGAGCAGGCGGCCGCGCTGCACGCGCGCGTGGCGGCCGCCGTGCACCGCGCGGTGCTCGTGTCCGGCGCGCTCGCCCGTCCGCCGCAGGCGGGCCGCCATATGTACGCGGACCTCGGGCCGCTGCGCGCCCGCCTCGCCGAGCGGGGTGTGACCGACTCCATGGAGCTCGAGGAGTATCTGACCGACCGGGTGGGGGCACCCGTGCCGGGCGGGCACCGGTTCGGCGACGAGCTGGGCGCGCTGCGGGTGCGGCTGGCCACCGGACCGTTGCTGGGAGCGACTCCCGAGCAGCAGCAGGAATCCCTCACCTCACCGGCACCTCTGGAATTGCCGCATGTGGCGGGGGCGTTGACCATTCTTGGAACGGCCTTCGACGAACTGCGTTGATCGGAGCCCCGGATGGCGGAACAGACGGAGCAGGCGGAGCACTCGGGACAGGCAGCCGACTCGGGACAGGCATCCGACTCGGAACAGACAGGGCACCCGGCACAGACGGGGCACCCGGAGCGGCCCGGGCACCCGGCACAGACAGGACAGGCAGGAACGGCTCCGGCGCACCTGGGAGCCGCGGGCACGACAGACGGCTTACGGCCCCGCTCGCGCACCCGCCCCCTCGGCGAGATCCGCCGGTGGCCGAGGTCCTTCGCCGACCGGCTGACCGCTCCGCTGCCCGGCGTACGGGCCATGGCCCGCCTCGCCAGGGAGGGCGCGGTGCGCCCCGGCGCCGACGGGCTGCGAGACATTCCGCTGCTGCCCTTCGCACCGGGACCGCTGCCCGTCGTGGACACCGCGACCGTGGCTGTCACCTGGGCCGGACACGCCAGTTGGGTGCTGGGCATCGGCGGGCTCACCGTCCTCACCGACCCCGTCTGGTCCCGCCGGATCTTCGGCACCCCTGTCCGGATCACCCCCGTCGGCGTGCGCTGGGAAGATCTGCCGGCCATCGACGCAGTCGTCATCAGCCACAACCACTTCGACCATCTGGACGCCCCCACCCTCAAGCGGCTGCCGCGGCACACGCCGGTCTTCGTCCCGGCGGGCCTCGCCCGCTGGTTCCGCCGCCGCCGTTTCACCCGGGTGACGGAACTCGACTGGTGGGAGGGCGCGGATCTGGGCGGCGTCCGCTTCGACTTCGTACCGGCCCATCACTGGTCCAAGCGGACCCTCACCGACACCTGTCGCTCGCTGTGGGGCGGCTGGGTGCTCACCGACCAGCACGACCAGTCCGTGTACTTCGCCGGCGACACCGGCTACGGCCACTGGTTCAAGGAGATCGGCCGCCGCCATCCCGACCTCGATCTGGCGCTGCTGCCGATCGGCGCGTACGACCCGCGCTGGTGGCTCAGCGATGTGCACACCGATCCGGAGGAGGCGGTGCGCGCCTTCGACGACCTCGGCGCGCGGAACATGGCACCGATGCACTGGGCGACGTTCGTGCTCTCCGCCGAGCCGGTCCTCGAACCCCTGACCCGGGTCAGGGCCGCCTGGGAGCGCGCCGGCCGGCCGCGCGAACAGCTGTGGGACCTGCCGGTCGGCGGCTCACGCCTGCTGACCGCTTGAGCCGGACGAGCCCGGCCGGGCGGCGCGCCGGACCCTCCGCCACACCGTCGGAGCCACGCTGATCACCACCGCCAGCGTCACCGCGACGACCACGCCCTTCCACGGCTCGTCGAACAGTGACCCACCCAGAATCCCGATCAGCTGATACGTCGCCGCCCAGGCCAGGCACGCCGGGACATCCCCGCGCACAAACGCGCGCAGCGGCATCCTGGCGAGCAGACAGGCCAGCATCACCGGAATCCGCCCGGCCGGCACCAGCCGAGAGAGCACCAGCACCGTCACCCCGTGCTCGTCCAGCTTGCGCTGCGCCTGCTCAAGGCGGTCCGGCGCCGAGCGCTCACGCAGCACCGCAAGCCAGCGCGAGCCGTTCTTGGAACCGACGCCGCGCTGCCCGAGCCAGTACAGCGTCACATCCCCGAGGAACGCGGCGAACGACGCCACCAGGAAGACGAACAGCAGCGCGACCGGAGACGTCTGATGGAAGGCCACCACCGCGGCCGAGCTCACCACCGCCCCCGTCGGCACCACCGGCACCAGCGAGCCCAGTGCCACCAGAAGAAACAGCGAGGGATAGCCGACAGCCTGCTGCGTCGACTCCGGCGGCAGCCGTCCCACGACCTCCGACAGACGGCCGAGCACCTGTGACGGCTTCGCGCTCACCGGGCCGCCTCCGGGCGGACGCGCTCGCCGTGCCCCAGCCGGTGCACCGCCACCTGCGGAGCCAGCCGCGCGGCCTTGCGTACGAACTCCTCGCCCGGGGCGTAGAACTCGTGCGGCCGGATTCCGTCCATCCCGATCGGCCAGTAGGTGCCGTAGTGCACCGGCACAGCCGCGCGCGGCGCGAGCGAGGCGAGTGCCTGCGCCGCACGGGCCGCGTCCAGATGCCCGTGCCCGAGATACGGCCCCCAGCCGCCGACCGGCAGCAGCGCCACATCGACCGGGCCGACCTCGTCGGCCATCGAGTCGAAAAGCCCGGTGTCCCCGGCGAAGTACGTCCGGGCCTCGCCGCTGATCACATAGCCGAGAGCGGGCGAGCGGTGCGGCCCGAGCGGCAGCCGCCGCCCGTCGTGCAGCGCGGGCACCGCCCGCACCACCAGATCCTCCACCTGCACTTCGTCGCCCGGGCCCACCTCGGTGATCCGCAGCCCCGTCCTGTCCGTGAGCCGCTTCAGCGCGGGCACCGAGCGGGCGGCGCCACGCGGCACGAGCAGCCGGGTGCCGGGTGCCAGCCGCGCCAGCGACGGCAGATGGAGATGGTCGGAGTGCAGATGGGAGACGAGGACCGCCTCGGCGCGGGCGGCCTCGGGCGGTGGCAGCTCACCGCGCCGCCTGCGCAGATGGGCGAGCCGGCGCACGAACAGCGGATCGGTCAGCACCCGCACCCCGGAGTCCTCGACCGTACAGGTGGCATGACCCCACCAGGTGACTTCCACCGGCACGCAGCGCCTCCTCGTTCCACCTACACCTACGAGCCTAGATCCCCCGACGCGGCAAGGGGCCGGGGCCGGTTGCGGAGTAGGGTCGGGGTGACGGCGAGTGCAGGGGGACGTTCCATGGACGGTTTACGCGTGGCGGCGATCGCCTGCCTGATCCCCCTCGAGGAACTCGACCGCGCCCCCTTTCTCGTGGACACCCGCAGCCAGCACGCGATGTGCGCCCGCTGGGCCGCCGACCGTGGCCATGTCGTCACGCGGGAACTGCTCTTCTGCGGACTGCGCGCCGACCACTGCGGGCTGTGGACCGATGTCGACGAGGGCCGGGTGGATCTGTTCGTCGCCCCCAATGAGCAGGTACTGGAACGGGCGTTGAGGTCCGTGCCGGACTTCCGCGCCGAGTGCGGGCGCAGGGGCGTACGGCTGGAGACCGCAGGCCTCCAGGAGCCCGTATACGACGCGGCGATGAAGGCCAATGTGCACCGCAGGCTCTCCATGCCGACGGCCGGGTACGACGGCTGCTGAGCGGCTCGCCCCGACGGCCGGGTGCAACGGCTGCTCAGCGGGTCGCCCGACGGCCCCGTCCGAGCCCCCCGCGGATCGTGCCCGGTCCTGTGCCAGGCTGGAGGCAGATCCAAGGTGAGGTGAGACGGCGTGGCCGAGGGGCGATGGCGCAGCGTCGGCAGCGCCCTGTTGCGCGTGATCGTGGTGTGGGCCGTGTCCACGCTGACAATGCTGGCGCTCGCCGGGCTGCTGCCCGACTTCCAGCTGCAGTCCGACGACGGCGACAGCATCACCAGGACCGCCATCACAGCCGCCTGGGGCGCCGGCGCCTTCGGTCTGCTGACCGCACTCGTCTGGCCGGTCGTCGTACGTGCCCTGCTGCTCGTACCCGCCCTGGTGCTCGGCCTGTTGGTCTTCTTCCTCAACGGCTCGCTGCTGCTGATCGCGCTCTGGCTGATCCCCGACGGACGCGGCGCGGCCGACCCGGAGACCGCGGTCGTCGTCGCCGCCGTGATGTCCGCCGTCGCCTCCACAACGTCCACCGCACTCGCCGTCCGCGACGACAACGCCTACCGGCGCAGGCTCTCCCGGCTCGCCGCCCGCCGCAGACGGCGACGCGGCGAGGACGAGGTCCGTGAGCAGTCCCCGGGCACGGTCTTCCTGCAGCTCGACGGGGTCGGGCACGAGGTGCTGCGGCGCGCGGCCGATGACGGTGTGATGCCCACCGTCGCCGGCTGGATCGGCACCACCCACCGGCTCACGCCCTGGCGCACGGACTGGTCCAGCCAGACCGGCGCCAGCCAGCTCGGCATTCTGCACGGCACCAACCACGACGTCCCGGCGTTCCGTTGGTACGAGAAGGACAGCGGCCGGGTCATGGTCAGCAACCGGCCCGCGAGCGCCGCCGAGCTCCAGCGCCGCGCCATCGAGCGCACCGGCGACGGCGGACTGCTCACCGTCGACGGCGCCAGCCGCGGCAATCTGTTCAGCGGCGGCGCGGACCAGCTCGCGCTCGTGCTGTCCATGGCCGCCAGGCGCGGTAAGGCCAACCGCTCCAGGGAGGGCTACTTCGCCTACTTCAGCGACCCCGCCAACGCCGTGCGCACCGCGGTGTCGTTCATCGCCGAAGTCGCCCGGGAGATCGGCCAGTCGACCCGGGCGCGGCTGCGCGGCGACCGGCCGCGGGTCGGGCGCGGCGGGCTCTACCCCTTCATCCGGGCGTTCGCGACCGTCGTCGAGCGGGACGTCGTGGTCGCCGCGGTGATCGGGGACATGCTCGCCGGACGCACCGCCGTCTACGCCGACCTCGTCGCGTACGACGAAGTGGCGCACCACTCGGGACCGCACAGCCGGGACGCCTCGCTGGTGCTCGAACGGCTCGACCGTTCCATCGCGCTGATCGCCAAGGCCGCCGAACACGCGCCCCGCGACTACCGGATCGTGCTGCTGTCCGACCACGGGCAGAGCCCGGGGATCACCTTTGAGCGTGCCTACGGCCTCACCCTCAAGGATCTTGTGCGGGCCGGCTGCGGGCTGCCCGTCCCACGCCGCGCTGATCGCTCCAAGAGCGGTGCCGAGGCACGCGACGCGGCGGGCGACGCGCTGCGCAGCGCGCTCCACCGGCCTTTCGCCGACGGAGCGGACGAGCATCCGGAGCGGGGCTCCGACCCGATCGTGCTCGCCTCGGGCAATCTCGCGCTGATCTCCTTCCCCGATACGGCGGGGCGTCTGAGCCGTGAGCAGATCGAGCGCCGCCACCCGGCGCTGCTGCGTACGCTCGCGGCCCACCCGGGCATCGGATTCCTGCTGGTGCGCAGCGAGCGGCACGGCTCACTGGTGCTCGGCCCCGGCGGCATTGAGGTGCCCGTCACGGCGCTGGACGACGACGGCCCGCTGGCGGTCTACGGCCCGGGTGCGGCCGAGGCCGTACGCCGCACCGACTCCTATCCGCATGTCGCCGACATCATGGTCAACTCGATGCACGACCCGGACGCGGGCACGGTGCACGCCTTCGAGGAACAGATCGGTTCGCACGGCGGCCTCGGCGGCGAACAGTCCCAGCCCTTTCTGCTGTCGCCGCTCGACCTGTCCGCGCCGGTCTCCGACGGCCAGGGCCTGATGGGCGCCGAGCGGGTGCACCGGGTGCTGCGGCGCTGGCTGCGGGAGTGCGAAGGACCGCAGGTGCCGCTCGGGCCGGACGGGCCGGGCGGCCCAGGTCAGGGGCTGCCGTAGAAGCCGCCCGTCCGGCTACGTTGAGTCGGCAGAGGCAGCGGAAGATCCGCCGGACCAGGGAGTGTGCCCCTTGCGTGCTGTGGTGTTCGAAGAGTTCGGGAAGCCGCTGGAGGTACGCGAGGTGCCCGACCCCGTGCCGTCCCGCGGCGGCGCGGTGATCAGGGTCGAGGCGACGGGTCTGTGCCGCAGCGACTGGCACGGCTGGATGGGCCACGACAGCGACGTCACCCTTCCGCACGTCCCCGGGCACGAGCTGGCCGGAGTGATCGAGTCGGTGGGCGACGACGTCGCCAACTGGCGGCCGGGCGAGAGGGTCACCGTGCCGTTCGTCTGCGCCTGCGGACGGTGCTCGGCCTGCGCGCGCGGTGCACAGCAGGTCTGTGAGCGTCAGGAGCAGCCCGGCTTCACGCACTGGGGATCCTTCGCCGAATACGTCCCCGTCCACCACGCCGACGTCAATCTGGTGGCCCTTCCCGAGTCGACGTCCTTCGCCACCGCCGCGAGCCTCGGCTGCCGGTTCGCGACCGCCTTCCGCGCCGTCGTGGCACAGGGCAGGGTGGCGCCGGGGGAGTGGGTCGCCGTGCACGGATGCGGGGGAGTGGGCCTGTCCGCGGTGATGATCGCCGCGGCGTGCGGGGCCAGGGTCGTCGCGGTCGACGTCTCGGCCGGCGCGCTGGAGCTGGCCAGGACGCTCGGGGCGGAGGTGTGCGTGGATGCCTCGGGACTGGAGGGAAGTGTCGCCGACGCGGTTCACGAGGCGACCGGCGGCGGCGCTCATCTCTCGCTCGACGCCCTCGGAGCGCCCGTGACCTGTGTGAACTCGGTGCAGAGCCTGCGCCGTCAGGGCCGCCATGTGCAGGTGGGCCTGCTGCCCCAGGGGGTCCATCTGCCGATGGACCGGGTCGTCCCGTTGGAGCTGGAGATCCTCGGCAGCCACGGCATGGCCGCTCACGCCTACCCCGAGATGATGGCGATGGTCGCTTCCGGCGCCCTCCGCCCCGACCTGCTGGTGACCACGCGGATCGGGCTCGACGAGGTGCCCGCGGCGCTCGTCGCTCTCGGCGCCGCGTCCGGGACGGGCGTCACCGTGATCACTCCGCACACGGCGGTGAATTCGGCGTAATGCGCGTACCCCGGTAGAGCGGATCTCGGCCGGAGCGCGGCAGAACCTGGCGTCTCCTGGGCAGTTAGGCATGTCCAGGAGGTCGCCCCCATGAAGCAGCCCCAGAGCGTCGAGGCAGCGACAGGCGCCGTCGCGCGCCGGGCCGCCGCGGTCGTCCTCCTGGTGCTTCTGGCGCTGCTCGGCACGTCCTTCGGCTCCGCCGCGGCGGCGGCCGGAGCCGGTGAGATCCGGACCCCCGCCTCCGCCCCGGCCGACCCGGCGAGTGCCGGCCAGCCGGAGGAGGCGGCCACCGAAGCCACGGGCCGGGCGTGCCCCGCGGCACGCCCCGTCGCACCGGCCACCCGGTCCGGGGTGCGTTCGGGTCCGGGCCGGCCCGCCCCGTACCGCCCCGGCCCGAGTCGGCAGGCACAACTGCCGCTGCCGATGCACGCTGTGCGCTGTGTGGTCCTGCGCTGCTGATGAGCCCGGCCATGTTCGAGCCCCATCAGCAGCCATCACACCGTGAGGTGCACAGCCATGCCCATCGACCCTTTCGCAGCACTCAACGCCATGCTCCGCGCAGAAGCAGCACGTTCCACGGAGCCGGAGGACCCGGCCCGCAGCGTCGAGACCGACCCCGATGCCGTCCCACCGGCAGTCGGCGACCGTCGTGGCGCGGCCGACGACGGGGCAGCCTGAGGCCCGCCCCCGGGCAGGGGTGACCGGCCCGCAACCCCCGTGCCGCCGACCCGTTTTGGATCGCCGGGCGATCATCACTACCATCCAGCGATGATCACAAGAAAACGGCTGGCGGCCGGGGTGTGCGGCCTGCTCGCCGCCCTGGCTGCCGGGCTCTTCCCGGCAGGCGCCGCCGCCGACGAACCGGTGGCCAAGGCATCCCCCAAGGTCGAGCTGGTGCTCGACGTCAGCGGCTCCATGCGGGCCCGCGACATCGACGGCCAGACCCGGATGGCGGCTGCGAAGCAGGCGTTCAACGAGGTACTGGACGCGGTACCGCAAGAAGTACAGCTCGGCATACGCACGCTCGGGGCCGACTACCCGGGCAAGGACAAGAAGCTCGGGTGCAAGGACACCAAGCAGCTCTACCCCGTCGGACCGCTCGACCGGACCGAGGCGAAGACCGCCGTCGCGACCCTCGCCCCCACCGGCTGGACGCCGATCGGACCCGCGCTGCTCGGCGCCGCCGACGACCTCGAAGGCGGCGACGCGACCCGGCGGATCGTGCTCATCACGGACGGCGAGGACACCTGCGCCCCGCTCGACCCGTGCGTCGTGGCACGCGACATCGCCGCCAAGGGGATTCACCTCGTCATCGACACCCTGGGCCTGGTCCCGGACGCCAAGACCCGTGACCAGCTCAGCTGCATCGCCGAGGCCACCGGCGGCACCTATACCTCGGTGCAGCACACCGACGAACTCTCCGACCGGGTGAGCCAGTTGGTGGACCGCGCCGCCGAACCGGTCGTCACTCCGGTGGCGACCGAGGGCGCGAAGGAGTGCGCGAAGGCCCCGCAGCTGAAGCCGGGCCTCTACAGCGACCGCGAGACGTTCGGCCGGCACCGCTGGTATCGCGTCGACGTCCTGCCCGGGCAGGAGCTGCGCGCTTCCGTCAGCGTCGCCGCCGACCGGGCCGTCAACAACGACTACGGGGTCCTGCTGCGGGCCGTGACCGTACACGGCCGGGAAATCGTCCGCGGTTCGGAGGCCGGCAACGGGCGCACCGATGTGATCTCCGCCGGGCTGCGCTATCCCAAGGCCCAGCTCGACGACGCCGACGAGGTCAAACCCGCCGCGGAGACCGTCTGTCTGCAGGTCAGCAACTCCTTCTCGGCGCCCCCGTCCGTGAAGACCGAGCCGGGACTGCCCGTCGAACTGACCGTCGACCTCGTGGACGCGCCCGACGGGGCCTCGGACGTCGCCTCCTTCGGCCTCGGCCGCGGCTGGTGGCTGCTGGCCGCCCTCGTGCTCACCGGTCTGGTCGCCGGACTGCTGTGGGGCTGGATATCGCGCTGGCGTATCGCCGTCTGGAGGACCAACTGATGCGTACCGCACGCGCGCTGACGACAGCTCTGCTGGCCGCCACCGCCCTGTTCTCCGCCGCGGGCGCCGCCACGGCGGACGACCCGTCGCCGACCCCGAGCAAGAACGCGGCCGGGCCGACCGAGGCGGGCACCGGCTTCCGTGACGCCACCGCGATCGAGCAGGGCCAGAAGGCGACAGCCACCGCATCCGCCGGCGACTACCTGTACTGGGTCTTTCCCGCCGACGCCGGGCAGCGGGCTACGGTCAAGGCCACGCTCACCCTGCCCGAGTCCGCCGACCGGCACGGCGGATCCACCTGGCAGCTCGATGTGTTCGACGGGCTGCGCCGACGCCAGTCCTGCATGTACGGCATGCAGACCAGGGGCGCGGCCAAGGACGCGGCAACGGTCGAACTGTCCTGCACGCTGCGTACGGTGCGTTCGTGGGCGGAGCCGTGGGACAACGACCCGCTGCCCGGCAGCTACTACGTACGCCTGACGGTCACCGACCTTCCCGAGGAGGACCTCGGTCTGCCGGTGCGCGCCGAGGTCGAGGCCACGTCGGCCGACTCGGGCGGCGCGTACGCGGGCGACGGATCGCTCGCCGCCCCGCTGGTGGCCGGTGCCACGACGAAGGACGAGGAGGGAAGCGCGCCGAAGCAGGCGGCTGCCCTCAGTGAGCCGGACGGCGGCTGGGCGTCCGGCTGGTGGTCCGACCGCTGGATCTGGACCGTGGCCGGGGGACTGCTGGGGGCGCTCGCGGCCATCGCGGGCTACTCGATCACTCGCGGCTCCGGCCGCCCCGGGCGCGTACCGCCGGCTGCCTGAAGCAGGCCGGTGGCCACGGCGGCATTCGCCGTGGCCACCGGCCCGTTCAGGTGATGCTGCCGAGGGAACTCCTGCGGCTCCTGGTACGCGCGGACGACGGACAGCCGACTTGCCGGCCCTTCGTCGAGGGGCCGTGCGCCCACACGGACCATGCCGAGGCCGGCCCGGGATGGAAGACGAACCGAGGATCGCGGCCGGGTTGCAGTCGAAGGTCATCGGCGGAACCGATGAGGTGGAACGCCAGCCTCCGGCCGCACGGGAACACCTCCCGTACCTCGTCGAGAGTCAGCTCCCAGTCGTCGGTGAGTGTGCTGACATCCACGAAGAACACGGTGAACCCGTCGGCCTCGCGCAGCAGCAACGCCTGCGCGAGCGCCGGAGCGGTGGTCCTGGAGAGCCTGCCGCTCACGGCGATCCACACCTGCGGCCCGTCCACCGCAAGTACCCGTACCCGTACGGTCGCTCGCACCTGTGCCCCCACCAGCCGGTCCGGCACACCGCCGTCCGGCGCGCCGCCACACGGCTGTTATTCGGTGCCCGTACCGCAGGGGATTGCTCAGGACCGGGTTTTTGTGCCGCCGATCGGACAGTCGGTGAGCAGGGCGCCGGGACCGGCCTCGGACGGGCGGGCCAGGGTGTGACTGGGCGGCGGCTCGCTGCCCCGCCCGATCCATGCCTCCAGCGCCGTGAACGCGGAGCGGTGGCAGGGCGTCAACGGCCGCAGCCGGTCCGGGAAGGCGTCGTACAGCGAGTCGACGTGGGTGCCGCCGTCGACGCGGTAGTAACGGAACAGCCCGCCGCGGCCCGCGTCGCGCACCATGCGGGCGTACACATCGGAGTCGCGCGCGATGGGCAGCAGCACATCGAGGGTGCCGTGCAGGGTGATCAGCGGCTTGCCGATCCGGCCGGTCAGCCCGATCGACGCGACGGCACGGTGCACCTGCCGCGGCCGGGAGGCGTAGTCGTAGTCCGCGTCGCAGGCGGGTGTGCCCGGTGCGCAGTACGGGGTCCCTGCCTCGGTCGGCCCGTCGTAGGCCGGGTCCAGCTCCTCCCGGTAGATCCGCTGCGTCAGATCCCAGTAGTACTGATGGTGGAAGGGCCACAGGAACTCCGACCCCGCCGGATAGCCGGCTGCGAGCATCGCCCGGTGCGCCTCGTCCGCGCCGGGTCCGCCGGTGGCGTAGACCGGATAGTGGCGCAGCGCGGGCGGCAGGAAGGTGAGCAGATTCGGCCCGCTCGCGCGCCAGAGTGTGCCTTCCCAGTCGACGCCGCCGTCATAGAGCTCGGGGTGGTTCTCCAGCTGCCAGCGCACCAGATAGCCGCCGTTGGACATGCCGGTGGCGAGGGTGCGGGACGGCGGGCGGTGGTAGCGCTGGGCGACGACCGTACGGGCGGCCCTGGTCAACTCGGTCACCCGGTCGTTCCATTCGGCGATCGCCTCGCCGGGCGCGGCCCCGTCGCGGTAGAAGCCCGCGCCGGTGTTCCCCTTGTCGGTGGCGGCGAACGCATAGCCGCGGGAGAGGACCCAGTCACCGATGGCCCGGTCGTTGGCGTACTGCTCGCGCACGCCGGGGGAGCCCGTGACGACGAGCCCGCCGTTCCAGTGGTCGGGCAGCCTGACGACGAACTGCGCGTCGTGCTTCCACCCGTGGTTGGTGTTGGTGGTGGACGTGTCGGGGAAGTAGCCGTCGATCTGGATGCCGGGCACGCCAGTGGGCGTGGCAAGGCCGGCCGGGGTGAGCCCGGCCCAGTCGGCCTGATCGGTGTGGCCGGAGGCGAGCGTCCCGGCCGTCGTCAACTCGCCGAGGCAGGAGACGACTTGACGCTCGGCGCCGGGCACGCGCAGTCGTTCGGTCCGGTGGCAGTGCCCGGTCCGGGCGGCGGCTGCGGCAACCTTGGACCCGGTGACGGAGGAGGCCGTCGCCGTCCCGTCAAGGCCGAAGAAGCCGGTGATCCAGTAGCTGGAGCAGATCGAGGCGATGAAGTTCGCGGTGCCGGTCTGTCCGCACTGCTCGGACCCGCTGCCGGGGTCCACCGGCGTGCCATGTCCGATCGCGGGCACCCGGTCGACCTCGACGACGACCCTGCCGTCCGCCGCCAGATACTGCTCCCTGCGCGTCTGGTCGGGGCCGATCGTGGACGTACGGTCCGGACTCTGGTCCACCCCGTGCACAGCGGTCCACTGGTCCCGCAGCTCGTCGGCGTTCCTCGGGACGACCTTCGCATCCTTGTCGCCGTGCCAGATCGCGACCCGCGGCCAGGGCCCCGAGTACCCCGGATAGGCGTCGCGCACCCGCTGCGCCCACACCGCGGGCGTCCGGTCCACCCCGGGGTCCATACAGACGAAGGGCCCGGTGTCCTTGGTGCAGTCGTACGGCAGCCCGGCGATCACGGCACCAGCCTCGAACACGTCCGGGTAGGCCGCGAGCATCACCGAGGTCATCCCTCCGCCGGCCGAGAGCCCCGTGACGTACGTACGCGCCGCGTCGGCACCGTACGCGCCCTCCGCATGAGCGACCATCTGCCGGATCGACGCGGCCTCGCCCTGGCCGCGTCGGTTGTCGATCGGCTGGAACCAGTTGAAGCACGTGCTGAAGTTGTTCGCGGACGTCGTCTCGGCGAAGACCAGCAGGAAGCCGTGCCGGTCGGCGAAGGTGGTCAGCCCGGAGTTGTCGGCGTAGACCTGGGCGCTCTGTGTGCAGCCGTGCAGTGCGACGACGACCGCGGGATGCGCGGGCAGGCTCGCCGGCCGGTACACATACATGTTCAGAGCGCCGGGATTGGCACCGAAGTTGCTCACTCGCTCCAGTGGCACGGCGGCCGCGTGCGGCGCGGGCGTGTCCACTGCGGCTGCGTGCGCCGCGGGCGGCGGGGCGAGCCACAAGGTGGCAAGGAGCAGGGCGAGTAGGGAACCGAGGATCCTGACCGGACAGGGCAGGTGTGGGGGCAACGGCATCAAGGACCTCCCGCAGGTGAACCGAGGTGCCGGTCACGCTAGAAACCACCCCGCGCCCCCGAAATGGTGACGCCACCCATAGCGCCGCCCGCCGACGACGGCGCACACCCCCTTGCCCGAGCGCCGTCCGCCTGCTACGAGCGGCCCTGGGTGCCGCCCGCGCCGGGGCTGGCGTGCGCATTCCGATGGGTAGTGGTGCACTGGACATGTAGGAATCAGACCTCATGTAACGAATATTTCTCGCTCGCAGGAGCGGTTCCGCAAGCCTCGCGTGTCGATGAAGAGTGATCGCTGCGACGGCGCGGACAGTAATTGCCGTGTCGGGGTCCTCGGCGCGTTCCATGCGAGTAACCGAATCCACCGGATTGGAAGGTGCTTCATGTCTGGTCACGCCGGCAAGATTCGTAACATCTTCCTCGTCGGGCTGATCTGGCCGCTGATCACGCTGGGCATCTACCACCTCGTCTGGTACTACAAGGTGAACCGCGAGGCCCAGGATTTCGATCAGCGAATCGAAGTCAACCCAGTACTGGCCGTGCTGGCAATAACCGTTGGCTGGGTGGTGATCGTGCCCCCCTTCGTTTCGGTCTACAACACTGGTCAGCGCATTGCCCGAATGCAGAAGTCGGCGGGGATGCAGCCCACCTGCAACCCCTGGATCGGAATCGTCCTCTTGATTGTTGCTGTTTTGTACCCGCTGTACTACCAGCATGAGCTGAACCAAATCTGGACCCATTACCGGAACCCGGTCGAGGGTGAGCAGGTACCTCTCGCGGTCTGACGGGTAATTGGGAACGGCTCCGGAAAGCGATTCGGGGTTTTGTGTCTCTCTGGTCAGAACTGAAGTGTTCTTGCTGACCTTGACGCTCCTTGTCTCTGCCGGTGTCTGCCGGCCGGCGTGCAGCAGGTGTGGTCGCCTCGCCCCGCGTCCCTGCGAAGGCGCCGTGTCGTTAACTGTTCTCGCAGGCCCCGGCTTTGAACTCCGCTACGGGGACGGTGATTGCGGATTCGTCGCCGTTGCCCGCGACGTCGTCGTAGCGGACCGTTCCGGGGGTGAGTCGGTCCCGGTCGGTCAGAGTGAAGGAGACGCCACTCGATGACCACGAGTTGTCCTTGGTCCAGCCGTAGAGGGCATAGGTGGTCTTGGCGGTGAGCGGTTTGAGAGAGCTGGTCGCGGTCCAGCCGGCGGAAGGAGAATCGAGGGTCCAGGTGGCGAGACCGGCCGTGAGGGGACGGTCGGAGGCCCATGAACCGACCGTCACCTCATTGTCGACGTCGGTGCTGTCCACGTAGAGGGTCGCGCCGTCGATCTGATGCCCGCAGACCATCATGACGCCGAGCAGATGGCCGTCGGCGGTCACGGAGATGCCGGCGACGGCATCGACGGGAGCCGTGCACCCTGAGGTTGCGGCCAGGGCCACGCCGACCGCGAGAGCGCCGACGAAGCGCCGGAAAACCGGCCGTGAAACGGTTGACTGCACAGAGCCCCCCTTGCCCGGGGGATTGCTATGGGTACCCCCTGTACGCCGGATGGTAGGGACGACCCGCGTCGAGCCGTAGCGCCGCCACCCACCTGTTGCGCCCTCGTTGTGGCCTTGTAGCCGGTTGGCTGCGTCAGCCCAAGGGGCCTGGGAGTGGTCCCGGGCCGCGGGGTCCGGGACCACTCCCACCCAGTCGTCCGGCCTGCTCCGCCATTACGTCGCAGGTAATCGACCGCCCCCGCGCCACCCGGCAGTCTTGCGCTACCGGAACTCGGGCGGCGCACTCCGTCCGAGCTCCGGGTCCCCGACCAGCCCGTACGACCTCGATGGAGGCTGATCCGTCATGTCCGCAACGCTGCTCACCGGCATCTCCCGCAGCACCGAGCCGCAGACGATGCTGCGCCGATTCCTCGCGCTCGACGCCGTCGTCACCGGCGCCAACGGACTGGCGTACATCGCAGCTTCCGGCCCTCTCGGGCGGCTGCTCGGAGTCGATGACACGATCCTCCTCGAACTGGGCCTATTTCTCGCCGTGTTCGCGGCCGGAGTCGGCTACCTCGCCTCGCGCCGCCGGCCACCGCTCTTCCCCGTGAAGCTCGTCATCGACGCCAATCTGCTCTGGGCCGCCCTCAGCATCGCCTCCCTCGCGCTCTGGTTCGAGCCGAAGACCGCCGGCGCCGTCTGGATTCCCCTGCAGGCACTGACCGTCGCCGGATTCGCGGTCCTGCAGTGGTCCGCGCTGCGGGCGACGGTCAGGACGTGAGAGCCTCACGGTACCGAGGGGCCCAACCCCAGGTCGACAGTGCTCTGCCTCGCGGCGCGGAGTCGGCGGATGTCGACCGCTTGCGGGCCGTCCTCGACCGGAACGTCACCCGGGTCTGACCAGCCGCCCTCGGTGCGGCGGACCGGAGACGGTCAGGCTCGACCCTCAGCGGCTGCCAACCCCTGGCAGTACTTGACCGTCGCCGGGTCCGCCGGAAGGAACGACTCGATGGCCAGCTCGGCGACGGTCACATCCATCGGGGTGTTGAAGGTCGAGATCGACGACACGAACGACAGCACATGGCCGTCGTGCTCGATCTGCAGCGGAAGCGCGAAGTAGGGGTACGCAGTCGGGTCCCCCCGGTCCGCCGGGACGCCGCCCGTCTCCGGCAGGGGATACGCGGCGACCTCGTCGTACAGCTCCCGCAGCGGCTTTGAGCGGGCGAGCGCGATCTGGCGCTCCATCTGGGCCAGCAGATGTCCGCGCCACTCCCGCAGATTGCGGATCCGTCCGGCCAGCCCCTCCGGGTGGAGCGTGATCCGCATGGCGTTCAACGGCGGCGTGAGCAGGTGCTCCGGCAGGCCCTCCAGCAGCATCGCGATGCCCTGGTTCGCCGCGACCACCGTGTACACGCCGTCGACGACAATGGCCGGATACGGCTCGTACCCCTGGAGCAACCGCTCCATCCCCTCGCGCAGCGGCCCCATCGCGGGGTCGTCGAGCGAGGTCTCGGCATACCGAGGCGCATAACCGGCTGCCAGCAGCAGGGCGTTGCGCTCCCGTACGGGAACCTCCAGGTGCTCCGCCAGGCGCAGGATCATCTCTTCGCTCGGGCGGGAGCGTCCCGTCTCGATGAAGCTGATGTGACGGGCCGAGGAGTCCGCGCGAAGGGCCAGTTCCAGCTGGCTGACCCCGCGCCGCTCGCGCCAGCCGCGCAACAGTGGTCCTACTCCCGTGCCGGACACGACAGTTGTCATACCCTCGACCGTAATACGGCGTGGCGGCGCCGTGGCGGCAAAGAAGTGCCCCGGCTGGACGGGGGTTCCGGCCGGGGCGGCATGTGGGGCGCGCCCGTGGCGCTCACCACATGTGGGTGAAAGGTAAACCATTGGAGTGCGTTCTGTGTAGCCCCTGTGACTCCTGTGGCGTGAGTTATGCGTTCTCGCTACTGACCGGCGCCCCGCGTCACCACCGTCGCCAGCACGGCAGGCAGCGGATACCAGTCGGCCGAGACCACGCTCGCACTGCGGCCCGCCAACAGCGCGACCCGGTCCCGGGCCTGAGTCTCCGTCGGGTTCGTACCGTCGATCGCGGGCGCGACACCCTGCGCGTCGGTCATGACGACGAGGTAGTGGTTCCGGTCGTACCAGGACGGGTCGATGGAGCCACCCGCGTAGGCGGAGGCATCACCGTCGAAGAGGACGAACCAGGGGCGGATGCCGGCGTCGGCGTACCGGGTGCGGGGGTCGCCCGCCGTCGCACCGTGGACCGCGGGGAACGCGCCCGCCTCGCGCAGCCGGCCCGCCGCCGCGAGATCACGCAGATACGTGGCGTACTCCCGGTCGGTCCACAGCGTGTCGAACGGGTTGCCCTCCTCGACCGTGCCCGGGATGAGCTCGATCACGAACTTGCCCGCGAGCGCCGAACGCGCGGGCCAGCCGTTCGTCCGCGCGGCCGTGTCGAGGTTCGGTTGCCCGCCCGCCAGGTCCGCCGGGCGGTACAGCGCGTCGCCGAGCTTGGCCGAGAGCAGGGCGTCCAGCGCGGCGGGACCGCGTCCGTTCTTGCCCTGGAAGCCGTCCTTCATCTCGACCTTGATGAGGATGGGCCGGTGGCCGGGGTGGGCGTCGTGCCAGGCTCTCATGTCCGCCAGGCAGCCGCCGAGATCCTGGTTGCGGGACTTGGTCCGGAGCTCGGCGGGGTTCGCAGCGTTCTCGCAGTTGTTGTCGTTGCCGACGGGATTGCTGTGCGACACCCGCCACGACCGGCCGAACACATTGGTCCAGACGTCGAGTTCGAGCATCCCAGCGCCGGAGTCGAGTGCGTCGGCGAAGTAGCTGTACTTCCCCTTCTCGTAGGCGTTGTGGACGCCCACCCAGGTGGCCGAGGAGTAGGGCAGCTGCCCGGGGTCCGCCGAACCGGGCGCGGCGGCGTGTGCCGGAGCGAGTGCGGCGGCGAGCAGCCCGGCCGTGACTGTGGTGGTCGCGGCAGCACGCGAGAACTTCCCCATGGGTCCCCTGTCTTTACGTCGTGTCTATCAAGTCGACGGAAGGTTAGGGGAGTTGTGTGAACCGTGGGGAGACTGTACCCGGCCGTTACAGATGCTTCGCCGTTATGGATGCTTCGGGCGTGAGCCGTGATCGAGGAACTCGTCCAGGATTCCGGGAGCCGCCACGGCGGCGAATGCGGGCGCCCGGTCCGCCGCGAAGTCCCGTATGTGGTAGCCGTGTTCGCCCGCTGCCACCGCCGCCGTGATCGTCACGAGCCCGGCCCGCCGGGCGAAGGGCGAGCTGGAGAAGGTCCAGGCGGCGATCGCGTCTCGCTCCAGGGCGAGGGTGTCGCGGCTGAACGTACCGGCGCGGACGAGTAGATGCGGGCCATGCAGCGCGTGGCCGAGACTGCGGTACGCGTCCCGGGCCAGCAGCCACACCACAGGCGTCGCCACCAGCGCGAAGATCCACGCGCAGTGCAGCAGTACGGATGTCAGCAGCGCGCCGGGAATCAGCAGCGCGGCCGTCACCGGGAGGACGAAGAGAAGCATCCCGCGCATCACCCGGCGCCGCAGGGCGACGCGGGGATGTCGCTCCAACTCGACTGATTCGAGTGGGAGTCGGGGCGTACGCAGCGCACCCGCGGCGACGCGCACCGCCTCGTCGCGCGGCGCGGGCGGGAGCAGGACGCTGCGCGCGCGGGCCTCCTCCCGGTTGCCGAGCCCGCCGGCGACCGCGGCTGCGCTCGCCCCGCCTCCTGCGCGGAGCAGCAGCGGCTCACGGAGCAGGACTCCGCGCAGCCGGGCGCGTTCGATGCTGACCGAGCGCGTGGTCAGCAGCCCGCGGCGGACGGTCAGCGTGCGCGCGTCGGTCCATGCGGCCGAGAAACCCCACCAGTTCTCGACGTACGTCGCGAGGGCGCCGATGGAGCCGAGGGCGATCACGGCGAGGAGGGCCGCGGGGACCGTCAGCCACAGCACGCTGTTGCCGAACTCCCGGAACGCGTTCTGGACGAAGCCCACCCGCCACAGCTCCACGCCGACGCCGTCGAGGATCCGGTAGACGGTGCCGGCGACGACGCCCACGCCACCGATCACCCAGAAGGTGAGCGGGGCATAGCGCAGCCAGCGCCAGTCGATCCGGCTGAGCACCGGGTCGTCGGCGAGCGCGCGGCTGTCGGCCCGCGCGAGCAGCGCGCCGCGCAGCCGGTGGGCGTCGCGGACCGGCACCGCGTTCAGGGCGATCTCGCCCCGGCCGTCGCCGGTTGTGGTGGTGCCCGCCCTGACGACCGTGAGGCCGAGCAACCGGTGCAGTGGCGTGGCGGTCAGATCGACGCTGCGGACGCGGTGCAGCGGGAGGGTGCGCAGCCGCGTGGTCAGCACTCCGCTGCGGATGGCCAAGGAGTCGGCGGTGACCCGGTAGTGCGTACGGGACCAGCGGATCAGGCCGACGGTGGTGACGAGGGCGAACGAGAGCGCGAGAGCGGCGAGGGTGATCCAGCCACGTGCGGGTATCCGCCCGCCGGTGGCCAGGGCGGTCAGAGCGAGCGAGCCGAGGGGCGGGGTCAGCCAGCCGCAGTGCACGAGCAACGTGCGCGGATCGGGCCGGTGCCAGAGCGTGGACGCCGGTGCGTTGTTCACGCGGCATCCCCCGGCACTGCCTGGGCTGCCTCGCCGATACGCCGCGACAGCTCCTCGGCATCCGCGTCGGACAGCCCGGCGATCTTGATGTCGCCCGCGGTGGACGCGGTGGTGACGGTGAGCGTCGCAAGCCCGTACCACCGCTGTACGGGACCGCGCATCGTGTCCACCGTCTGCACCCGTGACAGCGGCGCGATCCTGCGCTTGTGCCGGAGCCAGCCGCCCGCCGCGTAGACGGAGTGGGTGCCGAGCTCCCAGGCGTGCACGGCGTAGCGGCGGCGTGGCATGAGGATCAGATAGCCGAGCGCCGGCAGTACGAGAGTGACGAGGAGAAGGGGACCGAGCCAGGGGAGCGCTCCGGCGAAGAACAGCGCGGAGAGCGGGGCGAGGGTGAACGCCGTGAGGAGCATCGGTCCGCTCACGACTATGAGTGCCTGGAGGGTCCACCAGCGCCGGGCTCGAGGGTCGACCCGGTGCCGGGGCGGCCGCAGGGTGGGGGCGGCACGGAGGGACATGTCGGCGGTCACCGCTTTCCAAGTCAACTGTATTGGATGGCGATACGTTACAACGGTACAAGTGACTTGTAAAAGAAAGGCGGTTGCCCGTGCCGAAGAAGGTCGACCACGAGGCCAGACGCCTGGAGATCTCCGAGGCGCTCTGGAGGATCGCGAGCACGCGGGGGCTTGACGGGGTGAGCCTGCGGGACGTGGCCGCGGAGGCGGACATCTCGCTGGGCAGGCTGCAGCACTACTTCCGTACGAAGGACGAGATGCTGCTCTTCGCCCTGCGGCACATCAACGTCCTGGCGGACCGGCGGATCCGGGAGCGCGTGTCGGCAGTGGCCGCGGACCTGGGCGGCGAGCCGCCACCGCGGAGGGTGCTGCGCGAATGCCTGGCGGGCATGCTGCCGCTGGACGAGAAGAGCCGGGTGGGGGCACTGGTGGGCGCGGCGTATTTCGCACGCGCGGTCCACGACGACCGGCTGAGCGCGGAGGCGCAGGAGGGCATCCCGAAGCTGGCGGAGTTCTTCGCGGGGCTGTTGAGGGAGGCGATGGAGCGGGGGGAGGTGGTGGCGGGCCGGGATGCGGATGACGAGGCGATGCGGCTGATCAGCCTGGTGGACGGGCTGACGGCGTACACGCTGCTGGGGGTGCAGGGGGCGGAGCGGGCGCTGGGACTGCTGGACGGGTATCTGGAGGGGCTGTTCGTGGGGTGAGTGGGGTTCGGCGTCGGGCGTGCCGCGGCCGCCGCGCGAGCGGACGCCTGCGCAACGGACCCCGGAACGGCGCAGCGCACCGGGGCTGTGGTGGCTCGTCCGGGTTTCTTCCGGGCGGCGGGCGCCGCGAAGCCGGCGCTTCGGGGTGCCGGGACCGGCGCCGCGCCCTCGAGGGGCGCATGGCAACGACCAAAGGTCCTTGCAACGCGCCGCACTGTGGGTGCGGTGGACTCGGCCGGGTTCCGGCGCCGCGAAGCCGGCGCTTCAGGGGCCGGGGGCGCAGCCCCGAACTCTCCCGGGGTCCGGGGCGGAGCCCCGGTTTCGGGAAGGGGCGGGTGGGGGATCTTCCCGGCCGAGCCACGGCACCCCGCACCCGACGGACGCCCGAGCGACGCTTCCCGTGGACCCCCGCACCCCCCAGACCCCACGCAACGCGCACCGCACCGCACTGCACCGCGACCCCACGTGCGCCCCCCGCCCCCGCGAGGCACCATGGCCCCATGCTTCTGGCCCGGCTCGCCGGCACGTCACGAGACGTCGCCGCCACCTCCGCCCGCTCACGGAAGATCGCCGCGCTCGCCGATCTCTTCGCCGGCACCCGCCCCGACGACGTCGCCCTCGTCATCGCCTATCTCGCCGGCCGTCTCCCCCAAGGCCGCATCGGCATCGGCTGGAGCGTCCTCAAAGAACCCACCCCGCCCGCGGCCACCCCCACCCTCACCGTCTCTGCCACCGACACCGCGCTCACCGCGCTCGCCGACGTCACGGGCCCCGGCTCTCAGGGCGAGCGCAAGCGCCTCGTCCACGACCTCATGGCCGCCGCCACCGCCGATGAGCAGGAGTTCCTCAGGCGGCTGCTGATAGGCGAAGTACGCCAGGGCGCGCTCGACGCGATCGCCCTGGAGGCCGTCGCGAAAGCCGCCGGCGCACCCGCCACAGACGTACGCCGTGCCGTCATGCTCGACGGCTCGCTGCCCCGCGTCGCCCGCGCCCTGCTCGCCGAAGGACCCTCCGCCCTCCAGCAGTTCCAACTCCGCGTCGGCACCCCCGTACTGCCCATGCTCGCCCACACCGCGAAGACGGTCACCGAAGCGGCGGGGGCCCTCGACGCTCCCTGCGCGGTCGAGGAGAAACTGGACGGCATCCGCATCCAGCTGCACCGCCGCGGCGACGACATCCGGATCTACACCCGGTCCCTGGACGACATCACCGACCGCCTCCCCGAAGTCACCGACGCAGCACGGCAGATGACAGGCGATCAGTTCATCCTGGACGGCGAGGTGATCGCGCTGGACCCGGCCGGGCGCCCGGTGCCCTTCCAGGACATCGCCTCCCGCGTCGGCTCACGCGTCGACGTGGAAGCCGCGCGGGCCACGCTGCCTCTCTCGCCCGTCTTCTTCGATGTGCTCGCCGCCGACGGGGAACCGACCCTCGACCTCCCCGGCACCGAACGGCACAGCGCCCTCGCCCGCCTCGTACCCGAGCCGATGCGCGTGCGCCGTACCCTCATCGAAGACCCGGCGGACGCCCAGCAGACCGCCGCCGCGGAGGAGTTCTTCACCGCAACCCTGCGCCGCGGCCACGAGGGCGTCCTCGTCAAAGCGCTCGACGCGCCCTACGTCGCGGGCCGCCGCGGCCGCTCCTGGCTCAAGGTCAAGCCCGTCCACACCCTCGACCTCGTCGTCCTGGCCGCCGAATGGGGCCACGGCAGACGCACCGGGCTTCTCTCCAACCTCCACCTCGGCGCACGGGCCGCCGACGGTACGTACGTCATGCTCGGCAAGACCTTCAAGGGCCTCACCGACGAGATGCTGCGCTGGCAGACGGAGCGGCTGCGTGAACTGGCAACCGACGACGACGGTTTCACGGTGACCGTCCGCCCCGAACTCGTCGTCGAGATCGCGTACGACGGAGTGCAGCGCTCCCCGCGCTACCCGGCCGGCGTCACACTGCGCTTCGCGCGCGTGCTGCGCCACCGCCCCGACAAGCCGGCCGAGCAGGCCGACACCATCGAGCAGGTCCTGGATTCCCGCGGCTGACTCCGGGTCAGCGCAGCCCCAGCACCTTCTCGGTGAAGGCCGTGAGATTGTCGACCGTGCGGGTGATTCGCTCGTCGAGGCCGAGCGTCTCCTCGTGCAGTCCGCCGCGCAGCTTGGGCTGCTTCCGGCCGCGGATGTAGAGCGAGCAGGCGAGATCCGCGCAGAGGTACGTGCCCACGGTGTTCCCCTCCCGCCCCGCGGCCCCGGCCAGCGGGGCGGCGAACAGGCTCACCCCGGACGAGGCATGCCCCGTGAAGCAGGCCTGGCACATGCTGGACTTGACGGCACTGGTCCGTCCGGCGGAAGGCACCCGCAGGGTCACGCCCACCGGACGGCTCTCCCGGGGCAACACAAAATGCGCGCGCAGCGGCGCACCCGGATCGGTCCAGCCGAGAAAGTCGAGGTCGTCCCAGGGGAGCTCGGCGAAGTCGACGGGCAGTTTCATGCGCGTGGCCTCGCCTTTCGTGCAGTTGACGAAGGATCCGCGTATCTGCTTTTCGGTCAGTGGCTCCACCGGTGGAACGTACACAGAGCGCGTTTGCACGGGCATCCCATTTAAGGTGGCCGAAGCCGCCACCGTTTCCTGAGCCGTTTTTTGAGCCGCTTCCTGAAGGGATCCCGGTCATGCCCACAGAGCCGCTGTCGCAGAAGGAGATCGAGGACCGCCTGCGGGAGCTCCCCGGCTGGTCCCTGGAAGGCGACCGGATCGCCCGCACGTACCGCCTTCCCAACCACTTCGCGGCCACCGCGATGGTCGTGCACATCGCCCAGATCCAGGACAAGCTGAATCATCACTCGGATCTGACGCTGGGCTACAACACCGTCGCTGTGTCGGTGAACACCCACGATGCGGGAGGTGCGGTCACCGAGAAGGACTTCCAGCTGGCCCAGCGGGTGGAGGACATCGCCGCAGGACACGGCGCGAGCTGAGCCGACGCGTCGGGGACGCGGACCCATGGGCCGGTGGCCGCGCCGACGGATCAGCGTGGCGTCGCGAGGAACCGTTCGGTCACGCGGCGGACCGTCGTCGATCGTCAACGGCGGCCCGGCCGGGGTCGCGAACCCACGCGCGCCGGCATGGCCAGTTCGGCCCTTAGCGCGTCTTCCAGCGCGGAAAGGCCTTCCTCCACGCCCTGGAGCGGCCACTCGTCCGCCGTTGAGCTGCCCCCGAAGGCCACGGGCTGGACGCGGAGCAGGGCACTGTGCACCTCACTCACAGCGGAACGAACCTCGTCGCCAGATATCAGGGACGCCTCGACGATCCACTTGTAGGCGGCCGACCGATTGTCGAGCAGTTTCCCGTCATCCTCGTCCTTCAAGATGGAGGCGAGAGAGTCATGCCAGCCGTAGAGCCTGATCAAGAGGTCCCTGTAGAGGCCCTTCTTGTCATCCAGCCAGCGGACCTGTTCCGCATGTGCTCGTTGTTCCTGCTGGATTCGTACCTGTCCGCGCTGAGCAAGCCATGCGCCTGCAAAGCCGGTTACCGCTCCCACCGTTGTGCCTGCCAGTCCGACCAGTGCAGCTTCCATGACTGCTTCCTAGCAGAAAACCCGCCCTGCGAGCAGAGAAGGATCAAGGTCGGCCGACGCCGGCCAGTGTGTGCTGAACGCGCTGATCGGGCGTGGAACCCGATCAGCACGTCGCGGACAACAAGGGTGTCAGCTCAGGTGCCGGGCGAAGAACCGCAGGGAGCTGTCGAGCTCGAACATCGGGACCTCCGCGTGCTTGCCGGGGTTGGCGTGCAGGGTCTTCTCCGCTGAGGCGAAGAGGTCGAACAGCGCCAAACTCGCCGCCCGCGGCACTCTCTCATCGTCCCACTGCACCAGGAACTCCAGCGGTACGGTGATCTGCGCGGCGGCCTCGGCCGAGGTCTCCGCCCCGTTCAGACCCAGCACCGCCGCGCGGATGCGAGGCTCGGCGGCGATGAACGGAACACCGAGTCCGCAACCCAACGACATCCCCCAGTATCCCACCGGACCGGCGCCGACGTGGTCGAGTTCCTGGACCGCGTCCAAGACCGCCCGCCATTCCGGGACGCTCTGGCCGGCGAGGAGTGTGTGGAATTCGGCGAGCACCGGAGCCACTTCCCCTCCGGTCTGCATGCGGGTTCGCATCTGGGCGATGACCCGGTGGTGTTCCTCATTTCGCGGCCGGTCGCCATGGGCGGGCGCATCGACGGCCGCCACCGCGAAACCGCACTCGGCCGCGAAGCGGCGGGCACGCGCCACGATGCCGGGGGCCTTCTTGTGCTGGCCACCGCCGTGTCCCATCAGGATCAGGGGGCGGGCTCCGGCGGCGCTGTCCGGAGTCCACAGCACGCCGGGGATTTCACCGAAGGTGAAGGAGAGGGTGAAGAGCTGTTCGGTGACGCCGTCGGACGACGTCTGAGAGGTGAAGCGCATGTGCGTTTGAGGCCTTTCGGGATGCCTTCTGCGAGCACTCCCTAGCCCATGCAAGGGAGGGAGCCCCGACCTGTCACAGCGTTGATCGGTCTCACCTCCTCACGTTCGCAGCGGCACTTGGCGGCGCCGAACGTACCACAACCGGCTTTACCTGCCCGCGATCTCGCACCAACGCGTACTGCTCCCGTTCCCTTTGCTCGCGGCCCAGGACCTGCCGCGCAGTCCGTCAGACTCGCGTTGTGCCCGTCGAGCCGTCCTTCGCGCTGAGCGCCGCCTTCAAACGCGTACGGGGCATCAGTCCGCAGGAGCCACCGGGCGGGCGGCGCTTTGCCGGACCTGCAACACCATTCGTCGTAACGGCGCCGCCTGCCGGTAGAGAGCAGGGGAGCGGGAATCAGGGGCAGCGCTCCAGCTGCCACCACTGGCCGGGTGAGTCGGTGTCCTCCCACTGCTGCACCCGCGCGCCCTCGTCCTTGCTGCCGTTCGCGACTTCGAGCAGCAGACCGCTGATGAAGCTGACGATCGTGACGGTGCCCGGCGCGTCCAGATGTCTCTCGACGATCCACTCCTGGGCGCCGAAGTTGTTGGGCCGCCACTGCTGGATACGGGCGCCGTTCTCGGTCGACGCGTTCGCGACGTCCAGCCGCTTGCCGCTGGCGGCGTTCACGAAGTGGTAGAGCCCGCTGCCGTTCGGCACGGGGTCGATCTGCCACTGCTGCCCCGGGGTCCCCGTCTCCTTGGCCTGCTGGACAACGGCGCCGCCGCCCTTGGCGCCGCCGTACACCTCCAGGAGCAGCCCGCTGGCGATGTTGCGCACCAGATAGAGCCCGGGTTTCAGTGGCCCGCTCAATGTCCGTACTCCTTGCTCTGCGGTGTCGCGTTCGCGCAGAACAATCGTACGAGAGGGGTCTGACACACCGCCGGGCCGAATGACCGCCCGTCCCGGGGAACGAAGCCCTCGCCGGACGCCTCACGGCCGCGAGGGCTCAGCCCGTGCCCGGTGCACCGCCTATCGGTGCACCGTGTATCGGCGCACCGCCAGGTCAGCGCACCGCGACCTTGAAGACCGGCGAGCGCGTGCCGCCTCCGACGATCCGCAGCTTGTTCTGGCCCTTGAGGCCGAGGTAGACGCGCATCTTGAAGGCCGACCTGTGATTGAGCTGCATGGACGCCGGCAGAGTCACCCATGTGTCGCCCTGCTTCTGCTGGAGCGTCACCGTGGTGCCGGGGGACAGGTGCCTGGCTGCTCCGTAGACGCGGAACTGCTCCCACGCCCGGACGCCAATCACTGTGGCTGTCGCGGTCAGCTCGGGTCGTACGGGGTCCGGTCGCGCGCTGTCCTGGCCGGTGGCCGACGTCCGCGCGGGAGGTGTCGGGGACACGACGGCCATTGCTACGCCGACCGACCCGGCCAGCACGGCGGCGGTCGCGACTCCGGCGACGGATGCGCGTCTGAAACGCTCCATTGGGGGCTCTCCTGGGTGAGGGAACGTGGAACTGTTGATCACCAACCCTAGACATAGTGGTCGTAAATATGATGAATCGACGCGCTCGCGTCGAGCGGCTCATACGACAGCGCCGCCCGGCACGAGCCGGGCGGCGCTGTCGTATTGGGATCTGAGGAGGCTGTTGCCGAGCCGGGCCGATTCGTCGCTCAGGCGCCGTAGTCGAACGTCGCCGGGTTCGGGCCGAGGCGCTTGCCCTCGTCCAGGACGGCCAGAGCGCTCATGTCCTCGTCGTCCAGCTCGAAGCCGAAGACGTCGATGTTCTCCCGGATCCGGGACGGGGTCACGGACTTGGGGATCACGACATTGCCGATCTGCAGATGCCAGCGCAGCACCACCTGGGCCGGTGTGCGCTCGTGCTTCTGTGCGATCGCGACGACCGTCGGGACCTCCAGCAGGCCCCTGCCCTGGCCGAGCGGAGACCAGGCCTCGGTTTTGATGCCGTGCTGGGCGTGGAAGGCGCGCAGCTCCGCCTGCTGGAGCTGCGGGTGCAGCTCGATCTGGTTCGCCGCGGGGACGATCGAGGTCTCCTCGATCAGCCGGGTCAGGTGCTCCGGAAGGAAGTTGGAGACGCCGATCGCCCTGGCGCGGCCGTCGGCGTAGATCTTCTCGAAGGCCTTGTACGTGTCCACGTACACACCCTTCGAGGGCACCGGCCAGTGGATCAGATACAGGTCTATGTGGTCGAGGCCCAGCCTGTCCAGCGAGGCGTCGAAGGCGCGCAGCGTGGAGTCGTACCCCTGCTCGCTGTTCCACAGTTTGGTGGTGATGAAGAGTTCCTCACGCGGGATGCCGGAGGCGGCGACGGCACGGCCGGTGCCCTCTTCGTTCTCGTAGATGGCTGCGGTGTCGATGCTGCGGTAGCCGGCCTCCAGGGCCAGGCCGACCGCCTTCGTCGCCTCGTCGTCGGGCACCTGCCAGACGCCGAAGCCGAGCTGCGGCATCGCGACGCCATTGTTGAGGCTGATGGAGGGGACCTTGCTCACGAGCGGTCGATCCTTACGTCGTCGGCTGGTACTCGGATGCACTCGAATGCACGCGAAGGGTCAACGATCTACCCCCTGGGTGCATTCCCGCCACCGAAGTTGGCGTGATACAGCTCCGACCTTATCGGTCCGGACCATTGACCGCGTCTCATCAAGACGCAACTCTATGGCACATAACTGAACGCCGGTCGCTCATGTGAACAGGCGTCCAGTCCTGCTCCACCATGCGTCACGGCGCAATCGCTCATGAATCACTCCTGACCCCCACATCTCAGGAAGGCAGGTACGGCTCATGCAGGACAGCAAGGAAACATCGGAGGAAACGGTCAACTGGCAGACCCCGGAGTATGTGGTCGTCGAGACCGCTCTCGAGGTCACCGCCTACGCCCTGACCGACCGCTAGGCCCCGCCGCCATGCTGCTGCAGGTGCTCGGCAGCGCGGCGGGCGGCGGACTGCCCCAGTGGAACTGCGCGTGTCCCGGCTGTGCCGGGGCACGCGCGCACCCGCACCGGCGCCGTCGTCACGCCTCACTCGCCCTGCGCGCGGACGAGGGCCGCTGGTATCTCGTCAACGCCACCCCCGACATCGGCGACCAGATAGAGGAGAGCCACGCGCTGCGGCCCGGGCCCGGACCGCGTGAATCCCCCGTGGCGGGCGTCATCCTGACCGACGCCGAACTCGACCACACGCTCGGCATCGCCCGGCTGCGCGAGGCCGAGGGCTTCGACATCCTCGCCACCCGGCCGGTACGGGACGCACTGCTCGGCCGGCTGCGGCTCGGCGAGGTGCTCGCCCCGTACACCCGTATCGAATGGCGGGAGTTGGGCCGCGAAGCAGAACCGCTCGACAAGCGCGGCAGCGTGGAGATAGCTGCCGTACCCGTTTCGGCCAAACGCCCGCGCTATGCCGCCGGCACCGGAGTGGACGAGCACACCTGGGTCGTCGCCCTGCGGCTGCGGGAGAGAACCACCGGCCGCAGTCTGCTCTACGCGCCCGCCCTCGCCCACTGGACCGACGCCTTTCAGCAGGCCGTCGAGGAGGCCGACTGCGTCATCCTCGACGGCACCTTCTGGGACGACGACGAGCCGAGGCGGACGGGAATCTCGGCCGGGACAGCAACCGGAATGGGTCATCTGCCGATCGACGGGCCGAACGGCACGGCGCGACGGCTCACCGGACTGCGCGCCCGCTGCCTCTATACGCACCTCAACAACACCAACCCCCTCGCGGACCCGGACGCCCCGCAGCATGTGCTGCTCGGCGAATGGGGACTCGAGGTCGCCGCCGACCGGATGGTGATCGAGCTGTGAGCACAGTCGCCCCGCCCGCTGCGGGCACCGATGAGTTGTGGGGCCCGGCGGAGTTCACCGCGCACTTACGTGCCGTACCCGCCGAGCGTTACCACGACCGGCACCCGTTCAACGTACGGATGCACGAAGGCGCCCTCACCCCGGAGGAGCTGCGCCGCTGGATCCTCAACCGCTTCCACTACCAGCGGCACATCCCCGTCAAGGACGCGCTGATCCTTGCCAAGTTCGACGACCCGGCGCTGCGCCGCTCCTGGCTGCGCCGGATCCAGGACCACGACGGACTCGTCGAGGGCGAGGGCGGGATCGAGCGCTGGCTTCGGCTCGGCGAAGCCGCCGGGATCGAGCGCGATCGGCTGTGGTCGGGAGCGGAAGTGCTCCCGGGCGTACGGCTCGCGGTCGACGGATACGTCAACTTCTGCCGGCTGCGCTCCCCGCTCGAAGCCGTCGCCGCCTCGCTCACCGAACTCGCCGCGCCCACCATCATGCGCACCCGCATCGACGCCTTCGAACGCCACTACCGGTGGATCGAGGCCGACGCACTCACCTACTTCCGCACTCGCATCGGGCAGGGCGGCCGCGACAGCGAAGAGGCGCTCGCGCTGGTACTCGCATGGGCGCGGACCAGGCAGGAGCAGGAGGCGGCCGTCGGGGCCCTCCGGTTCAAATGCGACGTGCTCTGGTCCCTGCTCGACGCCATCGACGCCATCGACGCCATCGACGCCATCGGCACCATCGAGGGCGCGGGGGAGCGGACATGACCGACAGCTGGAAACCGGTGCTCTCACGGTCGGTGGTGTTCCGACACGACGGGGTGCGCGGCACCGATCTGCTCGTACTGCCGGAGCGTGTGGTGGTGCTCCAGGGCAACGCCGGATCCATCGTGCGGCTCTGCGACGGCGCGCGTGACGTCGACGCGATCGTGGCGGAGCTGGCCGAGCGGCACCCGGGCGCGCCGGTGGCCGAAGAAGTCCCGGTGTTTCTGGGCCGACTGCGCAAGGAGGGCTGGCTGAAATGACGGACCGCATCCGCACGGACGTCGATCGGCCGTGGGCGCTGCTCGCGGAGCTCAGCCACGGCTGTCCGCTGCACTGCGCCTATTGCTCCAACCCCGTCGAACTGGTCGGTCGGTCAGAGGAGTTGACCACTTCACAGTGGGCCGAAGTCTTCCGGCAGGCCGCTGACCTGGGTGTCGTACAGAGCCATCTGTCCGGCGGCGAACCGCTGCTGCGCCGCGATCTGACTGAGATTGTCGCCGCGGCCGACGGTGCGGGCATCCACACCCAGCTCGTCACCAGCGGCGTCGGGCTCCACGAGAAGCGGCTCGCGGCCCTGACGGCGGCCGGGCTGCGCAGTGTGCAGCTCTCCGTCCAGCACGCCGACCCCGCCACCTCGGAGCTCATCGCCGGAGCCCGCTCCTTCGCAGCGAAGGAGCGCGCGGCCCGGCTCGTACGGGAGGCGGAGCTGCCGCTCGGCCTCAACGTCGTACTCCACCGGGGCAACCTGGACGCGCTCGACGACCTGGTCGAACTCGGTCAGGCCTGGGGCGCGGAGCGGATCGAGCTGGCCAACGCCCAGTTCTACGGCTGGGCTCTGCGCAACCGGGCCGCCCTGCTGCCGGACCGGCAGCAGATCGCCGACGCTCTCGAACGCGTCGAGCGTTGGCGGGAGCGGCTGGCCGGGCGGATGGACCTGGTGTGGGTCGTGCCCGACTACATCGACGGCACCGCCAAGCCCTGCATGGGCGGATGGGGCGCCCTCTCACTCACCGTCGCACCCGACGGCACGGTCTACCCCTGCCCGGCAGCCGCCGCGCTGCCCGGCCTGGACGCACCCAATGTCAAGGACCACGCCCTGGAATGGATCTGGCGCGAGTCGAAGGCGTTCACCATCTACCGCGGCGAGGAGTGGATGCAGGAGCCGTGCCGCAGCTGCGAGCTGCGCACCAAGGACTTCGGCGGCTGCCGCTGCCAGGCGTACGCCCTCACCGGCGACGCCACCCGTACAGACCCGGTCTGCCGTCTCTCGCCGGACCACGCGTTCGTACGCGACCTCGTCGACCACCCGCCGATCCCAGAGCCGGTGGCCGCACCCGCGTACGCCTACCGCAAGGAAGGACCATGAAGCGATTGACTCCCCTCTTGCTGGCGGCCGCTCTCGTCGGCAGCGCCCCGTCCGCCGTGCCCGCGCTCGCGGCCGCCCGGCCGACCGCAGTCCAGTCGTCCGCCGCAGAGCCGTCGGCCGCAGAGCCGTCCGCCGCCCCCGGCGCTCGGTACGAGGCCGAGAACGCCGTCATCCACCAGGGCGCCGTGGAGAGCAACCACGCCGGATTCACCGGATCCGGATTCGTCAACTATGCCAATGCGGCCGGGAGCCACGTCGAATTCACCGTGGACTCAGCCGAGGCCCAGAGCACCACGCTGGGCCTGAGATTCGCCAACGGGACCTCGGCGGACCGGCCCCTCGACATCACCGTGAACGGCCAACTGGTCGCCGACGACGTGGCCTTCGCATCCACCGGAAGCTGGACCGGCTGGCAGACCAAGACGGTCACCGCAGCCCTGAAAGCCGGGTCCAACAGCGTACGAGCCACCTCCGCCACCGCGGTCGGCGGCCCCAACCTCGACTCGCTCACCGTCGGCGAAAGCCCCTCCGCCGCCGACTGGTCGGTCGCGATGGTCGAGTCCACTACGGCGCGCTACTCGCCGAGCCAGATCGGCGGCTGGTCCTATCCCGTGGGCCTGTATCTCTACGGCCAGTACCTCGTCTATCAGCGCACCCACGACGCCCGCTATCTCAGCTACATCAAGAGCTATGTCGACCGATTCGTCGACAGCGCCGGAAACATCGGGCAGAGCTTCAACAATCTCGACAGCATGCAGGCCGGACGGCTGCTCACCATCCTCCACCACGAGACGGGACAGGCGCGCTACCAGAAGGCGGCGAAGAAGATCCGGGAGCGGCTGGCCACCTATCCGCGCACCTCGGAAGGCGGATTCTGGCATTCGACTTCGGACTCCCGGCGCAGCCAGCTCTGGGCCGACGGTGTCTACATGGTGAATCCCTTCCTCGTCGAGTACGGAAAGGAATTCGGCGACTCGGCGTACACCAGCAATGAGGCGGCCAAGCAACTCGCCGTCTACGGCAGCCATTTGCAGGTCGGCAGTGGGCTGCTGAAGCACGCCTGGGACGAGTCGCGCGACGCGAGCTGGTCCGATCCGAAGACCGGTCTCGCGCCCGAGCACTGGTGTCGCGCGATCGGCTGGTACTCCATGGCGATCGTCAACGTCCTGGACGCCGTGCCCGCCGACCATCCGCGCCGAGCCCAGCTGCTGACCCTGCTGCGGAATCTCGCCGCGGGCATCGAGAAATACCAGGACCCGGCAACCGGCCGCTGGTTCCAGGTCGTCGACAAGGGCTCGCACAGCGACAACTGGACCGAGACGTCCTGTTCCAGCATGTTCACCTTCGCCCTCTCCCGCGCCGTGCAGCAGGGATATGTCGATGCCCACTACGCACAGGTGGCGCAGCGCGGATATCAGGGCGTGCTGCAGAAGATCTCGCTCGGCGGCGACGGACGCACCAATCTCACCGACATTTCCATCGGGACGAATGTCGGGAACTACAGCTACTACATCCAGCGCGACCGGAAGACCAATGATTTCCACGGTCTCGGTGCGTTTCTCATCATGAACGAACAACTCCGGGCGAACAACTCTGGTCGAGGTGAAGGAAAATGAACACATCCCGCAGAGCCGTACTGGGCGCAGCCGTCGGCAGCGCAGTGGCGGCAGGAGTGCCGTCGCTCGCGACCGCGGCGAGCACCGCCTCCTGGCAGCTGCGCTGGTCGCCCTCCGCGAGAAGCGACAAGCTCAAGGCCTTCGAGACGATCGAGGACGACCGGGCGGGCTCCCACCCGGCCGGCGCACCGCACATCTTCGCCGAGGGCGACAACTTCCGGTTCACCATGCACACCGTGGACCGGGACACCAGCACCGACCGGCAGCGCCACGAGGTCACCGGCTGCCGCAACGGCAGCTCCTACCTCCAGTGGAAGTCCGGCCAGACCTGGCGCGTCACGTACTCGATGTACATCCCGAGCACGCTGAAGGCGACCACAAGCTTCACGCACATCATGCAGATGAAGCAGCCCGGCGCCGGCTCCTCGCCGATCGTCGTGCAGTCGCTGCGACGCGTGAACGGCGTGCAGACCATCGAGCTCAGGGTCATCGCGGGCGATGTGCTCGTGGGCCGTACGAACCTCGAACCGCTGCACAACAAGTGGACCGACGTCGACTTCCAGATCAAGATCGGCAACGGCACGTCGGGATCGGTCCGCTGGATCCTCAGGAGCGGCGGCACCACGGTGATCGACAAGTCGACGTCGGGCGTGGACACCTTCCTCGCCGACCGGGTGCGCCCCAAGTGGGGCATCTACCGCTCTCTGGGCGACAGTTCGGGCTCCCTGCAGAACTGCCACATGCTCCTCACCAATATGCGCGGCTATCAGCTCGTCTGAGGAGGACGACGTGAAGAACTTAACGAGAACTGCCGCCACCGCCTTGCTCGGCTTCCTGGTCGCGCTGGGAATCGCGCAGCCGCCGGCCGGGGCCGAGCCGCCGCCCGGACCACCCCCACTCGCGGCCTCCGCGGCGGCAGCGGAACCCGCACCCGCTGCCGCCGAGTTCAACGTCCGCGACTACGGCGCCGTCGGCAACGGCTCCACCAACGACACCGCCGCCATCAACAAGGCCATCACGGCCGCCAACACCGTGGGCGGCGGAATCGTCCGCTTCCCCTCGGGGACGTACGAGTCCAAGAACACCATCAAGATGAAGAGCAATGTCACCCTGCAGCTCGACGCGGGGTCGACCATCAGCGGCAACGGCGCGGACACCTATGACCCGCCCGAGTCGAACCAGTGGGACAACTACCAGGACTACGGCCACAGTCACTTCCACAACGCCATGATCTACGGCGACAACCTCAGCAACATCGGCTTCACCGGCTCGGGCGTCATCGACGGCGACGGCGCGCTCATCACCGGAAACCCCAAGTCCGGCGAGGCCGACAAGATCATCTCGCTGACGCGCTGCAAGAACCTCACCCTCAGCGGTATCACGCTGCGCGAGGGCGGCCACTTCGCCGCGCTCCTCAACAACTGCGACAACGTCGTCTCCGACCGCCTCACCATCGACACGGCGATGGACCGCGACGGCTGGAACATCATCTCCACCACCAACGTCAAGATCACCAATGCCCATCTCGAGGCCAACGACGACGCGCTCGCCTTCAAGAGCGACTACGCGCTCGGCGCCAAGCTCAACAACGGGCATGTCACCGTCTCCGACTCCTACCTCTCCGCCGGCTGCTGCAACGCGCTGATGTTCGGCTCCGAGACCTGTGGCGACTTCACCGACTACCGCTTCGAGCGGATCACCATCAAGGGCTCGGACAAGTCCGGCCTCGGTCTGGTCTCCATGGACGGCGCCAAGATCTCGGACGTCCACTACAAGGACATCACCATGACCGACGTCCGCTCGCCGATCATGCAGAAGGTCGGTACGAGAAAACGGTGCGGGAACAATCCCGGCGTCGGTTCCATCAGCAACATCACGTACACCAACATCAAGGCGACCGGCACCACCCCGTCCTTCTCGCCGACCGTCTGGGGCGAGTCCGGCAGCGGCCGCATCCACGACATCACCTTCAACAACGTCGACATCACCGTGCCCGGCGGCAACGGCACCATGTCCACCAACCCGCCGAGCAACGACCCGAGGGACTACAACCCCAAGGCGATCGGCACCCGTCCCGCCTACGGCTGGTACATCCGAAACGCCGACAACGTCCGCTTCGCCGACAGCGAGGTGCGGTTCGCGGCCAACGACGGCCGGCCCGCTGTCATCGCCAACAACAGCACCGGTATCCGCTTCGACCGCTTCACCGCGCAGCCCGGCAGCAACAGCCCATCGGATCTCCTCTTCCAGACGGTGAACGGCTACTGCGTGGCCGGCAGCGCCAATACGAGCGGCGGCGCGCTGCGGATCAGCCAGACCGGCTCCAGCCAGGACTGTGACGGCGGCGGCCCAGGCCCCTCGCCCACCCGGTACGAGGCCGAGAACGCCACGTACTCCACCGGCTCGAACGTCGACTCGGACCACACCGGCTATTCCGGCGCGGGCTTCGTCAACACTCCCAATGCGGTGGGCGCGTATGTGGAGTGGACCGTGAACGCCACCGAGGCGGGCACCGCCGGCCTGTCCCTCGCGTACGCCAACGGCACCACCACCGCACGCCCGATGGACATCACCGTCAACGGCGTCACCGTCGCCGCGGGCTCCCCCTTCGCCGGCACCGGCGCCTGGACCACCTGGCGCACCGTCACCGTGCCCGCCGCCCTGAAGGCGGGGTCGAACATCGTCCGCGCCATCGCCACCACCGCGAACGGCGCACCCAACATCGACTATCTGGACGGCCCCGCATGACCACACGCCTCTGGGCGCGTCTGGCACTGGTGGGCGCGCTGCTCCTGGGCGCGCTCACCCTGCCGGGACCCGCCCGTGCCGATCTCCAGCACCCGCGCCAGGACTTCCTGCGCGCCTCCGTCGGCGGTCTGTTCCTGCACTGGGGGCAGCGGACCGCACCGTCGCACAACAGCTGCAGCCAGTGGGAGACCGATGTCACCGGTGGCGGCTGGACACCCGACTACTGGGTCCAGGAGGCGCAGAAGCTGCACACCCAGTACCTGGTGCTCGCAACCTTCCACAGCCGCCTGGGCTACGCACGCCCCTGGCCGTCCAAGATCCCCGGAAGCTGCAGTACGAAGCGTGACTTCCTCGGTGAGCTGATCACGGCAGCCAAGGCCAAGGGACTCAAGACGATCCTGTACATGACCGACGACCCCCAGTGGCACAACGAGGGCGGGCATGAGTGGCTCGACTCGGCGGCGTACTCGAAGTACAAGGGCCGCAGCGTCGATCTGACCGGCCGGGACGGCTTCGGGGAGTTCAGCTACGACAACTTCTTCGAGGTCATGGACCGCTATCCGGACCTCGGCGGCTTCTGGATCGACAACGACAACGCGTACTGGGAGAGCCACAACCTCTACGCGCAGGTGTACCAGAAGCGCCCGGGTTACACGATCAGCAACAACAACGAAGACACGCCGATCATGGACATGATCAGCAACGAGCAGAAGACGGGGATGAGCCCGTCGTACGACTACCCCCAGGCGGTCTACACGGCGGCGCCCCGGCTGATCGAGGCCGACTTCAAGCTCCCCTCCACCGGATCGTGGTGGTACACCGGCTCCGATCCCTCCGTCGACCGCAAACTCACCCTCGGCCGGCTCATCACCAACGTCGGCTCCTCGGTGAAGGCGCTGATGGCCGAGACCGCCATGGTCAACGGCAAACTCCCCGCCAACCAGGTTGCGTTCAACAACTTCGCCAAGGGCTATCTCGACGCCATCGGGGAATCGCTGGGCGCCACCGAGGGCGGCGGCTATCTGCACGGGGGCCTCGCGCCCGGGTTCTGGAACGACGGCGCGCACGGAGTCACCACCGTCAGCAAGGCCGACCCGGACAAGCACTACATCCATGTGCTGACCCCGCCCTCCACCCCCACCCTGCGGCTGCGGGACAACGGCTACCGGGTGACGGGGGTGACCAACCTCCGCACCGGCGCGCCCATCGCCCACACCCAGAACGGCGGAACTCTCAGCCTCACCGGGCTCGGCGGCTGGGATGCGTACGACACCGTCTTCAAGGTCACGACGGCCGGACGCGAAGGCATCATCCCCGCCTCCTCGTACACGATGAGCGCCAGTGCATCGGTGAGCGGACACGGCGCCGAGGCCGCCGCGGACGGCGACTACCGCACCTACTGGGACAGCAACAAGACCACCCCCGTCTCGCTCCGATTCGACCTGGGGTCGGCGAGGCGGGTGCAGTATCTCGGCATCAACCAGCGTGAGGACTCGGTGAGTTACGCACGCTCGGACACCGAACAGTCCGCCCGGATCAGGGACTACCGGGTGTACGTCAGCAGCGACGGCACCAACTGGGGGAGCCCCGTCAAGACCGGCACCCTGCCGAGCCGCCGCGGCGTCGCCGTCATCGACATCCCCGCGACCACCACCCGCCATGTGCGCCTTGAGGTCGTCAACACCCATGCCGCATCGAGCGATTCGACCCGGTACAAGCGGCTGCGGATCGACGAGGCATGGATCGGCAGCGCGTACGCGGCGGGCGGCGGCAGCACCCCGGCGCCGCAGCGCTACGAGGCCGAGGACGCCGTCTACTCCGCCGGTGCCACGGTCGACTCGGACCACACCGGCTTCACCGGGACCGGCTTCGTCAACACGCCCAACGCGGCCGGGTCCTCTGTGGAGTGGACGGTCCCGTCGGCGACCGCCCGCCATGCCTCGATCGCGATCAGATACGCCAACGGCGCCGCCGCGGGCCGTCCGCTGGACGTCGTGGTGAACGGCACGGTTGTGTCCGCGAACCGGGCCTTCGACGGCACCGGCGCGTGGACCACCTGGGCAGATTCGACCCTCACCGTCCCGCTCGCTGCCGGGGCCAACTCCGTACGCGTCACCGCCACCAGCGCGAACGGCGCACCCAACCTCGACCACCTCGACGTGGAGGCGCCATGAGATTTCTGAGAGCAACGCTGGTGGCGGCGCTCGCGCTGCCGCTCGCCGCGGCCGGACTGACCGCGGCCCCGCCGCCCGCCGCCGCATCGGACAACGGCCTGTCCCTGCGGCCCGCGATGGGCTGGTCCAGCTGGAGCTTCGTACGCCGCTGGCCCACCGAGGCCAAGCTGAAGACCCAGACCGACGCCCTGGTCAGCAGCGGCCTCAAGGACCACGGCTACGTCTACATCAACCTCGACGACTTCTACCAGAAGTGCGACTCCAACGGCTTCACGGTCGACCAGTACGGACGCTGGGCCGTGGACGAGGCGAAATTCCCCTCCGGCATCAAGGCGCTGGCCGACCATATCCACTCCAAGGGGCTGAAGTTCGGCTTCTACGTCACCCCCGGCATCGCCAAGAACGCCGTCACCAGGAACACACCCATCGAAGGCACCTCGTACCACGCGAAGGACATCGCCGACACGTCCAAGCTGGAGAAGAACTACAACTGCAAGAACATGTACTACATCGACTACAGCAAGCCCGGCTCCCAGGAATTCGTGAACTCCTGGGCCCGCCAGTTCGCTTCCTGGGGAGTCGACTACCTGAAGATCGACGGCGTCGGCAGCCATGACATCCCCGACGTCCGCGCCTGGGACAAGGCCCTGCGCGCATCGGGCCGTCCCATCAACTACGGCCTGTCCAACAACCTCGCCATCGCCGACGCACCCACCTGGCGGCAGCTCGCCAACAGCTGGCGCACCCAGGGCGATGTCGAGTGCTACTGCGGCCCCGGGCCCAACGGCAGCGGCTTCCCCCTCACCACGTGGGACAAGGTGACCTCCCGCTTCGCCTCGGCCGCGAACTGGCAGCAGTACGCGGGACCGGGCGGCTGGAACGACCTCGACTCGCTGGAGATCGGCAACGGCGACCAGGTGGGCCTGAGCGCCGACCAGCGGCGCTCGCACATGACGCTGTGGGCGATGGCCGCCTCCCCGCTGCTGCTCGGCACCGACCTCACCGCGCTCAACGCGACCGACAAGGCGATGCTGACCAACGACCGGCTGATCGCGGTCAACCAGGACGGCGTCGCGGCGAAACGCATCGTCAACTCCAGTCCCAGGCAGGTCTGGAGCAAGCGCGAGGCAGGCGGCGACTACATCGTCGCGCTCTTCAACACCGGGACCTCGGGCAACCAGACCGTCAGCGTGAACTGGTCGCAGGTCGGCTTCTCCGGGGCCGCCGCCGTCACCGACCTCTGGTCGGGCCAGAGCAGCCCAGTGGTGAGCGGCTCCTACAGCGCGACGCTGCGTCCGGGGGAGACCCGGCTGATCCGCGCCACGCCGCAGTCGGGCACCGGCGCCCGGTACGAGGCCGAGAACGCCTCGTACAGCGCGGGGTCGACCGTCGACAGCGACCACGGCGGCTTCAGCGGCAGCGGCTTCGTGAACACGCCCAATGCGGCCGGGGCGTATGTGGAGTGGACGGTCGAGTCGGCCACCGCCCGGGATGCCGCACTGATCTTCCGGTACGCCAACGGCACCGCCGCGGGCCGCCCGATGGATGTGTCCGTCAACGGCGCCGTCGTCTCGGCGGGCCGCGCCTTCGACGGCACCGGCGCCTGGACCACCTGGGCCGACGCCACCCTCACCGTCCCGCTCAGGGCGGGTTCGAACACCGTACGCGTCACCGCCACCACGGCGAACGGCGCACCCAACCTCGACTACCTCGACAGGGGATGACCGACGTGCGACCCCCCACCACACGGCTCCGTAACTCCGTGATCGGCGCCTGCGCCATCGGACTGCTCAGCTCACTGGCGCCGGCGGCCCTCCCCGCCGCCGGCGCCACGCCCCAGACGCCGGCCGCGGCACCCAAGGCATCCGGCGCGCTGGCCGCCGCTCCGTACGAATACCTCGGCTGGGGCAGCCCCCAGAAGCCGACCGACGTCATGGCCGCCACCGGCGTCAAGTGGTTCACACTCGCCTTCATCCTCTCCGACGGCGGCTGCAACCCGAAGTGGGACGGCAGCCGCGCCCTCAAGGGCGGCTCCGACGAGTCGGCCATCAAGTCCATCCGCGCGGCCGGCGGCGACATCGTCGTCTCCGTCGGCGGCTGGAGCGGCGCGAAGCTCGGCGAGAAGTGTTCCAGCGCGACCGCGCTCGCCGGGGCCTACCAGAAAGTGATCGACGCCTACCGGCTCAAAGCCTTCGACATCGACATCGAGAACACCGAGTTCGGGAACGCGACCGTGCGGCAGCGGGTGGTCGACGCGCTGAAGATCGTCGAGCAGAAGAACCCGGGCATCGTCACGTACATCACCATGGGCACCACGCCCAGCGGCCCGGACGCCATCGGCAAGGATCTGATCAAGCGCGGGGCCAAGGCGGGTCTGGCCGCCGACGCCTGGGTGGTCATGCCCTTCGACTTCGGCGGGCACAGCGGCACCATGGGCCAGGCCTCGGTCAGCGCCCTGGAAGGCCTCAAGAACGCGGTCAAGAGCGCGTACGCATACAGCGACTCCGTCGCCTACCGGCACATCGGGGTCTCGTCGATGAACGGCAAGACGGACGAGGCCGGGGAGACCGTCACGCTGAACGACTTCAAGACGATCCTCACCTACGCCCAGCAGCACCACATCGCGCGCTACGCCTTCTGGTCCGTCAACCGCGACCGCAGCTGCGGCTCGGGCGGCGCCGGGGACGCGTGCAGCGGTGTCTCCCAGTCCCCCTACGCCTACACCAAGGTCGTCGCCCAGTACGGGGGCTGACACCCCGTCGGTGGCATACCTTCCTCACCCCCCATCCCCCCACGGAGGAAACACATGCGACGCAGGAACTTGGCCGGCACGGCGGCGGTGGCGGGCACGGTGGCGCTCGTCGCCGGGCTCGTCCAGTCGGCGAACGCCACCGAACCGAATCAGACCGGCGCGGCGGGCTCGCCGACCGGCATCACCACGATCTCCACCGGCTGGACGATCCCCTGGGGCGCCTCCTGGCTGCCCGACGGCTCCAGCGCCCTGGTCACCGAGCGCAACTCGTTCAAGGTCTTCAAGGTGACACCGTCCGGCACGCGCACCGAGGTCGGCTCCGTCCCCAACTCCCAGACCACCGGCGGCGAAGGCGGGCTGATGGGCCTCGCCGTGGACCCCGGCTGGGCGTCGAACCACTATGTGTACTTCATGCACACCTCGTCCGACGGCAACCGCATCGCGCGGATGACGTACGACGGAAAGCCCCTCAGCGGCTACAAGGCGCTGCTCCAGGGGATCAAGAAGAACAAGTACCACAACGGCGGACGGCTGGCCTTCGGCCCCGACGGCTATCTGTACGCCACCACGGGCGACGCCCAGAACGGGGCCGACGCACAGGACAGGAACTCCCTCAACGGCAAGATCCTGCGCCTGACGAAGGACGGCAAGCCGGCGCCCGGCAACCCGTTCAGCAACTACGTCTTCAGCCTGGGCCACCGCAATCCGCAGGGCATAGCCTTCGACGCCCAGGGCCGGCTGTGGGAGGCCGAGCTCGGCCAGAGCTCCAAGGACGAGCTCAACCTCATCAAGGCGGGCAAGAACTACGGCTGGCCGACCTGCGAGGGCAGTTGTTCCGTCTCCGGGATGACGAACCCCAAGAAGACCTGGGGCGTGGCGGAGGCCTCGCCGAGCGGTATCGCCATCGTCGACGGCGCGGTCTACATGGCGGCGCTGCGGGGCGAGCGGCTGTGGCAGATCCCGATCAACGCGGACAACGAGAACGTGGGCACGGCGAAGGCGTACTACGTCGGCACGTACGGGCGGCTGCGCTCGGTCACGAAGGTGCCCGGGGCGAACCAGCTCTGGCTCTCGACGACGAACGCGGACGGGAACGGGGGTGAGCCGGCCGGATCCGACAAGATCTTCCGGGTGACGATCGGTTAGCCGCTACTGGGGGACTGCTGCCCGGCGCGGAACTCACTGCCCGCGCCGGGCAGTTCGCGATGTCCAGGAATGTCGTGTCAGCCGTAGAGTGCGTCCACCTCGACCGCGTACGCCGCCTCGATCGCCTTCCGCTTGAGCTTCAGCGAAGGCGTGAGCAGCCCGTGTTCCTCGCTGAAGGGATGGGCCAGGATCCGGAAGGTACGGATCGACTCGGCCTTGGACACCAGGGTGTTGGCGGCCACCACGGCCCGGCGGATCTCCAACTCCAGCTCCGGGTCCCGCACCATCTCGGCCGGTGGCAGCGGCGGCTTGTTCTGCATGGCCAGCCAGTGCTCGACGGCCTCCTGGTCCACGGTGACCAGGGCCGCGATGTACGGACGGTCGTTGCCGACGACGATGCACTGCGCCACCAGGGGATGATGGCGCACCCGCTCCTCGAGGCCCACGGGCGAGACACTCTTGCCGCCCGACGTCACCAGGATCTCCTTCTTCCGCCCGGTGATGGTCAGATACCCGTCCTCGTCGAGCGCGCCGAGATCCCCGGTGGCCAGCCAGCCGTCGTGCAGCACGGCGTCGGTGGACTTGGGGTCCCCGAGGTACCCGGCGAAGATATGGCCGCCGTGCAGCCACACCTCGCCGTCCTCCGCGATGTGCACCGTGGTGCCCGGGATCGGCTGGCCGACCGTGCCGTACCGCGTGCGCTCGGGCGGGTTGGCCGTCGCCGCCGCGGTGGACTCGGTGAGTCCGTACCCCTCGAAGACCGTGACGCCCGCGCCCTCGAAGAAGAGGCCGAGCCGCCGGTCCATGCCGGAGCCGCCGGACATCGCGTGCCGCACGCGGCCGCCCATCGCGTCACGGACCTTTCCGTACACCAGCTTCTCGAAGATCTGGTGCTGCACCCGCAGTCCCGCGGAGGGGCCGGGACCGAGCCCGAAGGCGCGGTGTTCCAGTGCCTCCGCGTACCTCACCGCGACCTCGACGGCCTTGTCGAAGGGGCCCGCTTTCCCGTCGGCCTCGGCCTTGCGGCGGGCGGCGTTGAAGACCTTCTCGAAGATGTACGGGACGGCCAGGATGAACGTCGGCCGGAATGACGCGAGGTCGGGCAGCAGCGCGCTCGCCTGCAGTACCGGCTGATGGCCGAGCTTGACCCGGCCGCGGATCGCCGCCACCTCGACCATCCGGCCGAAGACGTGCGAAAGAGGCAGAAACAGCAGGGTGGCGGCCTCGTCGCCCGGCTTGGAGTGGAACACCGGCTCCCAGCGGGCGATCATCGTGTCGGCCTCGAACATGAAGTTGGCGTGTGTGATCACACAGCCCTTGGGGCGGCCGGTGGTGCCCGAGGTGTAGATGATGGTGGCGATCGAGTCGGGGGTGACCGCCCGCCGGTGCCGGTGCACCACCTCGTCGTCGATGTGCTCGCCCGCCTGGAAGAGCTCGGCGACCGCCCCGGTGTCCAGCTGCCACAGCCGCTTCAGCTGAGGCAGCCGGTCCACCACCGAGCCGATGGTCATCGCGTGGTCCTCGTGCTCCACCATGCACGCCGTGACCTCGGAGTCGTACAGCATCCAGAAGACCTGCTCGGCCGACGAGGTGGGGTAGATGGGGACGGACTGCGCGCCGACCGCCCAGATCGCGAAGTCGAAGAGGGTCCACTCGTAGCGCGTGGGGCACATCAGCGCGACGCGGTCCCCGAACCGCACACCGTGCGCGATCAGCCCCTTGGCCAGCGCCAGCACCTCGTCGCGGAACTGCGCGGAGGTCATGTCCTGCCAGAGTCCCGCCGTGTCCTTGCGGCCGAGCGCGACCCGGTCCGGATCGTCGTCGGCATGGTCGAAGACCGCGTCCGCAAGTCCGCCGACCTGAGGCGCTGCGTCCATGGGTGGGACAGTGAACTCGCGCAATGGCCTGCTCCTCGTGGCGCTCCCCGCACAGCGCCGTGACGCTACCCCACCGGGCCGCCGGGCGGGAGAGCCTTCCAGAACTGTGGACGAATGGCATCAGTACAGGTCAGGTACGGATAGCCGGTCACGGGGAGGGAGGTTCGGGCGGGCTTCTGACCGCAGAGTAAGTAAGCCGCGCCCGAATCTCCACCAAATCTGTACGGTGCGATCACCCTCGCTCTACGGCTACTGGCGGATTGGTCCGTACCTGTGCTTCCGGCGCGGCCGGGGCCCGCACCCACACCAGTACCGCGAGGCCGGCCAGCAGCCCGGCGATCCCTGCCGCCACCGCCGCGGTGTTCAGCCCCGACGCGAAGGCGGTCCGCAGCACTGTCTCGGCCGTCGTGGCACGCAGGGCCGTGGCGCCGCCGCCCGCGAGGGTGTGCGCCGCGCCCGCGGCCCCGTCGACGCCGGCGCCGTCGAGCGACGTCGTCATCCGGGCGGCGGCGATCGTACCGAAGACCGCGACGCCGAGTGCATAGCCGAGCTGGCGGAACGTATTGACCGCGCCGCCCGCCATGCCCGCGTTCCGCTGGGGTACGGAGGACAGCGCCGCACCCGCGAGCGCGGGCGAGACCAGACCGACACCGATGCCCGCGACGGCGAGCCCGGCAGTCAGGGCGGCCCACCCCGAATCGGCGTCCAGCACGCCCTGCGCCACCGTGCCGCCGCCGATCAGCAGCAGCCCGCCGCCGATCACCCACCGGTGCGGCGCACCGTGCAGCAGCCGGCCCGAGGCCGCGGCCGCCACGAACGCCGTTGCGGCGAGCGGCAACAGCGCAAGCCCGGCCCGCACCGGGCTCATCCCGAGCAGCGTCTGCAGCCAGATCGAGGTGTACGGCAGCACCCCGAAGGCGGCCGCGTTGTAGGCCAGGCCCGCGGCCATCACGGCCAGGAACGAGGGCCGCGCGAACAGCGACAGATCGATCAGCGGATCGGCCACCCGGCGCTCCACCACGACGAAGGCGGCAAGACCGGCGGCCGCGACGGCGAACCACACACCGGTGCGGGCCGACGCCCAGCCGGCCTCCCCGGCCCGTACCACCGCGTAGGTCGCCGCCCCGGCGAACAGCGCGAACGACGCCGTCCCCGCCCAGTCGACGCGCCGCGAGCCCCGCTCGGAGGGCCGCACCGCGCGCAGCGTCATCCAGATCGCCGCCACGCTCACCGGCAGATTGATGAAGAAGATCCACCGCCAGTCCAGGCTCTGGGTGAGCACGCCGCCGAGCACCGGGCCGAGCGCCGCCGCCGCTCCGCTGACCGCGCCCCACACCCCGAGCGCAACGGACCGCTCCCGCCCCTGGTACTCGGCGGCGAGCAGCGACAGCGTGGTGGCGAACATCGCGGCGGCGCCGAGCCCCTGCACGCCGCGCATCGCGATCAGCGCCGCGGGACCCGACGCAAGGCCGCAGCCCAGCGACGCCGCCGCGAACAGCGCTATGCCCGCCACATACATCCGGCGGCTTCCCAGCACATCGGCGGCCGCCCCCGCGCCGAGCAGCAGCGCTGCCAGCACCAGCGCATAGATGTCGATCACCCACTGCAGATCGGTGAGCGAGGCGTCCAGCGCACCCGCCATGTCCGGCAGCGCGACGATCACCACCGTCACGTCCAGCAGCAGCATGAAAGTCCCCAGACAGACCGCGGTCAGCGGCCTCCACTTGCCCATGACGTCCTCCGTCGGCATCGGTGTTCCTACCTGCCGTACGATCCGAGAACCAGCCCGCGATCCCGCAGTCGATCGTGGACCGGCGCCGGAATCCGACACCGAAGGGCGGTTCAGCGGTGGAATCGCACGCACCGGACACGCTGGACCGGCAGCTGCTGCTGGCCCTGGACATCGACGGACGCGCCCCGTTCAGCCGGGTCGCCGCCGTACTAGGCGTCTCCGACCAGACGGTCGCCCGGCGCTTCCGGCGGCTACGAGCGGACGTCGGCGTACGCGTCGTCGGCGTACGCGACGTCGAACGCCTCGGCCAGGAGCGGTGGATGCTGCGACTGCGCTGCACCCCCGACGCGGCGTTCGCCATCGCCCGCGCTCTCGCACGCCGTCCCGACACGGCCTGGATCGGTCTCGCTTCGGGCGGTACGGAGGTGGTCGGCATGATCCGGATGCGGACCCGTGGCGAGCACGACGAACTGCTCCTCGGCAAGCTTCCGCGCACCCCGAGCATCGTCGAGATCCGCGCCCATCAACTGCTGCACGGCTTCTACGGCGGGCCGGCCGGCTGGCTGGGCAAACAGGGCGCGCTCACTCCCGAACAGGCCGAAGCGCTGCGGCCGGTGTTCGAGGAGCCGTCGGCCAGCGGCGTCACGCGCATCACCGAGGACGACGAACCGCTCGTCGCCGCCCTCGAAGCGGACGGCCGGGCGTCGTTCGCCGAGCTCCAGAAGGCCACCGGCCGCTCGGAGTCCGCCGTACGCCGCAGGCTCGACCAACTCCTGCGCTCCGGCGCGCTCTTCATCGATGTGCAGTTCGACTCCGACGCCTTCGGCTACGGCACCCGCGCCCTGCTGTGGATCACCGCGGCGCCCTCGGCCCTCGAAGCGGTCGGCCGCGCGCTTGCAACCCATCCCGAGGTGGCCTTCGCCGCCGCGACGGCCGGGCACTGCAATCTGGTCGCGGTGATCGTCTGCCGTGACACGGCATCCGTCTACCGCTATCTGAACGAGAGCCTCGGCCGGCTTGCGGGCGTACAGCATGTGGAGTGCGCGCCGGTGCTGCGGACGGTCAAGCAGCTGAGGTACGAGGAGCGCCGCTGAAGCCGGTTTGCCGTGGACATGATGATCACTCTAGAGTCGCGGCCGTCCAAGGTCGTTCACTCGGGGGATCGTCACATCCATGCGTACAAAACCGCTGTTCACTGCCGCCGCTGCCCTGTTCGTGCTCACCGCCTGCGGAAGCGGCGGCGGCATGACGCCGCAGGACGCAGTGAACGGCGCCGGTGCGGGCACCGGCCAGTCGCAGGGCGACAATCCGGCGGACCCGAAGGAAGGCACCCTCGAGAACCCCACCAAGAACGGCGGTGTCAACGGCTCCGCGCCGGACGGCGCCACCGGCTTCGACGGTCTGCCGGTCGCGGGCAGCATGAAGGCCGCTTTCGACTATGTCGCCACGTACTCCCGCTGCAAGGATCTCGGAACCCGCCCCGACGACGAGCGCTTCTACAGCGGGGACAGCGAAAAGGACGCCGGCTGGGGCGTGACGGAGCGGGGTGTGTGCAGCACGGGCCACCGGGAGGAGTGGACCCGGATCTTCATGGTGAGCGACATGAAGAAGTTCCAGGGGGCCTACAAGGCCGATCTGTACAAGCAGTTCAAGGATGACCCGGAGGCCGGACTGAACGGCGGCTTCGCCATCGGTCAGGACTTCGCGGTCGTGGCGGTCGGCGACGACGAGGTCCGCGGACTCGGCCAGTCGCAGCTGCTCATCCTCAACTGCAACCCGAGTTTCGCCGTTCCGAGCGGCTACAAGAAGGAGAAGGCGCTGGTGGAGGGCTGCGTACTCACGGACTTCACCGGCGACTGACCGGCAGCCGCGGCCCGGCCGGGCGGTGCAGCCGGTCGCCGCCCGCGAGGATCGACGCGGCCAGCGCATCCGCCGCCTCCTGTGCGCCGTGCTGCGCGCCCGCTCGGCGGTTGTGCAGCAGTACGAAGTCCACATCGCCCAGTTCGGGCAGGCCGGCGCGGGCGGGGACCGGGACCAGGCCCGGCGGGATGAGACCGCGGGTGTGGGCCATCACGCCGAGACCTGCCTGTGCAGCCGCGATCAGGCCGCTCAGGCTGGTGCTCGTACAGGCGATGTGCCAAGGGCGGCCGTGCGCCTCAAGCACCTCCAGGGCACGGGCGCGCGTGATGCCGGGCGGTGGGAAGACGATCAGCGGCACCGGGCGGTCCGGGTCGAGCCGCAGCTGCGGAGCGCCGATCCAGGTCAGGGTGTCCTGCCAGACGAGCTCGCCGAGGGTGTCACCGGTGCGCCGCTTGGCGAGCACCAGATCGAGACGGCCCGCCTCGAGGCGCTTGTGCAGCGTGCCGGAGAGCTCGACGGTGAGCTCCAGATCGACCTCAGGGTGATCGCGGCGGAACGACTGAAGGATCTCCGGGAGCCGGGTCAGCACGAAGTCCTCGGAGACCCCGAAGCGCAGCCGCCCGCGCAGCCGTGTCCCCGCGAAGAACGCGGACGCGCGTTCGTGCGCCTGCAGGATCGTACGGGCGAAGCCGAGCATCGCCTCGCCGTCCTCGGTGAGCTCCACGCTGTGCGTGTCCCGCGCGAACAGCTGCCGCCCGGTCGCGTCCTCGAGCCGCCGCACATGCTGGCTCACCGTCGACTGCCGCAGTCCGAGGCGGCGCGCCGCCTGGGTGAAGCTCAGGGTCTGCGCGACGGCGAGGAAGGTGCGGAGCTGGGCCGGGTCGTACACCCTTCGAGCTTAGCTCGCTATCGCGAATCGTGATGACAGTCAGAGCGGTGTCCGGGATTCCCGATCGGCCCGGCCAGGGGGAGCATGGAGAAGGACACCACCCGTACCGAGAGCAAAGTGGGCACATGAGCCGCCGCACGCCGCAGTTGCCGTCCTGGCTGCCGGCAGATCCGTACATCATGGCGCTGCTGGGGACGGTGGGCCTCGCGGCACTGATCCCGGCGTCTGGTGCGGCGGCCGATGTGGTGGGCGGAGCGTCGACCGGGGCGGTGGCGCTGCTCTTCTTCCTGTACGGCGCGCGCCTGTCGACGCGCGAGGCGCTGGACGGTCTGCGGCACTGGCGGCTCCATCTGACGGTGCTGGCCGCGACGTTCCTGGCCTTCCCGCTACTGGGCCTCGCGGCGCGGGTCCTTGAGCCCCAGGTGCTCACTCCGCAGCTGTACAGCGGGCTGCTGTTCCTCTGCCTCGTCCCGTCGACGATCCAGTCCTCGATCGCCTTCACCTCGATCGCGCGCGGCAATGTGCCGGCGGCGATCTGCGCGGGTTCCTTCTCCAGCCTCGCCGGCATTGTGCTCACCCCACTGCTGGCGGCGCTCCTGCTGGGCGGGAGCGCGGGCGGCTTCTCGACGGACTCGCTGATCAGGATCGTCCTGCAACTGCTGGTGCCGTTCCTGGCGGGGCAGCTGCTGAGGCGCTGGGTCGGCGGGTTCCTGACGCGTCGGAAGAGGGCGCTCGGGTATGTCGACCGGGCGTCGATCCTGCTGGTCGTCTACACGGCCTTCAGCGAGGGCATGGTCGCGGGCGTCTGGCACCAGGTGACTCCAGTGCGGCTGGTGGCGCTGCTGGGGGTGGAGGCGGTGCTGCTGGCCGCGATGCTTCTGCTTACGTGGTACGGGGCGAAGCGGCTGGGGTTCGCGCGGGCGGACCGGATTGCGATCCAGTTCGCGGGGTCGAAGAAGAGCTTGGCGGCGGGGTTGCCGATGGCGACTGTGCTGTTCGGGGCGCAGGCGGCGGCGGCTGTGCTGCCGTTGATGCTTTTTCATCAGATGCAGTTGATGGTGTGTGTGGTGCTGGCGAAGCGGAGGTCGCGGGATGCGGGGGCGATGGCTTTCCCCGGGGACGGGGGAGGCCATCGACTCGTGGATCACGGCCAGTTCGGGCAGGAACCCCCGCCGAACGTGATCAATTCGTCGCCCTGCTGGGGCGCATCGCCGACCCCGACGCGCCCTGCGACTGACAAGATCGCCGGGTGACGACGTACGCCATACGCCCCTTCGGGCCCCGCCCCTGCACCCTGGTCGTATGCCGCGGCTGCTGCTGCGGTGACGCCCGCAAGAACCCCGGCACCGACCACGAGGGCCAGCTCGCCAGGCTGCGCGAGGCCGCCGCGGACTCCGACGGGCGCCTCGCGGTGCGTACGAGCGACTGCCTCGGCCCCTGCGGCCAGGCGAATGTGATCGTGGTCCAGCCCTCCACGGAGGGCCGCCGTCGAGGAGCTCGCGCGGCCTGGATCGGCTGGGCGCTGGACGACGACGCGACGGACGACATCCTGGCCTGGGTGCGGTCGGGCGGCCCGGGCCTTGCGGAACTCCCGGCCACGCTCGAACTCCAGACGATCCCGGCCCCGGCGGAAACCCGGCGCCGCGCCCGCAGCTCGCGCCGGGGCTGACGTGGCATCGACCCGCATCGCCGGCCGGGCACAGATGTGCTGCCGGTCAGAAGCCGTCGGCCCGCACTGTGGCCGGGGTTCCGGCCCCGTCCAGCGGTCGGCGCAGAGTAGAATCGGTACTCATGTCGAAGCCTGATGATCTGCTCGTCGACGTCGCCGCCATGGTGGAGTCGGAGCAAACCAATCAGATGTCCCTGACCGTGGTTGTCCCCGGTGCCGTCATCACCGGACGGCTGGCTCCTGAGGCCATGTGGAGGGCGCGGGTGGCTGAGGTCCTCAAGGATTCGGACCGGCTCGGCCCGTTCGCCGCAATTTTTGTGACCGCCGTGGCGGGCGCCTCCGCCCAGCAGGGCGACCGACCCTCACATCTGCACTTTCATGTCGCGAGGATCCTCCAGGGCAGTCTCGGGATTCCGGAGACCGGCGGGATGTACCGCATCGCCATCAAGGACGTGAGCGCCTGGACCGTAGGGGACTTCAGTTACTCCGACCACTGAGCAGGTCGCCCTCGACTGCGGCCGGACCGGCAGACGCGGAAGAGGTGCATGTGCATGGGGTCGAAGTCGCACAGTCACGATGAGCCGGCCGAGGCCGTCCATGAGGTGGACCGGGCAGTACAGCACGCCCTGGACCGGCTGACGTTGCTGACCAACGCCTCTGAGGCGCTGGCCGGCACCCTCGACATCGGCGAGGGACTGCGACGCCTGTGCCGCACGCTGGTGCCGGGTCTCGCCGACTGGTGCGCGGTGGATCTGTTCGACGAACACGGCCGCCTGCACCGACGGGTGATCGAGCACCGTGAGTCGGATCTGCTGTCACCCGGCCTGTACGAGGGTGAGCTGCCACCCGTGTCCGAGGAGTCGGCCGCGTCGGTGGCCCGCGCGCTGCGGGGCGCCGGCCCACTGCTCGTCACGAAATTCACCGCACCCGCAGGCGCACCCGATCCACTGCACGCCAGGGAGCTGGAACTCTTCGACCACCTGGGAGCCGAGACGGTGGTGATCGCGCCGCTGCGGGCCCGCCGCCAGGTAGTGGGCGCCCTGACACTGGCACGCACAGCGGCTACCGGTGCGCTGGACGAGGGCAGTCTTCCGCTGGCGGAGGACCTGGCACACCGCGTCGCGCTCGCCGTCGAGAACGCACGTCTGCACGGCGAGGTCCAGCGTACGGGGGAGCGCATCCAACGCTCCCTGCTGCCCGATCTGCCCACCGACGGATACCTCGAGCTCGCCGCCCGCTACCAGCCCGCCCTGGCCACCTCCCAGGTCGGCGGAGACTGGTACGACTCGTTCGTGCTGCCCGGCGGTGCCATGACCCTCATCATCGGAGACGTCGCCGGCCACGACCTGCAGGCCACCGTGACCATGAGCCACATGCGGAACATGTTGCGCGGCATCGCCAGCGACCGCAAAGAGCCACCGGGCAAGATCCTGGGCCGGCTGGACGCAGCTATCAGCATTCTCTACCCGCACCAGACCCTGACCTGCATCTACGCACTGGTGGTGAAGCCCGACGAGCATCAGCGGTGGAGTATGCAATACGCCGCCGCCGGCCATCCCGCGCCGCTGTTGATCACCGCGGAAGGCGACACGCGATTCCTGACGGAGGGCCGCAGCATGCTGCTGGGGGTGAATTCCACCCAACTACGTCCTGACGCCACCGAAGTTCTGCCGTCGAACTCCACCGTCCTGTTCTATACCGACGGCCTCATCGAACGGCGCACCGAAATCCTCGACCGCGGCGCCGCCCGGCTGCGCCAGCACGCCGCCGCCCTCGCCCAGGAACCCCTGGAGTCCTTCTGCGACGAGCTGCTCACCGGCCTCGCACAGGCCAGCAGCGACGATGTGGCACTCATCGCCGTCCGTATCCCCGCGCGCCACGAAAGCCCCGAGTCGGCCACCGCCACCGCCGACTGAGGTCAGCAGGTCGGCGCCCGGCGCGGGAGCCGCCCGGCCCGTCGGCCGACCGAATCCAGCCACTCGCATTCACGAACTCTTCGCCCAGCCGTCGTCGTTCCGGCGCCGCTGCCGACCACGGCCCCTCGCTACCGTGCACTCGATCACCCCGTCGATCGTCCCGCGGAGAGTCCATGTGCAGTCCGCTCCACCAGCCCGACGGCCCGCTGTCGGCCGGCCCCACCGCCAGTCGTCGCACCGTCCTGCGTGTGGCCGGGCTCACCGGCGCCGCGACCGCTGCCGCGGGACTTGGGCTTGCCGCCGCCACCCCCGCCGTCGCCCTGTCTCATCGGAACACCGCTGACAACGTTGCCAGTTGGCGTCCCGACCTCGACAGCCCCGGCCGTCGTCAACGACGGACAGCACACCACCATGTACGTCGACGGCTGCCCGGTCGCCCGTAACCCCGCCACGCGTACCACCGGACTCGCCACCCTCGGCCTGCCCTGGCTGCTCGGCGGCTACGAATACGGCGGCACCCTCGACCAGCTGATGCACGGCTGGCTCGGCGACATCCGGATCGTCGAACGTGCCCTGCCCGCCCCCGACTTCATGAACGCCTGACCGCTCAGCCAGCCAAGGAGAAGGACACCGTGCACAGAAACGATCAGCCCCTGCCGCGCTGGGCCGACCCCGCAATACCCGCCGACTCACTCGACCCGCAGGGACTCTCCCGGCGCGGACTGCTGCGCAGCGCGGGCCTGTTCGGCGCCGCCTTCGCGACCGGGAGCCTGCTCGCGCCCACCGCGGCCGAGGCGCACACCCCGGCCCTGGGCGACCCCGCCCTCTCCTATCTCGTCGGCGACCACCATGTGCACTCGGTCTACAGTCATGACGCGAAGTACACCTTCTCCCAGCTCGCGGGCGCGGCATCCCAGTACGGCCTGGACTGGATGGTCCTCACCGAGCACAGCAACATCGGCCACCACAAGGCGGGCGGCGCCCGGGCCGAGCACGAGGAGATCCTCAGGGCCCGGGCCGAGAACCGGCGCATGCTGATCTTCCAGGGCCTGGAGTGGTACATCCCCGGCGCCGAGCACTGCACCGTCTTCTCACCGCCCGGCCGCCACGAGGTCGAACTGCTCACCCGCTTCGAGCAGGAGTACGACGGCAAACTCCTCGGCTACACCGCGGGCGCACCCGGCCACCCGGACACCGCGCGCAACGAGGCCCACGCCGTCAAGGCGCTCAAGTGGCTGGAGGAGCAGCGTCGTTGCGGCTATGTCGATGACGTGCTGGTCCTCGCCAACCACCCGCTGCGCCTGGGCATCGACTCCCCGCACGAGATGCGCGGCTGGCGGGACGCCGCTCCCGGCATCATGATCGGCATGGAGGGCGCGCCCGGCGCCCAGGCGGGTGCCTTCCCCGGCTGGGCCGGACCGAACAGCATCCGCGGCGAGTATGTGAACAAGCCGTCCGAGAACTCCTGGCCCGGCTACCCGGCGGCGGCCTATGTGACGTACGGCGGCTTCGACTGGGCGACCGCGACGGTCGGCGGGCTGTGGGACTCGATGCTTGCCGAGGGCCGGCTGTTCTCCATCACCTCCAACTCCGACGTGCACCGCGTCGCGTACGACACCTGGAAGAACGGCGACTGGCTGCCCGGTCAGAACTTCGACAACACCGGCCGGCTGCCCGACCCGGTCAACACCACCCAGCCGCAGCCCGGCGGGGACTTCTGGCCCGGCCAGTTCAGCCGTACGCATGTCGGCGTGACCCGCTACGGCTACCGGCATGTGATGGCGGGCCTGCGGGCGGGCCGGGTCTGGGTCGACCACGGTCAGCTCATCGAGGGCATCGACGTACGGGTGAACCGGGAGCACGGCATCGGCCGCGGTGTGACGCTGGGCGGTCGGCTGCGCGTACGACGCGGCGAGAAGATCGTCCTCAATGTCACCCTGACCACGGCCTCACGCCCGAATCACCACGGTGAGGTACCGCGACTGGCGCACCTCGATGTGATCCGCGGCGCGGTCTGCGGCCCGGTCGCCGACCGCGACGAGTGGCGGGCACCCGATACCCGCGTCGTGCACACCGCCGACGTCGAGGGCCGCACCGGCCGTTACACGCTGCGCATCCCGGTGGGGAGGGCCGAGGAGTCCTTCTATCTGCGGCTGCGCGGCAGCGACGGCAAGCGCAATGGGTCCGGTTTCCTGGGCGCGGCGATCGACCCGCACGGTCCGATTCCGCATGAGCCGGGCAACGGCGACCCGTGGCTGGACACCTGGTGCTACACCAACCCGGTCTTCGTGGACGTGGTCCGCTGACGTATCCCGTGCGGCGGACACGCCTCAGACCTCGGTGCTCAGGGCGATGCGCCGGTCGCCCGCGTACACGTTCATATTGGCGCCGCGCAGAAAGCCGACCAGGGTCAGACCGGTCTCGGCGGCCAGGTCGACGGCGAGCGAGGAGGGCGCGGAGACCGAGGCAAGCACCGGGATGCCGGCCATCACCGCTTTCTGCGCCAGCTCGAACGAGGCCCGTCCCGAGACCAGCAGGATCACCCGGGCCAGCGGCAGCCGGTCGTCCTGGAGGGCCCGGCCGATCAGCTTGTCGACCGCGTTGTGGCGGCCGACGTCCTCCCGGATGTTGAGCAGTTCGCCCTCCTCGGAGAACAGCGCGGCCGCGTGCAGCCCCCCGGTCCGATCGAAGACCCGCTGTGCCGCCCGCAGCCGGTCGGGGAGGCCGGAGAGCAGCGCGGGCTCGACACGGACCGGGGGAGTGTCGGCGATCGGGAAGCGGGCGGTGGTGCGTACGGCGTCGAGGCTCGCCTTGCCGCACAGACCGCAGGAGGAGGTGGTGTAGACGTTGCGTTCGAGGGTGATGTCGGGGACGGGCACGCCGGGCGCGAGCTGGACGTCCACCACGTTGTAGGTGTTCGTGCCGTCGTCCTTGGCCCCGGCGCAGTACACGATGTTGCGTACGTCGGCCGCGGAGCCGAGCACGCCCTCGCTGACCAGGAAGCCCGCCGCGAGCGCGAAGTCGTCGCCGGGGGTGCGCATGGTGATGGCGAGCGGCTTGCCGTTGAGGCGGATCTCCAGCGGCTCCTCGGCCACGAGGGTGTCCGGGCGGGACGTGACAGCGCCGTCCCTGATGCGGATGGTGCGGCGGCGCTCGGTGACCCGTCCCATGGTGATCAATTCCGATTCTGTACGTGCTGGAAGCCGAAGCGATCCTTGACGATGTCATTCTCCGGCACAGACGGACACACCCCGCGGCCCCTGGTGATGAGGGAAGCTGCGGGAAAAGCGTCGACAGAATATTGTCTACAGTATCCTCCATGGGTGTCAGGTGTTCGTCACACCCTTCGGGAAGCTCCAAATTCAGCACCCCGAATCCTGTGGGATCACATGCCGCCGTACCGGGTGGTAGCAGCCAAGACTGGGTGATTCCTGTATCCGGACGAGGGGGACCACATATGACCGGCTCACGCGTCGTCGCGCTCGGCCATTACCAGCCCGCCAAGGTGCTTACCAATGAAGACCTGGCGGCCATGGTCGACACGAGCGACGAGTGGATCCGCAGCCGCGTCGGGATCGAGACCCGGCATGTGGCGGGACCCGATGAGCCGGTCGACGAACTGGCCGCGCACGCCGGCGCGAAGGCGCTGGCCGCCGCCGGTCTCGTGCCCGCCGACATCGATCTCGTCCTGGTCGCCACCTCCACCGCGATCGACCGTTCGCCGAACACGGCGGCCCGCGTCGCGGCCCGGCTCGGCATGGGCTCGCCCGCCGTCATGGACCTCAATGTCGTCTGCGCCGGGTTCACGCACGCGCTCGCCACGGCCGACCACGCCGTACGGGCCGGATCAGCGACCCGCGCGCTGGTCATCGGGGCCGACAAGATGGCCGACGTCACCGACTGGAGCGACCGTACGACCTGTGTGCTCGTGGGCGACGGCGCAGGCGCCGCGGTCGTCGAGGCGACCGCCCCGGGCGCCGAGCCCGGGATCGGCCCCGTCCTGTGGGGCTCGGTCCCGGAGATGGGTCATGCGGTACGGATCGAGGGGACCCCACCCCGCTTCGCGCAGGAGGGCCAGTCCGTCTACCGCTGGGCCACCACCCAGCTCCCGCCCATCGCCCGCAAGGTCTGTGAGCGCGCCGGAGTCACGCCCGAGGAGCTGGCCGCGGTCGTCCTGCACCAGGCGAATCTGCGGATCATCGAGCCGGTCGCCCAGAAGATCGGCGCGGTGAACGCCGTGATCGCCCGCGATGTGGTCCAGTCCGGCAACACCTCGGCCGCCTCGATCCCGATGGCGCTCTCCAAGCTGGTCGAGCGCGGCGAGATCGAGTCGGGCGACCCGGTACTGCTCTTCGGCTTCGGCGGCAATCTCTCGTACGCGGGTCAGGTCATCCGCTGCCCCTGAGTGCTCAGGGACCGGTCCGGCAGCGGTGAGCTCACCGACTGCTGTCAAACGCGCGCGGAGTGTCGCCGGACCGGGGCAGACTGAACGGCATGGCGGTGAAGCGAAGCGCGGGCCTGCTGCTGTTCCGCAGGCGGAGTACGGATACCGAGGTTCTCATCGGGCATATGGGAGGGCCTTTCTGGGAGGCCCGCGATGTCGGGGCCTGGTCCGTGCCGAAGGGTGAGTACACCCCGGAGGAGGAGCCGATGGCGGCCGCCCGACGGGAGTTCGAGGAAGAGCTGGGCCTCGCGCCGCCCGAGGGTGAATGGCTGCCGCTCGGCGAAGCGCGGCAGCCGGGCGGCAAGATCGTCACCGTCTGGGCGCTGGAGGGCGACCTCGACACGGACCTCGTGGTGCCGGGCACCTTCACCATGGAGTGGCCCATGCGCTCGGGCCGGATGCAGGAGTTCCCCGAGATCGACCGTGCCGAATGGACCGGCATGGACGAGGCGCGTCAGAAGCTGGTGCCGGGTCAGCGCGCCTTCCTCGACCGGCTGGAGGAACTGCTCGACACCGGCCGGAGATGACGCGGATCCCGGTCGGCGGGGATTGCGCTCGGTAGACTGTAGACGATAGCCAATTACCCGCTCGCCGTTGCCGGCCCGGGAGGGGGACCGTGATGTTGTCAGCAGGACTGCCGCAGGGAACCGTGCCCAGGCTGGAACGCCCCGGTCCGCTGCGTGAGCGGGTCTACGAAGCACTGCTCGAGCTGATCACCACGCGTACGCTGCGCCCGGGCCAGCACCTGGTCGAGAGCGAACTCGCAGGCCAGCTGGGCGTGTCCCGCCAGCCCGTACGCGAGGCGCTGCAGCGGCTCAACACCGAGGGCTGGGTCGATCTGCGCCCGGCGCAGGGCGCGTTCGTCCATGAGCCGATCGAGGCGGAGGCGGACCAGCTGCTGTCGGTCCGTACGCTCCTGGAGGCGGAGGCCGCCCGGCTGGCCGCCGCGAACTCCGGCTCCGCGGGCATCGCCGCGCTCGAAGAGCTCTGCGCACAGGGCGAACAGGCCGTCGCCGCAGACGATGTGGACCTGGCCGTGGCCGCCAGCGCGGCCTTTCACGCCAAGGTGATGGAACTCGCGGGAAATCCCGTGCTGGCCGGGCTGGCGGCGCAGGTGGACCGCCGGGTGCGCTGGTACTACACACCTGTCGCACGGCAGCGCGGCCGCCAGTCGTGGATCGAGCACAGGGCGCTGATCGCTGCGATCTCGGACCGTGACGAGCAGCGCGCGACGGAGGTCATGCGGGCGCACACGGAGCACACGCGCAACACCTACCACCAACGCGAGCAGTAGGACGGGCCGCTCGCGCCCTCGGCTCAGCCGGGTGATCCGCTCGTGGTGAACTCGGCCCGAGCACCGGGGCGTTCACCTCGGAGAACCCGCAACAGGTCGGCGCGGTGGCCGGTGGCGTCCTGTATGGCGGGGCGAGGCGCGGGTCCCTGCTGTGGTTCGGACCGTTCCAGGACGTCGGCGAGCTGGCGGCGTGTGGTGACGCCGAGTTTGGCGTAGGCGTGCTGGAGGTGGTTGTTGACGGTGCGCACCGACAGGTGCAGGGCGTCGGCGATGTCCTTGCTGCGGGTGCCGGTGGCGGCCAGCAGGGCGACTTCGCGCTCTCGGTCGGTGAGCCGGGCGGTGGGGGCGGCGGCAGTCAGCAGTGCGGTGCGGGCTTCCTCGCAGCGGCCGGCGATGGCGGCGGCCAGGCCGGTGGCGGCGGTGGCGCGGCGGGCCTGACCGGCCCGTTGCCATGCGGCGGCGGCTGCGGTCGCGGCTTCGGCGGCCAGCAGGTCGGCGCCGGCCTGCTCGAATGCGATGGCGACGGCGAGGAGTTGGTCGGGTGCGTCGGCGGCCAGGGCGGCGGCCAGGCGGGCGCCGGTGCCGGTGAGCACGCCGTCGCTCTGGCGGGCGAGTTCGGCAAGCCGCCCGGCCACCTTCTTGGCGCCGCCGAGGCGGGCGATGTCGGTGAGCAGCTGGGCCTCAGGAGTTATCAGGCCGGCGGTGCGGGCGCACCGGGCCGCGTCGGCGAGGACCGTACGGGCCTGGGCGAGGTGGCCCCGGGCGGCATGCAGCCAGGCTCGTCCCAGATACTCCTCGGCCGCGAAGACGTCCGGCCACAGGTACTTCCGGGCTTCGGCGCAGGCCAGTTCGGCTGCATCGAGGTCGCCGAGTACCGCTGCGCAGGCGGCCAGACCGCTCAGTGCCGGGCCCAGCGGCCTGATGTGGTGGGATGCGCGAGCCAGCGCGGCGGCCTCGGCGTACCAGCGGCGGGCACTTGCCGGGTGCCCGGCCAGCCACTCGGTGCGGCCCAGACTGCAGGCCAGCCAGATCTGAGGTACGGGAGTTGAGATGACCCGGGCGAGCTCGGCGTAGCCGCGCCGGCCCACCTCGCGGGCTTCGGCCAGCCGTCCATGGCTGCTCAGAGCGTGGTTCACCGAGATCAGCTGGACTGCCGGGTGGGGATAGAGGGTGTGGTGGTCGACTGTGAGGTGGGCGGCGTAGGCGCGTTCGGCCCAGGCCACTGCGTCGCCGGTGCGGCCGACCAGTTCCAGCCCGAGTGGCTTCATCAAGGCGCCGGTGAGCCAGGCCACCGGGTCGGGAGCGTGGTGGATGTCTTCTTCCATGTCCTCCAGCAGGGCCAGGCCACGTACCGCCTCGCCCGAGGCGATCCGCATGGACCCCTCGCAGTACTGCAGCATCCGCACGGCGTCAGCATTCGTGGCCCGAGCGCGGGCGGCGTCGTTGACGGCCAGCGCCTCGTCCGCCTCCGCGGCCCCCCAGAACAGATTGAAGGTGCGCGCCATCGTGACCGCCAGCCTGTCCCTCTCGCTCTCGGCACCCGCGACGGCCGCGGCCAGCACTGTCTCGGCCCGCTGCGGTTCGCCCAGCTCGAACAGTGCCTCGCCCAGCATCAGGCGGGTGGCGGTGGTGTGGTGCTCTTCGGGCAGAGCCTGCAGCAGCGCACGGGTCTGCCCGTAGTCGTGGGCGTACCGGGCCAGCGCCGCCGCCTCGGTCAGCGCCGCAGGATCAGCCGTGCCGGTCGCCGTAAGCCGCCAGGACGCGACGTGCAGCGCGTCGGCGCGACGTCTCATGCCTCGTGCCTCGACCCTTCGAGCTTGGCGCAACAGCAGCGCCCGTCGACGCGTCACCGGGAGGCCGGCTCGCAGCACTTCTCCGTACAACGGGTGCGCCAGCGCCACCGATGTGCGCCGTCCGTCCTGTCCCACCCGCACCAACCCGGCGTACTCCAGCCCGGTCACCGCCTCAGGTGACGCGACCTGCTCCGCGTCGGTCAGGGACAGCGGTTCGCACAGCGCCAGCAACTCCAGTACCGGACGAGCCCCGGCCCCGGCCGCGGCCAGCCGCGCACTGATCAGCTCCACGAGCCGGCTCGTCCCGCGAACCGGACCAGTCGCCAACTCCCAGATCTCTCCGTCGCTTACCAGGGCCCCCCGGTCCAGCGCACCGGTCACCAGCTCCCGCAGGTACAGCACATTGCCACGGCTTGCCGCATACAGCTCCCGCAGCGTCCTTTGCGCCACCGGCCCGCCCAGCACCGCCTGCAACAGCTCCTCGACGTCGCCACGGTCCAGCTCCGCCAGATCCACCCGCCACACTGCGTCGCCGCGGCACAGTGCCTCGACCGCATCCCCCACCGGCGCACCGGAGCAGATCGTCCCGAGCAGTCGCACCACACCCGCATCCATCAACTGCCGCAGGAGTACCGCCGAGACGGCATCCAGCAGGTGTACGTCATCAATGAGCAGAATCAGCTCACGCCCGTCCCGACCGGCCAACTGCCGTGCCACTGCGGCGAAGCCCGTCACCGGATCGGACAAATCCGCCCCCGCCGGCACCAGATGAGCGATCGCACCCAACGGAACCATCCCTGCCGCCGCGGTTGCGGTCGCCCGCGCAACCCGGAGCCCCTTGCCCGCCGCCCGCGCCAGGCACTCCTCGACCAGCCGCGACTTGCCCACGCCCGCCGGCCCGGACACGACGAATCCCTGGCACCGTCGATTCGCCAGCCCTTGGGTGAACAGCCCCAACTGCTCGCCCCGGCCAACGAACACATCCGCAAAACCAGGCACGGTCACAGCACCTCTCAAGGTCCGCAGCGCTCTGCGGCGGCATGGGCCGGCGCATCAGGTGTGAGCGGCCCGGGCGATGCGTTCATGGGGTGTCTCTCTCGGTGAGTCCGACGATGAGGGCTTCGGTGGCGGGGCGCAGCAGCGCGGCACCGTCCGGCGTCAATTCCAGGCCCAGAACAAGGGCGATGGCGATGTCAGCGGCCTGCGTCGGCGTCACTGTCGTGGTGCCGGCCGTGGCGAAGGCTTCGGTGAGCAGGTCGTGCAGGTCCTTGGTGAACTGCTGAACGGTCGGCCCGCAGAGCCGGTCAGTGGTGTCGATCAGCTCCGAGGCGTGCGGGGAGTCCTCGACGACTTTCTGGAAGAGGTCGAGCTTGGCGCCGAGGATCCCGCGGATGCGTTCGTGGGCCGTGCCCTCGGCGACCGCGGCCCGTTCGGCCTGGGCCAACGCCTGCCCGTGCAGGCGTTCGGCGAGCCGCAGGAAGGCGTCGTCCTTGTTGCGTACGTACTGGTAGACGGCGGCGCGGGACATGCCCGCCGCCCGGGCGATGTCTTCCATGGTGGTGCGGCGCACGCCGTGCTTGGTGAAGGTCACGTACGCCGCGTCGAGCACCTGATCGAGTCGGGAGTTCATGGCTCGCCCTCGACTTGTCATGCTGACACTCTATGCGTGAAACGTCAGATTGTGCAACGGGGACCACCCGTCTTGTGCGTGGCGTGCCGGGAACCGTCTGTGGCAGCAAACTGACACTCAAGAACACATGGCACTTGAAGCTGATGCGGGTGCCCGGGTGCCGTGCCGGAACCGGAAATGAGCAGTTTTTGCTCATCCCGTTGCGCTCGTGAGCCACCAGGGTTGTCTCGACTGCAGCAAGCGGGCCGCGCGGCAGCGACAAGCGGCAGGTACCGGGCTTCTCTCCTCTTCCAAGGACTTTCGCAAATGGATGTAACGGTCAACGGATCTGCGCGTCAGGTCGGGAGTGAACCAGACGCCACCGCGGTCCAGCTCTTGCGCGACACGTTGGGCCTGACCGGGACGAAACTGGTCTGCGGGGCGGGTGTGTGCGGGGCGTGCACGGTCCACGTCGACGGTGTCCCGAAGGTCGCCTGCCTGACTCCGGCGGCAGTCCTGGAGGGCAAGGCCGTCACCACCGTGGAGGGTCTGCAGGGCAAGCACCCGGTGCAACGGGCCTTCGCGGCGCATGACGCGCTGCAGTGCGGCTACTGCACGCCCGGGTTCGTCATGGAAGCCTCGAGTTTCGTGGACCGCTGGCGGGCCGTGCACGGCGACACCGCTCCGTCGCGGACTGAGATCGCCGATGCTCTGGCGGGACACCTGTGTCGCTGCGGTGCGTACGAGGGGATTTACGCGGCTGTCGCTGCGGCGTGCACGGGCGCACACGACACGGATGACGCTCCGCCGCCCCGCGTGGAAGCGATGGAGAAGATCACCGGCCAGGCCCTGTACACGACGGACGTCCAGCCGGACGGCCTCCTCGACGGGGTCATCATCCGCTCCCGGCACGCGCATGCCCGCGTCAGGTCGGTGACCGGCGGAGACCGGCTCGTCGACCTGCTGCCCGCCGACCGCACGGTCCGATACGTCGGCCAGCCGATCGCCGCTGTCGCCGCCGGGACGCTCGCCGAGGCCCACGCCGCCGCCGAGCGGGTCCAGGTGGAGTACGAGGTCCTGCCCGCCACCGTCGACCTGGCCCGGGCCGAGCGCCCGGACAGTCTCGTCGTCTATCCCACCAAGGAGGAACGGAAGCAGGCCCCCACCTCTGCCGAGGGGCTGATGACACCGGCCAAGTGGGACGGGAACGTACGCGGCCCGGTGCGGATGAACTGGCGTGGCTCGCTCGCCCTGAAGCGGATCGAGCAGGCCCGCGCGCGCGGCGAGGACCGGCGTCTGGTCGAGGCCACCTTCACGACCGAACCACAGGTCCACACACCGCTGGAGCCGCACGCGTGCCTGGCGTCGTGGGACCGCGCCGGCGACCTTCATCTCTGGGTATCCACCCAGGCTGTCGCCGAGGTTGCCGAGCGCGCCGCCGAGCGATTCGGTCTGCGACCCGGGCAGGTGCATGCCTACGCAGTCCACGTCGGCGGCGGATTCGGTTCGAAACTCACCTTGACCAGCGACATCGTCGCCGCGGCGAAACTGGCCCGGCTGCACACGGCCCCGGTGCGGGTCGTGCTGAGCCGGGCCGAGGAACTCACCGACGGCGGCCACCGGCCCGGCACCCGGGCCGACATCGCCATGCTCACCGACGACGACGGGAATCTTGCCGCGCTCACCCTCGATGTGCACGGAGACGGCGGCACGTCCGTCGGCTCGGGCGTGGCCGCGCTGGCGCGGTTCATCTACGGGAACGCCCCGCGGCGGCTACGGGACTTCGACATCGTCACCCACCGGCCTCCTGCCGCCCCCTTCCGCGGACCCGGCGGGCCGCCCCTGGCCTGGGCACTGGAGCAAGCCGTCGACGAAACGGCCCACCGCCGGGGGGAAGACCCCATCGCGCTGCGCCGCCGCTGGGACGGCAACGCCAAGCGGCGAGCTCTGTACGACGTGGCAGCGACTCTGCCGTTGTGGACGCAGCGGCCCGCCGTCGGCTCCCGGACCGGCCGCTTCCGGCGCGGCGTCGGCGTCGCCGCCGCCAACTGGATGTACTTCCTCGACCCGGCTACGCAGGTCGAACTCACCGTCGAAGAGGGCATCGTGGTGGCCCGCACGGCCACCCAGGACATGGGCCAGGGCGCCCGGTCCGTCATCGCCGACGTGATCGCCGCCGAACTGGGGCTGCGTCCGGATCGGGTACGCGTCGACATCGGCCGTACCGGAACCGTCCACGGACCCACCTCGGGCGGCAGCCGGACCACCCCGTCGATCGCGCCCGCCGCCCGCGATGCCGCCGTGCGCCTGCGCTCCGCGCTGGCCGCCAAGGCGGCGCAGGGCACCGGCGGCTCCGTTGAACAGCTTCTCGCGGAGGGCGAGGGCCTGCGGGTGGTCGGCAAGCGCCGACGGGACCGCCGTGGCTACGCCACTCCCGTACGGGTCGGTGGCGTGATCATCGGCAGGGGCTTCACCGGCGCCGTTCATGTCACCGAGGTCGAGGTCGACACCCGCCTTGGCCACACGCGCGTCACGCGCGTCTGGGGCGGGATCGCCGCCGGTCGCATCTACTCGCCGGCTGCTGCCCTCAACCAGTGCCAGGGGGGCGTCATCCAGGGCATCGGCTACGCCCTGTACGAGGAGCGCATCACCGACCCGCTGACCGGTGTCGTACTGACCGACAACCTCGAGGACTACCGCATCCCCGGGATCGGCGACATTCCCGAGATCGACATCCACTTCCACGAGGAGGGTTTCGATCACGTCGACGGCGGCGGCGTCGGCCTGGGAGAGGTATGCACGATGCCGGTGGCCGCGTCCATCGGCAACGCCGTCCACGCCGCCACCGGCTGGCGCCCCCATCACCTGCCGATCCGCCCGGACCGCCTGCTGGAAGGACTGCGCCCGTGAACCAGCCCCGCACCCTCGACGAGGCCGCGGCCGCCGTTCTCGACAACGGCGCGGAACTGCGGGCCGGCGGCACGGACACCACCGCCCGCCGACGCGGCGGAGTCACTCGCAGCGCCTCCGTCCAGATTCCCCTGCTTCCCGCCCTGCACGGCATCACCCGACAAGCCGACGGGACCACGCGGATAGGAGCGTTGACCGGTGTGGCCGAGATCTCCGCCGCCCCCGGACTGCAGGCGGACTACCCGGCCCTCACCAAGACGGCGGGCGCCCTGGCCACGCCGCAGATCCGTACCGCCGGCACACTGGGCGGCAACCTTCTCCAGCACAACCGCTGCTGGTATTACCGCAATCCCCACTTCAGTTGCTACCGCGACGGAGGCGAGGGCTGTCCCGCACGCACCGGGATCCACCTGCACGCGGCGGTGATCGACCAAGGGCCCTGCATCGCTCCAAACCCTTCATCGATCGCGATCGCCCTGCTCAGCTATGACGCCCGGATCGACGTACATGAACTCGGGACCCTGAGCGTCGCCGACCTGTACGGCGACGGATCCGACCCAACTCGCGACCATCTGCTCGCCCCTGAGCAGATCCTCACCGCCGTCACTCTGCCGGCTCCGCTCCCCGGTGAACGGGCCGCCTACAACCGGGCCATCAGCCGCGCCAAGGCGGAATGGCCGCTGGTCGAGGCTGTGGCTCGGGTGACCGTCTCCGACGACGTCGTCACCGCGGTCGCGGTCGCTGCAGGCGGCATCGCCCACACGCCCCTGCGGCTGCCGGAAGTCGAGGACGCCCTGCTCGGGCGTGAGCCGACCCCTGAGAACCTGCTCACCGCCGCGACCGCGACCGCGGCCACTGAACGCTGCTCGCCCCTGCCGCAGACCCGCTACAAGGTGGAGCTGCTCCGCGACACCGTGCTCGACGTGCTCGAAAAGGCGGTCGGGGCCGAGACCACCTGACAACTGCTCAGATCTTTGTCCCGGTTGTGGAGAAAGTTGTGCCGGAACTCCGCGCAAGTTTTTCCCAGTTGGGGAAAGCGCTGCTTCGTTCCCCTCCAAACCCCGACGGAATGCCCCGAGAGGCGGGGAGGGGCACGTGAGACGCATGACCGCTCGACCCGCGAACGCCCATCAGGCGCGACTGCTCAGACTGTTGCGTGACGGTGGGCCCAACTCCCGTGCTCAGCTGGGCGATCAGGTGGACCTGTCGCGTTCCAAGCTCGCCGTGGAGGTCGACCGGCTCCTTGAGACGGGTCTCGTGGTGGCGGACGGCCTTGCCGCCTCGCGCGGCGGACGCCGTTCCCACAACATCCGGCTCGCCCCCGCCCTGCGCTTCCTCGGCGTCGACATCGGCGCCACCTCGGTCGATGTCGCCGTCACCAACGCCGAGCTGGAGGTGCTCGGCCATCTCAACCACCCCATGGACTACGCGAGGGCCCGGTCGCCGTCTTCGAGCAGGTGCTCTCGATGGCGGCCAAGCTCAGGGCCTCCGGACTCGCCGAAGGCTTTGACGGAGCGGGCATCGGCGTCCCCGGCCCGGTCCGCTTCCCCGAGGGCGTGCCGGTCGCGCCGCCGATCATGCCCGGCTGGGAGGGCTTCCCGGTGCGCGAGGCGCGCAGCCAGGAACTGGGCTGCCCCGTCATGGTCGACAACGACGTGAACCTGATGGCGATGGGCGAGCAGCACGCGGGCGTCGCACGCTCCGTGGGCGACTTCTTGTGCGTCAAGATCGGTACGGGCATCGGCTGCGGCATCGTGGTCGGCGGCGAGGTCTACCGCGGCACGACCGGCAGCGCCGACGACATCGGCCATATCCAGGTCGAACCGGAGGGGCGCGCCTGCGCCTGCGGCAACAAGGGCTGCCTGGAGGCCCACTTCAGCGGAGCCGCGCTCGCCCGCGACGCCGAGGAGGCGGCCCGCACGGGCCGGTCGGACGAGCTCGCCGCCCGGCTCGAGAGCGCGGGACGGCTCACCGCCGCCGATGTCGCGGCCGCCGCTGCCGCCGGGGACGCCACCTCGCTCGACCTCATCCGCGACGGCGGCTACCGCGTCGGCCAGGTCATCGCCGGACTCGTCAGCTTCTTCAACCCCGGACTCGTGGTGATCGGCGGCGGGGTGACCGGCCTCGGCCACACGCTGCTGGCGAGCGTACGCACCCAGGTCTACCGCCAGTCGCTGCCACTGGCGACCGGCAATCTCCCCATCGTGCTCGGCGAGTTGGGGGCCGCCGCCGGAGTGATCGGCGCGGCCCGGCTCATCAGCGACCATCTGTTCTCCCCGGCCTGATCGACCATGCCGGCACGTACGACCCGCAGGACCCGCTCGTACGACCCGCAGGACCCGCACGTACACCTGGAAACGCCCTGCCCGCTCACCGGCCGCACCCGCACGAGGGGTCCGCCTCTACGACGTCCTGCTCGCCGAGACCGATCCCGAGCTGGTCCATCTGGAGATGGACATCTACTGGGCACACGTGGGCCAGTTTTCGCTGCGCGAGAGGGATTGCTGGTCAGCACGGCCTCGGCCCGCCGTAGTCCGCCCGTACACCGCCCGTTGACCGCCCGTCGGCGCACGTCGCCGACGGGCGTCTCGCGTGCTCGGGGCCGATCTTGCTACCGATCAGTAGAGGGAACGTTGCCTTCCGTACATCATGAGCCGCGAGCATGCCAAGACCCTTTCCGTCCGTTCGGGACCGAAAGGCTGCCCTGAGCTGTTCCGAAACCCAGGAGAACCCCCCCATGCATGTACGCAATTGGCGAATCCGGTCGGTGGCAACCGTCGCCGCGCTGGCTTTCACCATGGCCACACCCGTGGCATCGGCCGCGTCACATCAGACGGCACAAACGGCACAGTCGACCCGTGCCACCGCGCAGGTTCTGGATGTCGACTACGGGACGTGGCAGCGTGATGTGGCGGCCGTCGCCGCCGTTGCCCACCCTTACATCGAGCAGCGCACCTCGAACGCCTCCGGCCAGAAGCTGGCGATCGTCCTGGACATCGACAACACCTCGCTCGAGACGGATTTCCACGGCTTCTGGAAGTACCCGACCCCCGCGGTCAAGCCGGTCCTCGACCTCGCCCGCTTCGCGGACTCCCGCGGCGTCGAGGTCTTCTTCGTCACCGCACGTCCGGGCATCATCTACTCGCTCACCGCGTACAACCTGAAGAAGGTCGGATACCCGGTCTCCGGTCTGTACGTCCGGGATCTGCCCGACCTGTTCGACGAGGTCAGCGAGTACAAGACCGGCAAGCGCACGGAGATCGAGGCGAACGGCTACACCATCATCGCCAACATCGGCAACAAGTCCAGTGACCTGGTGGGCGGTCACGCCGAGCGGACGTTCAAGCTGCCCGACTACGACGGCCAGTTGTCCTGACTCAGGGTGGCCGCGGCGAACCGGATTCCCGGCCGCCGCGGCCCGCCCCTGGCTGTGCTCGATTCGGCCGAGGCCGGTCGAGGTCCCTGCCTCGGGACATCGCTGCCGAGCCCGGTCGCATGGGAATCGTCTCCACGTCGGGCATGCTCATCTATCAACTGATGTACGAGCTGCGGGAGATAGGTTTCTCGTCCGCGTGACACCGAGGAGCGCGCCGCGGCGTACATCGCCGACCACATCAGCAAGCCGAGTGCGTGCCACCCACTCACGGCCCACCGTCCGGCCACTCCCGCCCTCTTCCGAGCGGAGACCACCCTCATGGCACCCACCCTCACCGCAGCCACTGTCAACGCAGCGACTCTCACGCTCAAGCCGGGCACGGCCTGGTCCGACGCCTGGCAGCGCGTTCTCGCCGTAGCACCCGAGGCCTTCCGGGACGACCGCGTACTGAACCTCTGGTCGGCGAGTTGGCAGGCCGACGGCAGCGCCCTGCCCGCCAGCAGCCCGGTCGACGGAAGCCCGATCGCGGGCCCGCCGCGGCTGGACGCCGCCACCGCCAAGCAGGCGGTACGCGCCTCGCTCGACCAGCACCGCGCCTGGCGGCATGTGCCCATCGAGGAGCGCCGGGCCCGCGTCGCCGCCGCCCTCGACGCGCTGACCGAACACCGTGAACTGCTCGCCCTGTTGCTGGTCTGGGAGATCGGCAAACCGTGGCGGCTCGCCCAGGCCGACGTCGACCGCGCGATCGACGGAGTGCGCTGGTACGTCGACGGAATCGAGCCGATGCTGGCCGGGCGCACCGCGCTGACCGGCCCGGTCTCCAACATCGCCAGCTGGAACTACCCGATGTCCGTCCTCGTCCACGCCATGCTTGTGCAGGCGCTGGCGGGCAATGCGGTCATCGCCAAGACCCCGACCGACGGCGGCGTTGCCTGCCTCACCCTCGCGAGCGCACTCGCCGCCCGCGAAGGCATCCCCATCACCCTGGTCAGCGGCAGCGGCGGCCAGCTCTCCGAAGCGCTCGTCCGCTCCCCGGAGATCGGCTGCGTCTCCTTCGTGGGCGGCCGCGACACCGGGGCCCGTATCGCCACCGCGGTCGCCGACCTCGGCAAGCGGCACATCCTGGAGTAGGAGGGCCTGAACACCTGGGGCATCTGGAACTACAGCGACTGGGACGCGCTGACCGCCGTGATCCCCAAGCTCTTCGACTACGGCAAACAGAGGTGTACCGCGTACCCGCGTTTCGTGGTCCAGCGCGAACTGTTCGCCGACTTCCTCGCGGCCTATCTCCCCGCCGTACGCTCCATCCGCACCGGCCACCCGCTGGCGGTCGAGAACCCGTCCGACCCGCTGCCGGCCCTGGACTTCGGCCCACTGATCAACGCGGCGAAGGCCAAGGAGCTGGGCGACCAGGTCGCCGAGGCGATCGACCGGGGGGCCGTGCCGCTGCACCGGGGCACACTGGCCGACGGCCCGTTCCTGGCGGGCCAGGACACGTCGGCGTATCTGCCGCCGGTGACCCTGCTGGGCCCGCCGCCCTCCTCGCCACTGCACCACGCGGAGCCGTTCGGCCCGGTCGACACGATCGTCCTGGTCGACACGGAGGCGGAGCTGCTCGCCGCGATGAACGCCTCCAACGGCGCGCTGGTCGCCACCCTTTCGACCGACGATCAGGAGACGTACGAACGGCTTGCCCCGCAGATCCGTGCCTTCAAGAGGGGCCACGGAAAGCCCCGTTCCCGGGGCGACCGCGACGAACTCTTCGGCGGCTTCGGGGCGTCCTGGCGGGGCGCCTTCGTCGGCGGGAAGCTCCTCGTGCACGCCGTCACCCAAGGCCCGGGGGGCGAACGCCTCCCGGGCAACTTCCCTGACTACCGGCTCATCCCGTGACCGCATAGGTCTGTACGTCGAAGGTCTGCCCGAGCGAGTTGGTGGGCGTCACCGTTACCGAGGTGCCGTCCACCCGCACCTTCAGGAAGTGGTAGACCTTCGCATCGTCCGTCGGGACCGGGGCCGCGCCACAGGCCGAGCCTCGGTCCTGGCTGTACGACCACCCCAGGGCGTACGCATCGGTGGCCGCACACCCCTTGGTGCCGACGGAGTTGACATCGGCACCACCGCCGCCCGTCACATACGAGACAAGGCCGCCGGGCCCCGCCGTATTGCGCTGGTAGATGTGCGAGTGGCCGTTGAAGACCAGATCCACGCCGCTCTGTACGAGCAGGTTCTCCACGCCGGTGAGGTAGGAGTCACTCGGCTCGCTCGCGCTGTCCGAGTGCAGCGGGAAGTGGAAGAACGCGAACTTCGGCCCGGTGGGATGCGCCGCGAGATCGGCGGCCAGCCACTGGTACTCGGCCGAGCCGGGCTGCCAGTGCGCCAGCGCGTCCAGCTGGTAGATCTTGCAGTGCGAGCCGCAGGACCCGCCGGTCGCGCTTCCCGTATTGCTGTTCCCCCACGCGGTGTCCAGTACGTAGAAACGGACCCCGCCCGTGGTGAAGGCGTAGTACGTCGTCGGATAGCTGATCGGGGCGGAGCCCAGATACGAGGGATAGCTCACCAGGTCGAAGACTCCGCCCGACGCAGCGGTCGTCGCCGGCTCCTTCCACACCGAGGTGAAGGTGCTGGTCATGGAGTGGTTGCCGACGGTCGCGAAGAGCGGCAGCGTCATCCCGGTCCTGGCCCAGTAGGAAGGCCCGAACCACGAGCTGACATCCGGCCCGGTGTGGAAGAGGTCGCCGTACTGCGTCTGTGATGTGCCCGGGTGGGTGATGTCGCCGGTCTGCATCACGAACCGCGCCCCGGCGGCCCCCACCAGCGCGTGCACCTGTGCCTGATGCACATTGACCGAGCCGTCGTTGACGCCGCTGTTGGTGGTCTCTCCGGTGTCGCCCAGTACGGCGAAGGTGAACGGCGCGGCGCTGTCCGCCGCATCGAGGGTGGTGAAGGACGGGGTGGCGAGTGTGCCCAGCAGATCGACGGGGCCGGCACCGCCCGTGTAGACGCGGTAGCAGTAGCCGCTGCCCGCCGAGAGCCCGGTCAGCGCGACCGTATTGCTGTACTGGCGCTGCGTTTCCACGGTGATCGGGCTGCCGAGCGTGGCGGAGGTGGCGGTCTGCGAGGCGCAGTCGCCGAGCGGGCCGTACCGTACGACGCCCCGGCTCTGGGTGGTCGTCGCCCAGCTCACCTGCACGGACGTGGTGGTGACGTCCGTGAGATAGGGGGCGCGGGTCAACTGGGGGTTGGCGCCCGGCAGATCTGCGTGCGCGGGTCTCGCGATGAACAGCGCCGTACTCGCCCCCAGGGCGAGGGCGAGTACGGCGCGGATGGCTGTGGTCGCTCTGTTCATGAGTGTCTCCTTCTCCTCAGTCGTGCCAGTACGCTCACCGAGCCGACGAGTACCGCGACGCACCCCGCGAGGCGCAGGGCATTGGGCCGGTAGTCGGGGCCTTGCGGGCCCGGCGGTCCGCCGGCCGGCTCCGAGACGGACACGGGCGGCTGTCCCTGCGGGCCGCGCAGTTCGCGTACGGCGTCGAGATAGCGTGCGCCGTGGCCGACGGACGGCTCGATGTGCGAGTTCTCGCTGAATTCGTTCCAGCTGATGAGCCCGAGGGCATCCGGTGCGGACGCGGCGGCCGTCGCGTACTCGGTACGCAGCGTGCGCCCGTCACGGCGCGGCACCTGTTTCGTACCGCCGACCATGCGGGCGTCGAAGCCGGGCGCGAAGGGAGCCAGCCAGTAGCCGTTCTCCCGGTGGACTGCCTCGCCCATCTCCTTGAGCTTGGTGGCGTACTGGGTGTTCGTCTCGGGGTTCACCGAGGACCAGTAGTAGGCGTCCCCGTCGGTGACGGCGGCCAGCCGGCGGTAACCGTCCGTGCTCTTCTCGGTGTTGAGTACGAGTAGCGTGTCCCGTACCGGCGCCGTGACCTGCTCGACCTCGTTCTTGGCGTACTCCCATGTCCCGCTGAACACCGTGAGCGGCTTGCCGTCGAGACGGAAGAAGGCGGGGTCGGCGGCGTAGCGGTCTCGCAGCAGCACGAAGTCCGCCGCGACCCGGGTGACGGGCAGTGGCCGCCTGTTGAAGTCGAGCCCCTGATAGATGACGGCGACCTTGAAGTCCTGCTCCCGGGCGAGGGACAGCAGCAGGGCGAGCCGCCGGTTGTTCACCGGGCTGCTCTTCCAGCTGACGACGAACCCGTCGATACCGGCCGAGCGCGCCCACCGGATGTGGGTCGCGACGACCTCGGCATCATCGCTCGAGTAGCGGCCGAGGCGCGGGTAGTCGGTCTTCGCACGCTGCCAGGAGTGGGCCTCGAACCACTGGTAGTAGTACGCGAGTACGGGCACGCGGGCCGCCGGGACCGGGGCCGGGGCCGTGGTCGTGGTCGGGGCGAGCGCCGTCCCCAGGACCAGCAGACTCATCACGGCCAGGCACCACGCGACACGTCTCATTCCGCATGCCCGTCTCTGCGGGGCAGCAGCCTGCCGGCCAGCAGCAGCGCCGCAGCCATCAGCAGCGCTCCGCCGCCGGCCGTCGCCAGGTCGAGGCGGCTCACCACGCGTAGCTCCACCTTCTGTGAACGGGACAGCCGCACCTGCTGTGTGGCGGCCTGACCGCTCGCCCCCAAGACGCCCACCTGGTACTGCCCGCGTGGCAGTCTGCCGATCGTGGCCGTGTGATCCGCGCCGAACGGCACCGTCCGCACCGACCCGTCGGGCAGCGTCACCTTGGCGGCTCTACCCGCCGGCCCGGCGAAGACCGCGTCGCGCGCGGTGACCGTCAGGTCGTGGAACGGCGTTGTCACGACGACCTCGGCGTTCCTCGCGGGTGTGAACCGCTGCCGCCCCGCGTCGATGGCGTTCGTCCCGGCGGACATCGCCGTCTGTACGGAGTACGTCAGCTGACGCGTGGTCAATTGGCTTCTCCGGTACACGACGAGGAGTCCGGCCAGCCACACGGGTCGCCCGACGGGCACCCCCTGCAGATGGCCCGTGTCACTGCGTACGGTCATCGACGTGATGCGCCCACCGTCGACCGGCCGCCCCTGCTGGTCCACGCATCGAAGCACGACCTGGAACCCGGCGGTGAAGGCGGCCGTCACGGTGTAGTCGGCCCTCAGCGGCAGCCCGCCGACGACGGGGCGGTACGCCTGATCAGGATCCCGCTGTCCAGCCCAGCGCTGGAACCGGTAACGCGCGCTGCGGCTGGTGAGGGAGGTGCTGCTGAGTTCCAGCCGGTGAGGCTCGAAGTCATGCGCCCCGGTGTACGACGTGACGCCGCGGGCATTTGTGGTCAACACCCGACCGTCGAACACAAACCGCACTCCGGCAAGGACGGGCGTGGTCCGCAGAGTCACGGTCACACTCCGCCGGGGAGCGGCGTACGTGGGGGTGGCGGCCACCCCGACGCCCATGGCGAGCGCGGCCATGAAGGCCACCACGATCCGAACCGCGAGGGCGCTCCGCGCAGAGCGCGCAGTTCCGGGAAGGCGCGGGGTGGGGGACATCCACCGCCGTCGCGCACCGCTAGGCAGCTCCATCCCGCCGCCCCCGCCACCCCGCCGCGCCCAGTGTCACGGCCGCCACTCCCACCGCACCCCCGTACACCCCGTACACCAGGGCGTTGTCGACGGGGCGGGCCACCGGCGGCTCGGTCGTGGACCCGTCCGGGATCAGCTCCGCACGCCGCGGCGGCGACGCAAAGTCGAAGGCGGTGCCCAGGCTGTTAGCCGACGCGACGCGCCCCCCGAGCGGCCGCAGCCGCCAGTTCTCCTCCACGAACTGCAGCGCACTCGCCGCATCCCGCGCCGTATGGTCCACCTTGCCCCGCGCCGCATACGGGCTGACCAGCACCGCCGGGACCCGGAATCCGTTTCCCGCGGGCGGCTTCACATGGTCGTACCAGCCTCCCGACCCGTCGTACGACCACAGCAGCGCCGACGACCCCCAGTAGCGGCTCAGCATCAACTGTGTCGCCAGTGACCGCACCAGTTTCTGCCCGGCCGGCACAGACCGTGCCGACCGCTCGCTCGCGCCCGAGCTCGCGACGTACGCGACGGCCGGCAGTGTTCCTCGCTCCAAGTCCCGGTAGTACTCATCGAGGTCGACCACATGCGGATCGTCCGCCGCCAGCGGCACCCGCACGGTCTTGCGCCCCGCCTTGTGGTCCTGCACATAGAACTTCCAGCTCACGCCCGCCTCGTCCAGCCGGTCGAAGACTGTCGGCGCCCCGGCATCGGCCCGCCCCGCCACCCAGAGCGCGCGGTTGGCACGGATCCCGTCCTGCGACGACGCGAAGAAGCGGTCGAACAGCACATAACGGTCGGCGGCGTTCCAGTGCACGGGCAGATCGCGCCGGTCGTAGTACCCCATCGCCGCCGCACCGTCTCGTCCCTGCCTCTCGTACGCCGCGACGAAGCCGTCCATGGCCCCGCCGTTGTACTGCGCGGCAATGACACTGCGCCCGGCGGCGAGCGTCACCGGCGGCTTCCCGTGCAGCGGGAACGGAGCGACGGAGCCGGCCGTCGGCCGCCGCGTATCGCGTGGCATGCGGATCCCGGCCGGGATGCCGTCGGCCCCCGGATAGGTACCGAAGTAGTGGTCGAAGGTCCGGTCGCCCTGCATCAGATAGACGAAGTGCCTGATCGGCGTGCGCGGTGCGGGCCCGTCCGCTGCCGCTGCCCATGCCGGAGCTGAGACCGGCACAAGCACCACCATCAGCACGACCAGCACCCTCCACAGCACCCTCATGACGCCCCCCTCACCTGGAACACGACCACCAGCGCCCGGCCTTCGCCGTCCCGCGCCGTGAAGACCTCCCGCCCGTGATACCGCTCCACCAGCGTCGTCGCCTTCCTCGTGAAGAAGGGCGTGCGCCGCGCCGTGTACGCGTCCCACACCACGTACTGGAACCTGCCGTCCCGCATCGCCCGGTCCGGATTCGGCACTGCCCGGTAACTCGGATTGCGACGGTGCGGATCGGAGCTGACCGACAGCGCGGAGACCGGCCGGCGCCCGTAGAACTGCACCACGTTCGCCATCGACGGCCCGATCGCCAGCAACCGGGCCCCTTGCGGTGCATGACCGCGCACCCACTGGCCCGCCTCCCGCCCCCCGGGCAGTCCGCCGGACCCGGCGAGGAAGCGCGTCCCGGTGGGCGGCGCGGTCTTGGCCCAAGCAGGTGCGGCCAGCGAGCCGGCCACCGTGCACGCGACGAGGACGGCCAGCGAGCGCCGCGCCCGCCCCCGTGCGTCGAGGTGGAGCGCGGCCAGCGTGCGCCCGGCGAGGACCGCGAAGACCGGCGCGGCGGGCAGCAGATACTGGAAGCCCTTGACCGGCCACACCGTGAAGAACAGCAGCGGTACGGCGATCCAGCACAGCAGCAGCCGCTCCCGCCAGGTGTTCTCGCGTCGCAGCCACACCAGCCCGCCGAACCCAGCAACCAGCACCAACACCCCGACTGCGGACGGCACTTCGACGGCATAGAACGTGAGTGGATGATTGGCCGGCCGGAACATCTGCCACAACAGATAGCTGCCACTCGCGCTCCGGTGCCCGGCCAGCTGCTGCGACAGCGGATGCGCGAGCACCACCGCGCCGAAAGCGGCGAGCGCAGGCAGCAGATACCCCGCCCGCATCCGTACGGCCGGGGTCAGCGCGAAGAAGGCGTACAGCGAACCGAGCAGTACGGCCGAGGTCTCCTTGGCCAGCACCGCAAGTCCCAATGCCCCGCCAGCTGCCAAGAGGTGGCCGGCCGACCGGCCACCTCCTCCCGACCGCCGCGGCGCGGGCGATTCGGCGTACCGCACCACGCAGTACAGCGTCGCGGTCGTGCCCAGCGTCATCGGCCCGTCGAGCAGAACCTGGCGACTGACGACCACGTGGTACGGCATCACCGCGAGCAGCAGTGCGCCGACGAGGCCTGCCCGGTGTCCGTACAGCCGCCGCCCCAGCACATAGGTGAGTGCGACGGTGACGACGCCGATCGCGGCAGGCACCGCACGCGCCGTCCAGTCGCCCGGATGCACGCGCAGCGCAAGCGAGAGCACCGACTGGAAGAGCACCGGGTGCGCCCGGAACACCGGGAAGAGCGCGCCCAGTTCGCTGTCCCCGGAGAGCGAGGCGGCCGTGCCGGTGTAGACCGCCTCGTCGCTGTTGAGTCCGGTGTCCGTCAGCCGCCAGAAGCGGAGGAACCCCGCCACGAGCAGCACCACCGTCAGCGGCGCAGCCCGCAGCAGGGAACCCTGCATCCCGGCGCCCGCGGTGGCCGGGGTGCGGGGCACCGTACGTCCGCCGTCGGGCGGAGTGACAGTGCCCCTGCTCACGGCGGCCGGACCGCCGGGCGCGGGGCGCGCTCCGTGCCCGGCTCCGTGGCCGGGGGCCTGACCACCATCCGGCCCCGGAGCGGGGCCGTCCTTCCGCACGGACCGCTCCCTCACGCGGCGGACCCGGCGGAGCCTGGCGCCACCCGGATGCCCCACCGCGGCCAGGCCTCGACCGCGGCACGCGGCCCGACGTATCCATGGCGCTCTTCGGCGAGCAGCCGCGGGATCTCGTCCGCCCACCCGAAGCAGTCCGATGCCAGCACCCGCGTCCGCACGCCCGAGAGGAATCCGGCGAGAATCTCCCGTTCGCGCGCCCGCAGCCGGTCGTAGTCCATGCCGTTGATGCGCAGCGCAGGGGCGAGATAGCGGTATGGCGGGAATCCGTAGGCGTCCTCGGTGTTGACCAGCATCTGCTCCAGGGCCGAGGCACCGTCGAGGTCGGCGAGACGTGGCGCGCCGCGCTCGATGATGAACAGGTCCCGCACCTGGGTGGAGCTGCCAAGCCGACAGGGCACCAGCCGGTCGACGCTGTACTTGGGCGGCGGTACCAGGATCTGGGTGAGCGCGTTGATGCCCATGATGGGCAGGTTGAAGCGGCTCAGCATCAGTGCGATGGACCGGCCGCCCTTGGAGTGCAGCCGCGACTGGAAGTTGAGCCGTCGCCACTCCTTGCTCGTCAGGTCCTCCGCCTGGACGGCCCGCAGTGTGTGGGAGCTGATGGTGAGCGGTTTGGGGAAGCACACCGCCGTGCCGCTCGCGTCGACGACCGTCATGTCGTCGGACAGGAACCGCCCGCCGTGCTCGCGCAGCAGGCGAAGGATCGTCGCGGTCTTTCCGGTGTCGGTGAGGGCGGACAGCATCACGCCGTGTCCGTCGAGCTCCACGCACGCCGAATGCAGCAGCATCCGGCCACGCGAGATGAGCACGAACCGCAGCAGCGCCTCGACGATGTTGGTGTAGACGACGTGCGGGGACCGGGCGAGCAGCGGCCCGACCTCGACGGTGACCGGCGGTCCGAGGTGGACCCGGAAGTTGGCGCCCAACCGCCCCAGATGCTCCTCGTACCTGAGCGCCGCGGGAGCGTCGTGTTCAGTGAGCGCGGCCCGGCGGCGCGGGCCGCGCCGCCCCACGTCCCCGACCCGCACCGCGATGTCGACCTCGCCGTCCGGTACCCACTGGGCCCGGAAGAACTCCAGCTCGGGCAGCCGGATCTGGGATCCGATCGTCACCGTCCCCGCCACGTCGTAGCGGTACGGCAGATACACGGGCCGCTTCTTCGCCTGCACGGCGGGAGCGGCGGGCGCAGGATCGACCAGCATCCGCACCGGGTCACGCCGTTCGCGTTCCCCCTCGCCGTAGATCACCCGGTCGCTGACGAAGAAGCGCAGCAGGAAGAGCAGCAAGAGCGTGGCGGCGTTCGCGGTGAGCACCCCGGTGTCCGCCAGCACCAGCCACTGGATGAGCGGCAGCCGGGCCAGCATCAGCGCATTGTTGAGGGCGAAGAACCGCCCGGCCCGGCCTGTCCGGGTGCCCGGCCGCCGTCCGCGGTAGATCAGCCCTTCGGTGAGCAGGAAGTTCCATCCGGTGGAGAACTGGGTGGCGAGCGCGGCGGCGAGGAGGTGATGAACTCCCAGCACTTCGAAGAACCCCCACAGGAAGGCAGTGTTGACTGCCACGCCGGACAGGCCCACGACGCCGAACGCGCCCATGCGTATCCACTGGCGCCCGTCCCGTTCGTGGCGCAGTTGCCCGGCCAGCCGGCCGCGGCGCAGCCTTCCCAGGTGCCGGACGAAGGCCAGCCCTTCCCTCAGGGAAGCCTTCGAGTGGCCGGCCGCACGGGGCGCGAAGGAGTACGCGACCTCCGCGACCCGTGCCGACGGATGTCGTACGAGTATCTCCAGCAGGATTTTGAAGCCGAGAGGACTGAGCCGATTCGTGTCTATCGCGTCCCGGCGGAAGGCGAACAGCCCGCTGAGCGGATCGCTGACGGTGGCCAGCAGCCGCGGAAAGACCGCCTTGACCAACCGAGTTGCTCCGCCGGACGTTGCCACCCGCGCGGCTCCGTCGAGCCCCGCCGCAGCACCCCGGCCGGCGTACCGGGTCCCGACGGCGATGTCGACGCCCTCGCGCATCGCGGTACGGGCCAACAGCGCCGCCGCCTCGGGCGGATGTTGCAGATCGCCGTCCATCACCAGCACCCAGGCCCCGCGGGCCTGGCGCATCCCGGCGACGACGGCGCCCCCGAGACCACCCCCGCGCAGCCCGGGCGGCCGGTGCAGCAGCCGTACCGGAACGGGGCAGTTGGCCGAGAGCGACCGGACCTCTTGCACCGTCCCGTCGTCGCTGTCGTCCACGAAGAGAATCTCGGCGCCGAGCGGCGCGGCGGCCCGCCCGAGCCGATCGAGCAGCAGTGGCACGCTCTCCTGCTCGTTGCGGGTGGGGACGAGGACGGTCAGCCGGGGCGGCGCGAGTGCGTCGGCACCGCCGCCCAATTCGAAGACTTCGTCGACCGCGGAAACTTCAGACCCGTCCGTCTTCGTACGGGCATCAACGATGTGCGCCATGGAATCCCCCCTGAGAAACCGGAATGAGGGGGTGCCCAGCCGCGAGGAAGGACCGACGAGACGGACCAGTGGCGGGCACCTGTAGTGGATGCCCCTGGCGGCGTACGGTCTCGACGCGGCGCGGGGACGTACGTACTCACGTACTGGATCGCGGCTCCATGGTCAGGGGCCCGAACGGAGACATGACGCTAGCAGCGCGGCCGGTGACTTCGCTTTGTGTTCCCGTTGTATCCCACGGTAATTAGCGCGGTGTTTACTTGCGAGGGTTGTGTGTATGCACGGCCGCCTCCAGGTGTCCCACCCGCCCCGCCCGGGCGTATCCACGCGTACGGCAAAAGCATCATCTCGGCCATGGCCGGTTACATCGGGATTAATCTCTTCCGGTCCCCCTCCTGAAGCGTCGCTTCCGCCGCCAGCATGAAGACCATGCCGCCAGACCGCGACGCAGCGTCGTTCGACCCCATGGACCGAGTGGCTGCCCTGCTGGGCGCCGTACGGGCCGTGCTCGCCTCGTTGGAGAGCCTCAGCGGCCAGCTCGAGCAGGAGCTCAGAACTCTGCCCGCCCCCGAAGACGTCCTTGAAGCCCTCCGCACCGAGAACCGCCAGCTCAAGGATGCCCTCGAAGGGCGAGCCCTGATCGAGCGCGCCAAAGGAATGCTGATGACGCGGCATGGCTGCGACGAGGCAACGGCCTTCCAGATGCTGGTCTCGCTCTCCCGCAGCCAGCACCGCAAGGTCCGTGCCGTAGCCGCCGACTTCGCCGGCGCCACCTGAACCGCACGTGCTAGCCGATCCCCTGGCGGTCGGGCAGGAGCGCGAACTCCCGCTCGGCCGCCTCGGGAACGGCCCGCGCCACCGCCTGAACCAGCAGCGCATGATGCCTGAGCAGCGGCTCCTTGCGCTCCTCGGGCACGAGCAGCAGCAGATCGTCGATCCCGGCGATCAGCCGTCGGCTGACCTGCGGATTGCCGGTCGAATGCAGCCGTACCTCGGCGAGTGCGAGGTCGACGAGATCCGTCCACTCCGGCATGTCCTGCACGAGACGCACCGCGCCCTTGCGGTCCCGGTGATGCACGGTCCCCAGCGGCTTCCTCGCCACCACCGACAGAAACTGCACGATGCGGTCCAGACACTGCACGGCGGTCGTCGGATCGTTCACGGCGGGCGACAGTGCCCTCAGCGCGATGTCCGACAACTGGCGCAGCCCGAAACCGAGATCCTGGAGAAAGGTCCGCTCAACCCCCACGGACACGGTGTATCTCAACGCCGACCGCGAAGGCTCGCCGCTCCCGTGCACGGCCAGCATCGGCGTCCCGGGCACGACGAAGTCCCCGATCCGCGGAATGAGCCGCAGCACGACACCCTGCCGCCGGGCGGCCCGCACCAGCCGCGCGACATTCACATCACGCAGCACCCCGGGCCGCCCCCGATACGGAATCCACCGACTCTCCGGCGCGAGCGGCGCGGGCTCCCGCTCCCCGGCCGGCGCTCTCCCCACCACGTGCAGGGCCTCCCGCGCGATGTGGTCGACGACCGGCCCGACCTGCATCAGCCGCAGCATGGAGCTCACATAGATGATGAACAGCACCAGACTCAGCGCGAGCAGCACCATGGTCAGGAGGCTCTGCAGCCACGGCACGGAGGTGACCTGCCGCGGATTGGCCTCGCTCTCGTACGAGGTCAGCACGAGCAGCGAGAACAGGAAGGTCGCCAGGAAGACCGTCAGCGTCGCCTTGCTGATCCGGCTCCGTACGAAGATCCGCACCACGCGGGGAGTGAGCTGCCCGCTCGCCATCTGCACGGCGACCAGCGAGATGCTGAAGACGACACCGATAAAGGTCATCATTGCCGAGCTGATCGTCGTGACGATCGTCTTGGTGTCCTCGACGATCGAGATCAGATCGCTGAGATCGTCGTATGCCTGCTCGTCCTGGAGATACCGGACGATCTTGTTGTCCAGCGAGGAGGCACCCCACCACAGCACGACGGACAGGACCAGTCCTACGGTCGGCGCAAACCAGAAGGTGTCCCGCAGATGCTCGCGCAGCTGCGCGAGCGAAGGGCGATAGCTGCGATCACTCACACAGTCGACCGTAGCGTCACCCTGCGCATATGTATGGATACACGCTGTACGGCCTGGGGTGTGGGCTCGAGCTTGTGGCCGGCAAGCCCTCAGCGGAGCGGTCAGCACCATTTGCTCGGTAAAAGGGCCGCCGACCTTGCACTGGTGCGGCAGCTGACGGGCGACATGGAAGGCGCCTCGCCAAACGGCTTGCTTCCACAGTTCCTTCGTTGTCCACAATCCGTTGGGTGACGCCCTTGTGCGGGTGGGACGATCACGGCCTGGCCACGTCGAAAGGGAGACTGGGAATGGCCATGCACGTGACGACGCTGGGGGACCGCTTCGACACCGCCGACGTGCGCCTTCGTGCGACCGCCCAGACGCCGCTCGCCGCCGCTGATCCCGCCTATCGCGCCACGCTGATTGAGCATCTCGACCGGATTCTCGGTCACCTGCAGGTCGGCCTGAGGGTCAGCGGCGATAGGCCGGGTCGAACCCGGCAGCGTCGGATCCGACCTTCCATCTGGGCAGGGCTCGCGGCGCGCTGCATAGAGCCCAGCGCCTGCTCCCGTCGCCGGACAGGGCAGGGCTCGGTAGGACTACCCGACCCAGCGCTCCGCCGAACTCGCCTGGGGGGCAGGCCGGATCGCACATGCCCTGTCCCAAGGCGCAGCGGATCCGGGCGTCGTCGCCGCTCTCGCCGACGTCCGTGCCTTTCTGGTTACCGAGGACATGCTGGCCATCGCCCTGCATTGCCCGGACATGGAGGGCGCGGGCGTCACCGAGATCGCCCGGTCGCTGCGAGACGGACTCGCCCTCGCGCTGCCCCAGGAGTTCCCCGGACACCATTCAGGCCCCACCAATTCACCTACGCCCCACACGACATTCGAGTACCCGTGAAATGCCGTTCGGTGCCCTAACATGACTGATATGGCGTCATCTCCAGGCGGTCGCGCGATCGACGGTGTCATCTTCGACTGGTCCGGCGTATTGGCCGATGAAATCGACGCCGTGGCGCAGGCCCACGCGAGTACGATCGCCGCCATGGGAGGCCGCCCGCTTACCGCCGAGCAATGGAAATCACGCATCTCCGACGACTGGCGGCAGTTGTACCGGGAGCAGGGAATCCCGACCCGCGCCATGCGCGGAGCCCCCGACGTCTTCGCCGCGTACTTCGAGAAATACCTCCCCCGCGTCCGCCCGTTCGAGGGAGCTGCTGAGGCGCTGCGCGACGCGAGGAACGCCGGCCTGAAGGTCGCCATCCTCAGCAACCAGATCGAATCCTGCCTCCGCGCTTGCATCCGCCACTTCGGATGGGAGCGGTACTTCGACCTCGTTGTCGCCGCCCGGGGAGCCAAGGCCCCCAAGTCGGACCCCGAGGCCCTGTGGACGATCTTGCGCGACCTCCGCCTGGAGCCCGGGCGCACCGTGCTGGTCGAGGACATGACGCAGGGGATCACCCTGGGGAACGCCGTCGGCCTGGTGACGGTGGGGAAGCCGTCCGTCCTGGAACAGGATCTCTCCTCCGCGGACTTCGTGGTCGACGACATCAGAGACGTGCTCAAGTTGGTCAATGGCGCCGCCCCCGGCCGACGGCCTGGTACCGGCGTGAGCCGCGAGTACCGGGAGGTCTACGAGCGCCGTGAGCGCGACAAGTCGGCGGGCCGGATAGCCAGGCTCCCGGACTGGTACCACTCGGAGAACCTCTCCTTCGTCCGCTATGTGCACCGAGCGGTCGCCGCCCCGTCACTGGCACTCGCCGTCGATGTCGGCTGCGGGAGCTCCTTCCACGCGGAGGGCATAACTCGGCTGTTCCGCTGTCCAGTGGTGCGTATCGACCTGACACAGGCGGCCCTGAGACGGAGGTCCGCGCTGTCCGGCACAACCTCCGGCCCGGTGTCGATCCAGGCGGAAGCGGCGCGGCTGCCCCTGAGCGACGCGTCCAGCGACCTCACTTTCTGCGCCGAACTCCTGGAGCACGTACCTGACCCGGACTCCGTGTTCGGCGAACTGTCGCGGATCACTCGCCCTGGGGGACTGCTGGTGCTAACCGTGCCCAACAGTGTTGAGGGCACCTGGCCGCCGTTCCGCGGCATCCAGCGCAAGAGCTTCTCGGCCGGGCACATCCGCGAGTACACCCTGGACTCCCTGATCGAGGCTGCCGAGCGTACCGGCTTCCACACCGTCTTGGCCGGCAGCCGCTGGTTCCTGGTCTATTGGCTCGCCTTCGGCATAGAACGCAATCGCCTTGCGGCCCCCGCCGCCCGCGCAATGCTGCGCCCGCGCCGACTCTCACGGCTGACCGGCCGGATCCTGGAGGAGCTGATGCTTCTGGAGACGAGCAAGCTGGGGCTTCGCAGCCGCCGAGGGATAGGCATCTTCCTCATCGCCAGGAAGGAGACTCATCCGGTCCACGTGTGACACGACGGGGGGAAATCATGTCGCCGGAAGTCGCCTTACCCGTGATCGTCGGTGTTCTGGGCTTCCTATATTTGATCCTCTTTGGGCAGCGCTCACTGGGGGAATGGGCCGCGGAGAGGCGCCGGCGCCGCAGTGAGCGGTCGGAGCGGGAAGAGGCGTCGGAGAAACAGGTCGAGAATCTGCCGTCGCCGGACTACGCGGGGCTCATCGGCCGTGATGAGGAAATGGACCGGGTCATCTCCATCCTCCGGCCCTATCCCCATTCCCAGCACGCCCTGGTGGCCTTGGACGGCATCGGGGGGAGCGGCAAGTCCGCCCTCGCACTGGAGGTCGCGAGGTACTACGTGATGAATCATCTCAAGCTCGACCGGAGCGAGAGGTTCGACGCCATCATCTGGGTTTCCGCGAAGGAGAACCTGCTCACGGCGCGAGGGGCCCAGAACCGCCCCTGGCGGCACCGGACGCTCGACGACATCTTCGAGACAATCGCGATCTGTCTGGGCCGCGAGGACATCACGCGCGCACCGGCGGACCACCGCGTCGAACTCGTCCGGGCTGCCCTCAAACGCCAGCGGACGCTGCTCGTGGTAGACAATCTCGAAGCGATCGACGACATGAGCGTGGAGTCCTTCCTCAGGGAGTTGCCCGCGCCTGCCAAGGCGATCGTCACCACGCGCTACCGCATCGACGTGGCCGTCTCCGTGAGCCTCGGCAACCTCCCGGCGGGAGAGTCCCGGAGCCTGTTGCGGCAGCTCGCGTCGCAGTCTGTCGACGTGGGCGGCGACGCCGACAGGGACATCGACCGCCTGGTCGGCCTGACCGGCGGACTCCCCCTTGCCATCGTCTGGTCCGCCGCCCGCATGCGGCTGGGCATGACACTCGACGAAGTCGTCGAGGACCTGTCCTCCGGCCGCGACGACCTGACCCGCTACTCGTTCAGCGGCATCTGGGAGCGGATCGCGACCCGACCCGGCCGCGTCGAGGTCATGCGGGCCGTCGCTGCCCTCCCTGCCCCGGTCACCCTCGGACTGGCCGCCGGAGCGTCGGGCATCGCTGATGTGGAAGCCGTCCGCGCCGCTCTCCACGACCTCGTCCATCTCTCCCTGCTGCAACGCCAGAACGGCACCTGGGACATACACCCGCTGGTGCGTCGGCACGTGACGCAGACCGACGCGGGCGAGCGCGATGCCATCCTCCGGCGCGCGATCCGGTACCAGATACAGCACCTGGGCGGGCTGATCGGGGACGAGCGGACCCAGCATGTGCAGGCCACGCAGTACGCTTCGATCGACCCGGACCGGCCCAACATTCTCCACCTGATCGGATGGGGTGCCCAGGAGGGCGCCCACGAGGACGTGAGAAGCCTGGTCGGCGGGCTCGGGTACTACCTGCACGCGCGCGGCCTCTGGACGGACGCGGTGTGGGCGTGGGAGACGGGCTCCACCTCGGCAGAGGAATGCGGCGACGACGTGTCGCAGGCCCGGTTCCTTACCTATCTCGGCTACATGGCCTTCTTCATGGGACGGCTGACCCGCGCCGCCTACTACCGCCACCAGGCCGAACGCCTCGTCGACCCGGACCGCCCCTCTTACCAGCTGGGCAGTCTGCTGCGCCTGTCCAGCTACCTGACCCGCGAGTCCGGCGACATCGAGGAGGCGCTTCAACTCTTCGGCCGGGGCCTGGAGATCATGAGAACCTGCGAGAACGTCCACGGCATCTGCCGGCTTCTGAACGACACTGCGGAGACCCTAGCCCTCTCCGGCCGCCCCCTGGAGGCTGAGACCCTCGCCCAAGAAGCCCTGTCGAGCGCCGACGCGGCGGGCGAGGTGATCGAGAAGGTCCGCGCCGTTTGCGTCCTCGCCAACATCGCCCTGGCCGCCGAAGACCTCGACGTAGCCCGCGCCTACGCAGCCGAGAGCCGCGACCAGGCGCTGGAATGCGGCTGGTGGGAGGATGCGGGCAAGGCCCTCCACGCCCTCGCCCGCATCGAGGCGGCCGCCAGGAATCACGCGCGGGCGCGAAGCCTCGCTGCCGAGGCCGAGGCGTACTTCGACCGCGTCGGAAGCGAACGAGGCATCAGCGAATGCCGTGCGCTCCTGGCTGCCCTCCCCAGCGGAGCCCGCCGCCGTATCCCGCGCACCGGCTACTGACGCTGACGGAAGCGCGTCTCGTCGCCTCCGCAGGTGTCGTCGCGTTGTCGCGGACCAAGAGGCTCACCCGTCTTCTGCGACAGCTGGGCTGGTAGGACGCAGCCATAGGCGGTACCGCCAGACAAGGACGTACCGCAGCACACCTCAACGGCCCGGTACAAGGGCGACTGGACCCTGAGCCGCACGGGCATGTCGGCGGACGGCACCACGCCGCTGTCCGGCAGCCGCGCGGTCAAGACGTGGACGGACGCGCTGGGCCGCACCTCGCTGGTCCAGCACTTCACGGCCACCGATCTCACGACGAAGACCGACACCTCGTACACCTACGACCCGCGCGGTGACTCGACCAGTGGGAGGGCACAGGCAGCTGCCTACCGATCAAGCAGTTCCTCGCCCCTGCTTGGTTGCTCAACCGCCTGACCTACTGTTGACCGGATCGGTCCGCTGCGGGACCCGATGCGGCCTGTCGCCGCCCCGCCCGCGCGGCTCAGGATTGGGGACATGACCCGAGCACTGATCGTCATCGATGTCCAGGAGTCCTTCCGCGCCCGTCCGCTGTGGGAAACCACCTCCGACCTGAAGATCGCCGGCCAGGTGAGCCGCCTGGTCCGGCTCTCCCGTCAGGCCGGGGACCTGGTGGTGTGGATACTGCACTCCGAGCCCGGCAGCGGCGATGTCTTCGACCCGGCCCTCGGCCATGTCCGGCTGATGGAGGAGCTGGAGCGAGCGGATGGGGAGCCACTGATCCACAAGACCTCGCACAACGCCTTCACCACCACCAACCTGCAGCAACTGCTCACCGAGCGCGGTATCCGCGAGCTCACTGTCTGCGGCATCCGCACCGAGCAGTGCGTGGAGACCACCACCCGCGTCGCCAGCGACCTCGGCTACCAGGTCACCTTTGTCATCGACGCGACCGCGACCAATCCCATCCCGCACCGCGACGCTCCCGCCGACCAGAGCGTCGCCGAGCTGCTGGCCGACCCCCGCACACTGCCTGCCGAAGAGGTCATCCGGCGCACCGAGTACGCCCTCGCCGGACGCTTCGCCACCATCGCGACGGTCGACCAGCTGGAGGCCGCAGCAGAACTTCAGGCATGATGACCGAATCGTGAGCCACATCGTCTTCTTCCTGGTGCCCGGAGTCCACTTGCTGGACCTGGCCGGCCCCGCGCAGGTCTTCTCCACGGCCGCCGACTTCGGGCACCCCTACACGCTCGCCTACGTCGCCGAGCAGCCACAGGTCTCCACCGCGCAGGGGCTGCCGCTGGTGGCCGGGCTCGACTGGCCCGAGCTCGAGCCCGAGGATCTGATCGTGGTGCCCGGCTGGCGGACAGTGACCCTGGCCGACGACCCCGCCATCGGCGCTGCCTCCCTACAGGTCCTCCGGGACCACCACGCCAGGGGCGGGACGGTGGCCAGCGTCTGCGCCGGAGCCGAGGCGCTCGGCCAGGCCGGCCTGCTCGACGGCCGCCACTGCACCACCCACCACGACGTGCAGGACGAGCTGGCTCTGCGCCACCCCAGGGCAGTGGTCGTTCGCGACGTCCTGTTCACCACCGACGACCGGGTGATCACCTCGGCCGGCATCGCCAGCGGCATCGATCTGGCCCTGCACCTGGTCGCCACCCGGCACGGCCCGGCCGTCGCAGCCCAGGTGGCCCGGGACATGGTCGTCTACGCTCGCCGCAACGGCCACGAGCCACAGTCCAGCGCGATGCTCCGGCACCGGTCCCACCTCGACGACACCGTGCACCGCGCCCAAGACCTCATCGACGCCCGCTTCGACCAACCGCTCCCCCTGCCCACCCTGGCCTCGGCCGTCGGCGTGAGCGAACGCACCCTCACCCGCCTCTTCAGCCGCGCCACCGGGCTCACGCCACTGCGCTACCAGCAGACCCTCCGCCTCGAACGCGCCCAGCACTTCATCAGCCACGGCGCGACGATCGACGCCGCCGCCCGCTCAGTCGGTTTCGAGGACCCACGCATGCTGCGCCGCCTCCGCGCCCGCACGGCCTGACTGCGTCAGACAACCGAACGCCCCTGGCCAGTGCAACTGACTCCAGTGCCTACCTACTGGTGGAGCCAGGGCGGCACATCCCCGCGGGTGGGGCCGACCCGGCCGGGTCGGCGGTGAGCTCGCCGAACGTAGGAACATCCCCGCGGGTGCAACAGCCGCCTACCCGGGACCCGTTGGAACCGCCGCGACCCGCAGCTGCCCGCACTGCGACCAGCCGGTCACCACCAGGACAGCCCCCTGCTGCAACTTCTCCACGGGACGACCCTCCTCCAACGCGAGCCCAAGCATGGACAGAGGAGTGCCAAGCTCCCGATCAACAGCTTCGGGCAGGGCATCGAAGTACGCCATGTCCTCGGTGATTACCAGTTCCGTCAGGCTCCAGACCGCCTCCCGAAACCGTTCCTCGGCCCGTAGCACTTGACCTCCCACCCATGCACCATCATGGCCGCCAGACCACTCAATCATGTCCTCAGTTATTGACACATGGCTTGGGGCTGCAGAGCTCGCTGCCATGAGAAACGAGGTCTGAGTAGTTCTACTCAACTGTGCTCGGGGGCAGGGGAGGGAATGTGTCAGCCCTAGCGATGGCTGGCGCGGCTCCCCGCGGCGCATGCTGGGGCGGACAGGCGCAGGATCAGACAGGAGTGAGGCAAGCGAGATGGACTGGCTCGTCCCCTCGTCCGCCCTGCCTGTGGCAGCAGGTAGCAACGTCACAACCGTCCGGAGCCCTGGCCGTCCCAAAGTCCACCAGACACTTCCATCGGGACGAGACCCTCTTTCGGGCAGGACGGGTCGACGAGGACGGGGATTCAGATCGGGCGGTCGTTGCGGTGGCGGCCGAGAGCGCGGCCGAACCGTTCCGAGATGGCCGCCATGAGGCTCTCACCCTTGGCAGGCCTCTTCAGACCGAAAACATAGCCAGGGAAGTCCAGCTCCTTCTGCACTGCCCAAATCGCTTCGTGCTCCTGGGGCGGGAGCACCTGCGCCGGGTCACCGACGGCTACCCAGCCAATCGGAACCATCCCATCCGCTGGAAGCACCGTGCGTAGGTGCACGATTCCGTTGATCCGCACCTCTGCACGTGCGCCGATCCGGGCACCATTGAAGACCCGGCTGCCGGTAGCCAGGAATACCCCGTCCTCCACCGAACAGCCGGTCAGATACGAGCCAGGACCCACCAGAACCTCCCGCCCCAGCCGCAGCGGATCGCGGCGTGTCCCGCGCAAGACTGCGTTCTCCATCACGATGCAGCCGTCACCGAGCTCCACGGGCCCCCCTTCCGCGGTCAGCACTGCGCCGAACAGCACCCGGCATCCAGCACCTACGCGCACGTCGCCGGACAGAGTCGCGGTCGGCGCGACGTAGGCCGATGGGTGCACAGTCGGCGAAGCACCCTCATGGTTAATGAGCATGCCCAGGATCATGCAGCACCCAAAGGCTCCCCCTCAGACTTTTCCACTGGTCGAGACGACAGCTCAATGCACTTCGCGGGGCCGTGGGAAAGCGAAGTGAAGGGGGAGGGGTGGAGGTGCTGGCCGGGTCGTAGGTGCGAAACCGGCCTCGTGGCAGGCGCGCAGCCGCAGCTCGGCGTTGGCGCGCTCGACGCAGATCCGGGCCGAGGACTGGCGGCGCCGCTGGACGAGGCAGGCGTACTTCTCGCCGCCGCAGGCGTCGGAATTCGGCTTGGGCGGCGGGACGGTGACCTGGTTGGGGAACTCCATGGCCAGCACCAGATACCTGGAGTCGACCTGGACTTTTGACATGGGGCGGAGGCGGAAAGGTTCGGCGATACCCTCCCTGCTGACCGCCGTTTGATCGTGCATCCGCCCTGGGCGGATGCACCCGGACAACAGCAACGGAGGACATGATGGAGGATACGACCGCAGGGCAGGGCCGGCTGCCCCCCGAACTGGAGCCATACCTGGCCGAGTTGGGTCGCCGGACGGAGGCCGTCTGCGGAAAGGACCTGGTAACCGTAGCCGCGGTCGGATCCGTCGCGCTGGGTGACTACCGTCACGGACGCAGCGACGTCGACGTCCTCGTTGTAGTGGGCGAGGAAACACCTGAGCTTTCCCTGCGGAAGCTGGCCGCCGCGCTGCGCCACCCGCATCTACCGTGCCCGGCGGCAGGGCTGGAACTGGTGGTGTATTCGGCGGAGTTCGTCGCCGCCTCTTCGCAAGACGCCGGATACCTCCTGGACCTGAACACCGGTTCCCTGCTACCGGAGAAGACGAGCTTCGACGTCTCGGACTCGTCGGCATTCTGGTACGTCATCGACCGCTCGATCGCCCACCAGTCGGGACTGCCTCTGCTGGGGCGGCATCCTCGAGACGTCATCGCTCCCGGCTCACGGCAGGACCTGCTCGCCGCGGTGAGGTCATCGGTGCGCGAACACACCGCGGGCATCGGCCATCTGCCGGACAACCGTGTCCTGAACGGCTGTCGGTCGCTGATGTACTCCCGTACGGGACGCTGGATGCCGAAGACAGCCGCGGCGGAACAGGTCCTGCCCTCCGCCGGCGCCTTCGCCGGGCTCATCACGGCCGCGCTGCACAGTTTCGCCCTGCCCAGGCAATCGGCCGCCGATCTGCGCACAGCCGATGTGCAGGCGTTCATGCTCTGGGTCTTGCGGGAGGTGGAGGCAACGACCTGAGGGCTGAGGGACGGGGACGTCCCCGGCTGGACATCCTCGCTCTACCCCTGACGCCTGGAGTTAGAAGCTGTGCCTCTTCGACGACGCGGACTCCGCGGCCCCCCCACGTTGTTTCTCAGAGCGGGAAATCGTGAGGGAGGTAGCGCGCGGGGACCCCGGTCCTGGGGACGTACAAGATCGCTTCTACGCCGCGCCGCGCCGCGGCGAGGCGCGGGTCGTGGTCGGGGGCGGCCGATGCCGGGGCCTGTTCCCCTGTGGTCGGTCCGCCAGGCGGTCAGCGTGGGTTGTATTAACTCCCAGTGGGCATCTGACAGATCACTCGGACAGGGCCGGCCGGTGGGAAGGAATGTGTCAGCTGTAGCGATGGCCGGCACGGCTCCCCGCGGCGCATGCTGGGGCGGACAGGCGCAGGATCAGACAGGAGTGAGGCAAGCGAGATGGACTGGCTCGTCCCCTCGTCCGCCCCGCCTGTGGCAGCAGGTAGCAACGTCACAACCGTCCGGAGCCCTGGCCGTCCCAAAGTCCACCAGACACCTCCATCGGGACGAGACTCGGGCAGGACGGGTCGACGAGGACGGGAACTCGGATCGGGCGGTCGTTGCGGTGGCGGCCGAGAGCGCGGCCGAACCGTTCCGAGATGGCCGCCATGAGGCTCTCACCCTTCGCAGTCATCTTCAGACCGAAAACATAGCCAGAGAAACGGGCTATGGCCTGGACATGGCCACCGCGCCCCCTCACAAGCAAGCGGCGGACGCGGACTCACACCCGCCGAGCCGAACCAAGCATGAGCGTGGGCGGATGTGGGTCGGCGAAGCAGGCAGAAGAGGCCGAGTGAGTAGGGAGATGAGTAGTTCTGCCGTCGCTGGTCAGGGGCAGGCTGTCGAGACTCAAGGAAGCTTCGAGGCGCTGCCAGCTGATGCGGGCGTCCCACTGCGCTGTGTCGGGCAGACGAAGGCATCCCCAGATACCAGAAAGAGGGATAGTTGTGGGCTCCAGCGGGATCACACCCTGGGACGAGGCTGTGTGGCTCAACCGCCCGCCTGCGGTGGAACGGGACGGTGATGACCTGGTGGTGACTACCGCGGGCGGCAGCGACTTCTGGCGCCGCACCAGCTACGGATTCATCCGTGACGACGGGCACGCCCTGCTCGCCGGCTTTCCGGAGGGCACCGCGGTCGAAGTGACCTTCGAATCTGACCTCCCTGACCTGTACGACCAGGCAGGAGTGATGGTCCGCGTGGACGAGCGGACCTGGGTGAAGGCGGGCGTCGAAGCGACGGACGGTACCCCGCATCTGGGGGCCGTGGTCACCCACGACACCTCGGACTGGTCGCTGGCCCCTGTCCCGGAGTGGGCCGGCAAGCCTGTCACTGTGCGCGCCAGCCGCTCCGGCGGCGCGCTGACCATTCGCGCCCGCAGCGGCGATGGCCCCTGGCGGATGGTCCGCCTCGCGCATCTTTCGTCGGCCGCGACCGCTACTGCGGGGCCGTTCTGCTGCTCACCTCAGCGTGAGGGCCTGCAGGTGCGTTTCACCGGCTTCACGTTTGGGCCGGCCGACATCGGCCTGCACGAAGGCCCGTAAGAGTCCCCGCAGATTGGTGCGTTGTCCGGGAGCAGACCCTTGGAATGCGGCGGCAGCAGACCGCCCGGTCGGCAGGAGCCTTCGCTGCCGGGTTCACCTCGTGAGGGCGCGCAGCAGAGGGCGCAGGGCCTCAGCCAGCACGGCCGGATGCGTGAGGTTGGGCGCATGCCCGCCCGGGAGCTCTGCGAGCTCTGTGTGCATCTGGGCGGCGAGCCATTGCGACTCTTCATACCCGTGGTGGTACGCCGCTGTGGGCGCGCGGTTCTCGGCGCCAGCTGCAACGATGCGCGGAACCTGCACGCCGGCAAGCTCGTCAGGTGTGGGCAAGTACTCAATGAAGGCGCCGAGTTCCAAACCGAAGAACACCTCTCCATTGGACATCAGCCGCTCACGCACCTCTGGTTCGACGGCCGCAAGGCCGTCGTCGCCCCAGGCCCAGCGGACCAGGGCCTCCATCGCACCCATCAGGCCGCTACGCGCCATGCCCTCCTCGAAGAGGAGACTCAACTGCCTGCCCACCGCATCGGGGTCGGAGCTGACCGAGACGAACGGTGGTTCATGGATAATCGCTCCGCGTACCACCTCGGGGTGGCGCAGCACGAGGTTGGTCAGGATGACTCCTCCACCGCTCGCACCGAACACAACGGCCGGCGCGAGATCGAGCCCGCGCAGCAACCCTGCGGCGTCATCGGCCTGCTCATCGAGGGAGGTCGAGATCCAGTTCTCAGGGCGCGGACTGCGTGAGTTGCCGCGACGGTCGTATGACACCATCGTGAACTCGTCCGCGAGCTCTTCGGCCATCCGGGTCCAGAGCTCGGCGTCGCCCGTGATTCCGGAGATGCACAGCACCGGGGGGCCGTGACCACGCTGCTCGTAGTAGAGCGTGGCACCGCCCACGTCGATGGTGCTCAAAACGGCCGCCTTCCCGATTCGGCTCAGCCTTCGCAGGGGATTCTGCCTTGCGTGCGGTCACCTTGCGGACCTGCCGAGCCTGTAAACGCCGCAACCGCCTCCCACGGGTGGGCATTCGGCGTACGTTGACGGAGGGCCCCGTGTACCGGACGTGTCGCAGGCGCCTCAGGCAGGGTCCGAGTAACTGGCCTTCAATGGATCTACCGCGCCCCTCACGCCACTGACTGGGGGCTGTTCGGCTGCCCGGCCACGCTACTGGGCCTCAGAGGCCGTTGCCATGTTCCTCGACGGCAACCCGGCCAAGGCAGTCGCCAGGCTCCGGCGACAAGAGCCTCACATCCGGCTTCGGAGCCCAGGCCCCGGACCGACCAGGCTGAGGACCCCCTCTCCTACGAGTTCGTCGAGACTTGTGGATCGAGATCAGTCAGAGCTTTCTTGTCATGAATGCACTGTTCGGGTCGGGCTGGTAGTCCGCGAACGGCTTGCAGTCGATGAACCCGAACTTCTCGTACAGCTTCCTGGCGGGCAGGAAGAACTCGGCCGTGCCGGTCTCCAGACTCAGCCTCGTGAAACCCATCCGCTTGGCCTCGGTGATGATGTGCTCCAGCAGCAGGGACGCGACCCCGCTCCGCTTGCGCGCCGCCATGGTGCGCATCGACTTCAGTTCCGCGTGGCCCGCGTCCAGCCCCTTGATCGCACCGCAGCCCACCAGCAGGTCACCGTCCCGCACCGACCAGAACGTGATCTCGGGCCTGCGGAGGGCATCGAGATCGAGCGCGTGCTTGCTCTCCGGAGGCGAGATGGACCGCATCTGCTGGACATGCTCGTCGAGGAACCCGGCGATCTCAGGTCCGGAGAGGTCGTCTATCGCGATCTTCATTCCTGCTCGTCCTTCTTCGGGCCACGGGGTGCCTCTGGTGCTGTATCGCGTTCCTCAGGCGGCGTGGGGCTGGGGCTGGTCTTTGGGGCGTTCGACGAGTTTGCCATGCACGAACGGCGCACCCGCGTGATGCCGGGCGACCTACTGGACTCGGGTACCTGCGGCAACGGCGGGTGTCTGGCGGAGCTGTGGCGCGTATTTCCGGAATAGGCCTTGAGTGATCCGGCCTTTTCGAACCGGCTCCTGTCATCGCCGATCTCGGCCAGAATCCGGGCCTCGCTCATGAGTAATAGGGGGAAGTCATCCCGGAACCGGAGGCCTGTGGCTCCCTTACGGGGCCACGAAAAAGGTAATGGGAGGCAGCACATCCCGGTGGCTCATTCGAGTTCCTCTTGACAGCGCTCGAGCCAATCCAGGTCAGCCTGCAGGTGCAACGCCGCTCCCTCGATCAGCAATTGCGCGGCGCGATTGTCCCGATCCTCCGCGGCGGCGAGCCGCGACAGTCCGCGCACTAAGTTGAGGTAGTGGCGGCGCTGCTTGTTGATGAGTGCCGCACGGTCGGTCACGCCGGCTGCCGGGGCGAGTACGAGCTTCATGAAGAACTCATCGCGCACTCGAGGACCGTCGGTTGGCTCCGCGAACCACTCGACGACAGCTTCACGGCCAGCCTCGGTGATCTCGTAGACCCGCTTGTTCGGGCGGCTGGACTGGCTGACATTCTGACCCTGAATCAGCCCGTTGTGCTCCAGTCGACTCAGGGTGACATATATCTGGCCGATGTTGGGCTGAGGATACGCCGCGCCGAAGGTTTGCTCGAGGCTCTGCTTGAGCTCGTAACCGTGCGCGGGCTCCTTTGCGAGCAGCGCAAGTAGCGCCAGGCGCACGGTGCCCCGCCTCCTCCCTGCGTGCCTGCACATCACAGGGCTGTCGGTCCGGCCCCCGATCGGGCCCCCAAGATGCCCTCGTCATCAATGGTCTCGTCTCCCTCGCTCTGCATGCGAGGCATACATAACAGAAAGGTTAACGTTCCCGTCCCGCAAAGGCGATGCGCCGGGGGGAACTGGTGCCGTCGGCGGACCGCGGACCGCGGGTCGGAGTGCGCCGGGGGCGTACCGCTGCCACGGCCGACTGTGCGGACTCCGACAGTACCGGTCCCGGGGCCCCTGGTTAGGTGCACATGTTCGACATCAGCTGCGGCAACCTGCGTCAAGAGGAAGGAGACGCTGGTCGGCCGCAGGTCAGGAGGGGCAAGGCCCGTCATCATCAGTGCCGACGATCTGATCCTGGACCCTGTCCCAGCGAATACCTCGCCGTCCTGCAGAGCCTCCATCCGGCCGTCTTGATTCTGGCGTCGGCGTTGTCGATCTGCCGGGGCGGCCGGCTCGCACGGATCCGCCGCAGCGGTCCCGGCCGGTGGAGGGGCTCGTACCTCGGTCCAAGCGTCCACCAAGGGGAACGTCGAAGACGATCGGCCGGATCTCCGTCACGTGCCGGTGCCGGTGCCGTGAGTGCCGGGCCGGCGGGTCGACCCAAGGCGGCGTGCCGACGGTGGTCCCTTGCAGGTCAGCGCCCTGCCCGCCTGGACGCATCCGCTTGAGTTACGCCCCGTAACGCCACCGACACATCCCTGTCATGCAGGTGCAGTCACCGCCGATCTCGCGGACGTCTCCGCAACCGCGGGAAACAAGCTGTTCTCGCCGTTGACACCAGACCGACGGTTATACATAACATGTAGCTACTCCGCAGAGCTGACACACGAGCTGACAGCCACATCGGAGTGCTCCCTAACGCACCTCCTCGCGCGCCTAGGCGGCGACGCAGGACGTTGTTCGAACAGGCGATCTGTTTCATGCACAGCTACACGACAGTTCAGGATGGGGACGGGATGATCGACGCACCGGTTGGCGACGACCCGCCGAGAGGTACAGCGCGGATCGCCCAGGTTCCCGGGCCGCGGCCCTCCAATGAGCGCCAGGCGGCAACCCCCTCGCCGCACCCCTGGTGGCGCGACGCAGTGATCTACCAGGTCTACGTTCGCAGCTTCCTGGACAGTACAGGCGACGGAATCGGCGACCTCGCCGGCGTCAGTGCCGGACTTCCCTATCTGAAGCGGCTGGGCGTCGACGGAATCTGGATCAGTCCCTTCTACCCCTCACCGCAGCAGGACCACGGCTACGACGTCGCCGACTACTGCGACGTCGACCCCGTCTACGGAGACCTCGCGTGCTTCGACCGCCTGGTGAGTGACGCGCACAGGCTCGGGCTGAAGACCCTGGTCGACATCGTCCCCAACCATTGTTCCAGCGAGCACCCCTGGTTCCGACAGGCACTCGCCGAGGAACCCGGCGGTGCCTTCCGCTCGCGGTTCCACTTCAAGCAAGGACGCGGCGAGCACGGCGAACTGCCTCCCAACAACTGGCGGGCGATGTTCGGCGGACCGGCGTGGACCAGAGTCATCGAACCGGACGGAACTCCGGGGGAGTGGTACCTGCACCTGTTCACACCGGAACAGCCCGACCTCAACTGGCGCGATCCCGCAGTGGAGAAGCACTTCGAGACGGTGCTGCGCTTCTGGTTGGACCGCGGCATCGACGGATTCCGAATAGACGTCGCGGCCGGCCTCTTCAAACACCCCGACCTGCCGGATTCGCCCGACCCTGAGGCCGACGAGCGCACCCGCGACTCGGTCAACCCGCTGGCCTGGAACCAGCCCGAGGTGCACGGCGTGTGGCGCAGATGGCGGGCAATCTGCGAGGAGTACACCGCGATCGACGGCCGCGACCGTCTCCTGGTCGGCGAAGTGTCGGTGTCAACCCCCGCCGAACAGGCCACCTACGTCCGTCCCGACGAGCTTCACCAGGCCTTCTTCTTCCACCTGCTGACCGCCCCCTGGAACGCGAACACCTTCCAGCGGGTCATCGCCGAGGCACTGCGCGACATCGCCGGCACCGGTTCGACGATCACCTGGGTGCTCAACAACCACGATCAGGTCAGGGCCGTCACCCGATACGCCGCGCCCACGCCTACGGACGACGCCGCACTGCCCGACCCGGGCGGCGCCCGTGCCCGCGCCGCAGCGCTGCTCATGCTGGCCCTTCCCGGCGCCGCCTACGTCTACCAGGGCGAGGAGCTCGGCCTGCCCGAGGTCGTCGACCTGCCGGACGACGTCCTCACCGACCCGATCTTCCGGCGAACGGGCAGCCGCCAGGGGATCCGAGATGGCTGCAGGATCCCGCTTCCCTGGTCCGGTCAGGCCTCCCCCTTCGGCTTCACCGCAGGCGACACCGCGGTTCAGCCGTGGCTCCCTCAGCCGGAATGGTTCGCCAATCACACCACCGAGCGGGCGCTGGCCGACACCGGGTCGTTCTGGCACCTGTACCGCGACGGCCTCCACCTGCGGCGCAGCCTGCCTCAACTCGGCGAGGGTCCGCTGCGTTGGCTCGAGTCTCCTCCGCAGGTTCTCGCCTTCGTACGCGGCGACGGCCTGGTGTGCGCGATCAACTTCGGCGACACCTCTGTACCGGCGCCAGTGGACGGAATCCCCCTGCTGGCCAGCCGGGACTGCCCGCCCGCCACCCTGCCGGGCAACACAGCGGCCTGGTGGATCTGCGACCAGCTCACCGCCTGACGCACAACGGCCGGCCCCGGAAGGGGACCGCCCCCCAACCCCGTCCCTCCCCATCTCCAACCTCCAACCCGTAGGTCTTCCCAGACAGGAGAAACGCAATGAAGCGCACCGTGGGAGCAGGTATCACCACAGCAGCCTTGGTCTTCACCGCAGTCGGCTGCGGCGGCGGCACCGAGGGCGGCTCGTCCTCCGAAAACGGCGGCCAGGAACTCAAGGGCCAGACGGTTTCTGTGGCGGCTGTGTGGACCAACGCCGAGCAGGACAATTTCAAGAAGGTTCTCGACGCCTTCTCTGCCAAGACGGGCGCCAAGGTCGAATTCGTTCCCACCGGTGACAATGTCTCCACCTTCCTGGGCACCAAGATCGAGGGCGGCAGCGCGCCCGACGTCGCCATGCTTCCCCAGGTCGGTGTGTTGCAGCAGTTCGCGGAGAAGGGCTGGCTGGAGCCGCTCTCCCCGAAGGTGAGCACCGCTGTTGACGCCGACTTCGCTTCCGTGTGGAAGAACTACGGCACGGTGGACGGCACCTTCTACGGCCTGTACGTCAAGGCGTCCGACAAGTCGACGGTCTGGTACAGCCCGCAGGCGTTCGCCGACTCGGGGGTGGAGGTCCCCAAGAGCTACGAGGAGATGGTCAAGGCCGCGAAGACCGTCAACGACTCGGGTCTCGGCGGCGGGTTCGCGGTCGCGGGTCAGGACGGATGGACGCTCACGGACTGGTTCGAGAACATCTACCTCTCTCAGGCAGGGGCAGAGAACTACGACAAGCTGGCCAAGCACGAGCTCAAGTGGACCGATCCGACAGTGAAGAAGGCGCTCGCCACCTTCGGGAAGCTGTTCAGCGAGTCCGGCGTGGTCGCGGGCGGTGCCAAGGCAGCGCTGAAGACCGACTTCCCCACCTCGGTGCAGCATGTCTTCGGTGACAAGCCCAAGGCGGGCATGGTCTACGAGGGCGACTTCGTCGGCGGTGTTGTGGCAGGTGACCTGAAGAAGAAGGTCGGCGAGGACGCGAATGTGTTCCCGTTCCCGGCCGTTGCCGGCGGCAAGGCTCCGTTCGTGGGCGGCGGTGACGCCGCCGTGGTCCTCAAGGCCGGCAAGAACCAGAAGGCGGCCATGAAGCTCGTCGAGTACCTGGCCACTGCTGAAGCCGCCAGTGTGTGGGCCAAGGGCGGTGGGTACCTGTCGCCGAACCGCGGTGTGAAGCCGGAGGCCTACCCGGACGACATCACCCGTAAGTTCGCGGCTTCCCTGATCGACGCGGGGGACGGAGTCCGGTTCGACATGTCCGACCAGGCTCCGGCCGCCTTCGGCGGCACCGCTGGCGCCGGCGAATGGAAGATCCTCCAGGACTTCCTGCTCAACCCTGCCGATGTGAACGGCACTGCGAAGAAGCTCGAGTCCGCCGCGGCCGCCGCCTACAAGAGCTGAGGCATCGGGCATGTCAACCAATTCACACAGGGTGCCGTCCGCGCGAGCGGGCGGCACCCGCCGCCCGGCCTCACGGCCGCTCACAGGAAGCGACCGGGCGAAGCGGCGGCACCGCCGTCTCGCCCTGCTCTTTCTCTTCCCCGCATTGCTGCTCCTCGGGGCACTGGTCGTGTACCCCATCGGTTTCTCCGTGGTCCGCAGCTTCTTCGATGCCTCAGGGGACCGCTTCGTGGGTCTCGGCAACTACACCGAGATGCTCAAGGACCCGGCCACACGCGGTGCGCTGAAGAACAACGCCATCTGGGTGCTCGTCGCCCCGGCGCTCGTCACCGGGGTCGGCCTGATTTTGGCGGTGCTCACCGAGAAGCTGAAGTGGGCAGCGGCGTTCAAAATGCTCATCTTCATGCCGATGGCGATCTCCTTCCTGGCAGCCGGCATCACCTTCCGGCTCGTGTACGAGCAGGACCCCGAACGCGGCGTGCTCAATGCGGCGATCGTTACGGTGCATGACGCGTTCGACCCGGCCTCGTCCTACCCAGGAGCCCATCCGCGCGAGGGAAGGGACCTGACGAAGGAGAAGGACGGCTCCTTTGCGACGGCGGCAAGTACCGTGCCCGGAAAGAGCGTGAGGCTCGGCCTGGTGGGCATTCTCCCGAAGGACCTCCCCACTGACGCCAAGCCCGCGCGCGAGGCCGCCACGCGGCCGGACTCGCTCAGCGGAGCTGTCTACCTCGACTTCGCTCCAAAGGGAGGCGGCAAGCCAGGGGTCATCGACCCCGGCGAGAAGGGCTTGCCGGGCGTGACGGTGGAATTGTCACGCGGGGGAGACGTCGTCGGGCACACCACCACAGCGGCTGACGGATCGTTCCAGTTCTCGGGCGTGAGCGACGGGCAGTACTCCGTCCGGCTTCCCGCTGCGAACTTCGCCAAGCCGTTCAACGGGGTCGACTGGCTGGGGCCGAGCCTCATCACCCCGGTGATCATGGCGGCCTACCTCTGGATCTGGGCCGGGTTCGCCATGGTTCTGATCGGCGCCGGCCTGGCAGCCCTGCCCAGGGACGTCATGGAAGCCGCGCGCGTCGACGGCGCGGGCGAATGGCAGATCTTCCGGCGGATCACCGCACCCCTGCTGGCTCCCGTGCTGGGTGTCGTCTTCGTGACCCTGGTGATCAACGTGATGAAGGTGTTCGACCTCGTCTACATCATCGCCCCGGGTCCCGTACAGCAGAACGCCAACGTGCTGGCCCTGCAGATGTGGCTGGTCTCCTTCGGGGGCGGCGGCAACCAGGGGCTGGGAAGCGCCCTCGGTGTACTGCTTCTGCTCCTTGTCGTCCCGGCGATGGCCTTCAATATCCGACGCTTCCGTAGGAGCAAGCCATGACCACCGCACCGGCCGACGAACGGACGGCCATCACCGTGAAGCGCACAGCTCGAACAGCCCCGCCGCCCCGCCGCCGCGCCATCTCCCGCCTGATCAATCGGACCCGGAGCGGGCTGGTTCATGCAGTACTGATCCTCGTGGCGCTGGTGTGGCTGACCCCGACCCTGGGGCTGCTCCTCTCCTCGCTCCGCTCGCGGGAAGACAGCGCCGGTTCCGGTTGGTGGACCGCGCTGACCGACCTGGGACAGCTGAACCTCGACAACTACAGCGCCCTTCTGCAGGACGACGGCATGCTCCAGGCCTCCTGGAACACCGTGCTGATCACCGTTCCGTCCACGTTGATCATTGTGGCGATCGCCTCAATGGCGGGGTACGCATTCGCCTGGCTCGAGTTCCCCGGCCGGGACTGGCTGTTCTTGGTCGTCGTGGGTCTGCTCGTGGTGCCGATCCAGATCGGGCTGATCCCGGTGGCGAAGCTGTTCGGCCTGCTCGGACTGTTCGGCACGGTCCCCGGGGTCGTCCTCTTCCATGTCGCCTACGGTCTGCCGTTCGCCGTGTTCCTGCTGCGCAACTATTTCGCGGAGATACCGCGCGAGATGCTGGAAGCCGCGCGGATGGACGGCTGCGGCGAGTGGTTGATCTTCCGGCGGCTGGTGCTTCCCCTCGGGATGCCGGCGATCGCGTCGCTCAGCATCTTCCAGTTCCTGTGGGTGTGGAACGACATGCTCGTTGCACTCATCTTCGCCGACAGTGGGTCGCAGCCTCTCACGGTGGCGCTCCAGTCCCAGATGCGCCAGTTCGGCAGCAACATCGATGTACTCGCCGCTGGAGCATTCCTCTCTCTGGTGGTCCCACTGATCGTCTTCTTCGGCTTCCAAAGGCACTTCGTACAGGGCGTTATGGCCGGCTCAGTCAAGTGAGCTGTCCCACTGCCCCCACCCCGCCAGGGGCGCTGGCGACAGCGGGCACGCGGGTAAGTCTTCCCGCAACACGGGGACCTCAGTGGTGGGGAACCTGATGAGCCGGGGTTACCGGCTCGCCCCCGGGCCCTGACACGTCGGCGCCGGCATCTCACCGACCTGTCGGACGAGACGTCGGCGCCGGGCGACTTGAAGTTCCCGCAATGACGGGAGACGCAAGGGAGTGACGTTCGTGGACCTCATACAAACAGAAACCCCCTCCGCGTTCCCCGCCCTCTGCCGGGAATGCCGATTCGACACAGCGCTGATTCGTCCTGAAGAAACCGCCGAACTGGTCGCCGTCAACGTCTCAGCGTGGCGTCAATTGCTCACTTCACGCGACCCCGCCCGGCTCAGCCGGCGTCCGATGACAGGCACGAACTCTGCACTGGAACATGCCTGTCATCTCTGGCACGCGAGTCAGGACTTCGACAGGGTCTTGTGGACCGAGCTGCCACATGAGGGAACGGTCGACCAGGACCAGATCCAGGCACCAGGGTTTGATCGTTCCAACGAGCAAGACCCATGGATCGTTGCGAAGGGGCTCGAGGAGGCGACCACCTCCATCACCACGCGGCTTCAGGGACTCAGCAGCAGGCAATGGCAGCACGAAATCCCATGGGGGCCGCGCCTTCACACCATTGAATCTCACGTGAACCAACTGCTGCACCAAATGGTGCATCGTCAGCACCTCGTAATCCTAAGCGTCCTGGATATGGCTGACCGCTGAAGTTGAAGCCCGTTCCGAATACGCACTGTTCAACCTGGCACCGAGCATGCCGCTCCGCAAACGCTGCGGCGCCGCTTGGCGGGCTGCCGTGCTCTTGCACTACGCGGCGTTCCTCACCGACGGCACGGTCTTCGAGATCCATCCCGCCCGTCCAGGCCGCGAGACCGGAGCCTTTCGCCTCGGCCTCGCCATCACCGGCGCCGCCGCGACACCCCCGCTCACACCTGGACGCCACCAACTTACATCGCCGTTCGCGGTCCGCTCCGCGCGCGCCGAGTACGGGCGGATCACTCGTGGCGAAAACCGGCAAGTCACCCCCGCGGAGCTGATTGCTGCCTCATGGGCCCCGGCCGCCCGGGGCAAAGCCGGTTCGCGGGCGGCTCAGGCGCCGTGAGGCGATGCTGCTCGCGCTACCGTCCGTCGGGTGCCGGATCGGTGGATCCGTGTTGTGCCTGGGTCCGGCGCTGGTAGCGACAGTGGCGGGCGACGGCTTCGTGGCGCCGTTGTCATTTCGACTACCTCAGCGCGTGAACAGCACGCTGTTGTTGGGGTGTTGGGCGGGGATGGCTGCTCCCCAAGGGCAGGCCACCAGCACCGACATCACACCGCGCTGTTCTGCTGTTTCGAGGCTCGATATGCCTGCTCAGCAGCCGACTTCCGCGAGACTGCTCAGCATGGCGACCTCGCCACCAAAGCCGACCGTCAGCCGGCCACCCGGCGCCCCTGCCAACGCGTGCACAGGGAACGGGAACACCAACGGTGGTCCGATCTGCTGCCGGGTGGCGAGGTCCCATACCCGTACCGTGCCGTCGGCGTCGGCGTCGGCGCCGGCGCCGGCGCCGGCGCCGACGCTGGCGGTGACGGCGAGGGGGCGTCCGTCTACGACGGTTGTTGCTATGGCGTTCACGTCGCTGGTGTGGCCGGTGAGTGGTTCGCCGATGTGTTGTCTGGTGGTGATGTCCCAGATTCGTACCGTCGTGTCGGCGCTGGCGGTGATGGCGAGGGGGCGTCCGTCTACGACGGTTGTTGCTATGGCGTTCACGTCGCTGGTGTGGCCGGTGAGTGGTTCGCCGATGTGTTGTCTGGCGGTGACATCCCAGATTCGTACCGTCGCGTCAGTGCCGCCGGTGACGGCGAGGGGGCGTCCGTCCACCAATGTTGTTGCCACCGCCCACAGATGGCCGTCGCGGCAAGTAAGGGGTTCACCCAGCTGCTTGCGCGTGGTGAGGTCCCATACACGCATGGTCTTGTCGCTGCTGCAAGTAAGAGCGACGGAGAGGCCGTTCAGTAACACTGTCGACACTGCCCAGACCGGTCCGTCGTGACCAGTGAGCGCCATGCCCACCGGTAGCCCCGTGGCGAGGTTCCATACGCGCATGGTCTTGTCGCTGCTGCAAGTAAGGGCGACGGGCCGGCCGTTCACCATTGTCGTCGCCGCCGCATACACCCAGTCGGTGTGGCCGGGGATGGGGCCGCCGATCTGCTTGTGGCTGTCCAGGTCCCATACCCGCACGGCCCTGTCCGCGCTGGTGGTAACGGCGACGGGGTGGCCGTTCACCACCGTCGTCGCCAAGGCATTTACCCAGTCGGCGTGGTCGAGGGGCTCGCCGATCTGTTGGTGGGTGGTGAGGTCCCACACCCGCACTGTCTTGTCCCCGCCGGCGGTGACGGCGGCGGGGTGGCCGTTCACCACCGTCGTCGCCAAGGCATTTACCCAGTGGGCATGGTCGAGGGGCTCGCCGATCTGCTCGCGGGTGGTCAGGTCCCAGACGCGCACCACTTGGTCCTCGCCGGCGGTGACAGCGACCGGACGTCCCTCCACCACCGCCGTCGCCACCGCACTCACATCTCGGGTATGACCGGTGAGCGGTTTGCCGATCTGCTGTCTGGTGGTGAGGTCCCATACCCGCACCATCTGGTCGTCGCTGGAGCCGATCGCGACTGGGCGTCCGTCCACCACCGCTGTCGCCACCGACCACACTGCGCATTCGTGCCCGATGAGGGGCTGACCGATCTGCTTGCGGGTGGTCAGGTCCCAAACCCGCACCATCCTGTCGCCACCTGTTGTGACAGCGACTGCGCGTCCGTCGACCACGGCTGTAGCCACCGACCACACTGCGCATTCCAGCCCGGGGATTGGGCCACCATCCGGCAGTCCTGTGGTGAGGTCCCATACCCGCACCGTCCCGTCGACGCTGCCGGTGACGGCGACTGGGCGTCCCTCCACCACTGCCGTCGCCACTGACCTTACTGCTTCTTCGGGGCCGGTGAGTGGGTCACCGACCGGCAGTCCTGTGGTGAGGTCCCATACCCGTACCGTCCCGTCGACGCTGCCGATGACAGCGACTGGGTGCCCGTCCACCACCGCCGTGTCCACCATCCACACACAGCCTGTCTGGCCCCGCAGGGTGTCCTGGAACCGGAGACCCAGGAAGGAGCCCGTGGCCCAGTCCACTCCCCACCGCGCAGCCGGTTCCCCCTCTACCGGCACTGCCGTGATCCTCGCCGCAAGGAAGGGGTCGCCGTGCCGTGCAGCATCCAGAGACAGCAACTGCCGACGGGTGCCTGCACCTGCACCACGGTGGAGGTGAGCCGAAGCGCGATACACATGGGCTGCAAGCTTCTCCTGCGCGCTCACGGCACCATCCAGTAGAGCCGCGACTTGCCTCACATTTCCGTTCACCAAGAATGCTGGATCTGTCAACATCCCAACGACCCCTTCATCATCGGCGCATCACGTTTCCGCTCGGGATCAAGCACGTCGACTGTCACTCCTTGATCGGTTTCGCTGCTATGTGGCGGGGGCGCACTGGCTGCTCGAGGGTTGGCCAGCGACCGCCGGCTCTTGGAGCGTGGCTGGGCCCTGCGGTGGCTGCCCACGACTGGGGATTGGGACGGGGCTCGCAGGCTCACGGCCGCCAATCCGTCTGTGACACAGTCCCGTCGCGAGGCGAAGAGGCCGATGCGTGGGCCTTCCCTGAAGGCCGTGAGTCGCGGTGGCTGTCTTCGCCGGTCGCGGACTGCAGATGTACCACCCCTCGTCGAGGTACGTGGGTGATGTGGCTTCGTCGTCGTACGCGGCAGTGGGTCGCGGCGCCGGCCAGGAAGCCAGGTTCTCACCAGCATGTGGGCCGGGCTCAAGTGGGGAGTTGCCGAGTGAGACCGTGCTTTCGGTCGGGGAGACGTCGTCCATGAAGATCGCCTGCTTCGTCAGTCGATGTGAGGTGCCGACGCGCTCGTGCTCCCGATGGGATGGACTCAACAGGGATCGGCGGGAGTCGTACGGAAAGGACTGCCGCTCAAAGCGTTCGGCGTGGTTTGCCCGAGGAGACTCCAGCGGCTCCCGCACACACTGGTGCTGAACTGGTGTTGGAAGGTGAACTGGTACCGGGTCTTGCCCTCGAGCCTGACGGGGTCAGGCATTCCGTCATTCGGACCGCGCACGATACGGTCATCTTGTCTCCTAGGCGGCAGGGCATCGGTGACCGGGATTCACGCGCATCGTCCAATAGAGACGGCGGCGGTTGACAGCGGCCGCAGCGCCTTCGGTGCGGCAAGGAAAGCACCCGATCCCGGGGGGACCAGGGCCTACGGTCTGTGACTCCACGCCGTAGGGTCCCTCAGATCATTCAAAACTCGAACCGCAACGCTAGCCCCGGTACGTGGGTCGAGTGGACATTGGATGGGGGGTCACAATTGCGTGCGGCGCAGTGGTGGGGCCGCCTCCGTGGAATCGGGGCAACGACCCGCCCACCCCTGCCGCCAGGCCCAGCAGTGAGACTTCGGGTGCCAACTCCATTGGTGGAAGGGCAGCTTGCTGTCGTGGAGCACGATCTGCGAGTGCGCCGGCAGACAGGCCGTGAGCTCGCGGTAGTGCCGTCGCCGAGAACGTGACAGCGCCGCCCAATCCACCTTTATCCGTCCGCGCCATCTCTGGGGGTGTACCGCAGTCGGCGATGACGTCCGTTGACCGAACGTACCCATGGTGCCCCACACGCGGTGTGGATGACCTTGCCCGTGATGGCGGCTGCCCGGTCGGAAACAATGAAGGACACGAGTGTTGCGACCTCATTGCAGTGACCGTACCGCCGTAGTGGGATTGTGCTGAGCGGGATAGGTGGCGAATTCTCCGGCAGACCACCGGCCATTTTCGCATCGACGTAGCCAGGAGCAACCATGTTGACACGGACGCCGTACCGTGCGACTTCCTGGGCCAACGCGGTGCTCATGCCCTGGATGCCTGCATTCGATGCCGAACATCGAGCCCAGCCGTCCGTGTCGTCGGAGGCATCAGCGACAGAGGACATGTTGACAATGACGCCGTCCCTCCGCGCCATGAATCCCGGGGCCAGCGAGCGGCAAAGGTTGAACGTGCCGCCGAGGTTCGTGTCGATCACGGCACCCTTTTCCTCAAGCGGCGGCACCACCGCAGCGTTGTTGAGGACGATCCCGGCTGAATTGACGAGGACGCTGACCGGGCCGAGGCTCGTGGTGGCCTTCTGTACAAACCGGTCTACGTCGTCCTGGTCGGCCACGTCGCACGGAGCATGGAAAGCCTGGCGGCCCACGTCATGAACGAGTCGCTCGGTCTCCGTAGCCACTTCGGTACCGCTGGGGTAACAAAAGGCGATGTTGTAGCCGTCAGCGGCAAGCTGCACGGCGACAGCCCGTCCGATTCCCCGGGACCCCCCGGTGACGATGGCCGAACGTCGTCCGGTCACTCCTCTGCCTTTCTGCTGAGTTTCCCACGAGCCACTCGCAGAGGGCATGCTCGGCTAGGCCGACAGCGCTGGATCGTGCGATGGTTTCCGCGAGCAGGGTGGACGGGTCGAGTCAGACACCGTGAATCCGCGGCATGGCGTTGCGGCCGGCTCTGCTGCCGGTCCGTACCCGAGAATCCGCTGTCACTGGGGTCTCTGTGTGCTGATGCGCAGTTGCTTGATGGGCCCAGAGTCTCTGCAGGACGCTCACCGGTCAGTAGGGGAGAACTACTCATGTTCCTCGTCGGACCGGCTGTCGAGTGATCACGGTCCAGCCCTTCACCGCAGGGAGTCGGACGTGGCGGGCTCTTCTCGAACGTTTCTTGTGGGCGGAGGGCTCGTCGTTGAAAACGGCATCCTTGGAAAGCCGACAACGCGGGGACGAGCGGGCGCCCGACCTCAGCCGAGGCCGCCACGGGCCAGTCGCAGTGAGGTCGTTGAGGGCTGAAGGAGCGAGCCTGGGCGGATGGCCGCAGCATTGGTGGATGGCTCAGAAGGGAAGGGAGACTCGCACGGCCTTGCCCCGGTGATCGGGGTCGGAGCGAATCTCGAGGATGCCGCCGACCTCGGTAGCGAGGTCGCGGACCAGCCGCAGGCCCCGTCCTCCGATGGCGTCTGGGTGCGGGGTGGGCAGCACCCTGGGGAGGTGGGGGTCGCGGTCGTGGACGGCGATCGTCAGGGAGTGGTCGTCGGTGACCAGCGTGAGCTCGGCGCGGGGGGACAGCCGTGCGGCGTGCTTGACGGCGTTGGCCACCAGTTCGGTGATGATCAGCAGAGCCCGGTCGAGGCAGTCCTCCTCCATGCCCGGAGTGCTCTCCGAGAGGATGGCCCTGGCCGCGCGACGGGTGGCGGGGACCGATTGGACCATGGTCTGGAAGGCCGTTTGGTAGCGGAAGTGGGGGGCGCTCAGGGTTTGCATCAGGGACTCGGGCGCTGCCACACCATCCGTGCGACCACTTTCAACCTGGGTTGTATACATTTCCAGCGACCGTCCTGACTTCTGTCGGACTGGAGTGGTGGACTGCGATCGACCTGATGTCCCGCGAAGATCAACGAGGGGAGCGGTCGGGCGATGTCGGCGGTGGAGGCGGGGCGCCTCCTCGGCCGGAACTGGAGTTATGCATACATGTTAAGTATATGTGTGGGGGGTGTGTCAATGACTTTATGGAAAGATCAAGGTGTTATGTCCGGCTATCGTGGGTACAGGGTCAGAACGGCCTTTCGGTAGGCAGGCGCGCGTGGGCCGACCTCTCGGAAATGCCCTGAGGGAGGGCGTTTCAGCCCCTGTCGACGATGGCCTGTAGTTCTCGTGCCAGGCGGGCGACGGTTTCGTCGGAGGTCTGTCGGCCTGCGAGGGCGTCGTGTGTGACTGCCTGGACAGCGAGGCTGACCTGTTCGTAGCGCGGGCTCTTGGGGCGGGGTTTGGCTGTGAGGACGCTCTGCTTGAGTGTGGGCAGGTAGGGGAATCTGCGCACGAGGGCGGGGTCTGAGTACAGGGCCGCCCGTACGGGTGGCAGTGATCCCTGGGTGAGTACCTGGCGCTGGACGCGCTCGCTGGTGAGGTAGGCGATCAGCTCGGTTGCTGACTTCCGGTGGGGTGAGTCGGCGTTGATGGCGAGGTTGGAGCCTCCCAGGATGCTCGAGCCCTGGCCGTTCGGTCCGGGCAGCGGGACGGCGCCGACCTTGCCGGCGATCTTCGAGCCCTTCTCGTTGGCCAGGTCATACACGTATGGCCAGTTGCGCAGGAAGAGCAGGTGGCCATTCTGGAAGGCGCGCCGGGATTCTTCTTCCTTGAAGGTCAGGGCGTCCCTGGGTATCCAGCCGTCGCGAACGCCGCGGGCGAGGAAGTCCAGGCCCTCGCGGGCGGCGGGGGAATCGACGGTGACCCGTGTTCCCTCGTCGCTGAGGATCTGGCCCCCGGCGGACTGGATGACCTCGGCGATGTTGACGGTGAGCCCTTCGTAGGGAAGGTATTGGCCGGCATAGCCGTCGAGGCCGTATTTCGGTGCGATCGACTTCGCCTGACTCTCGAGTTCGCGCCAGGTGCGTGGCGGCTGCCGGCCCTCTCGCTGGAGCAGATCCTTGCGGTAGTAGAGCAGTCCCGCGTTGGTGACGTAGGGGACGGCATAGAGCTTTCCCCGGAAAGTGGCGGTGTCCACAACGGGAGGCAGGAATTTGTCGAGCGGGAAGCGGTCGGCGTCGAGCGGGGTGATCCAGCCGGCGGCGGCGAATTCCGAGGTCCACGTGACGTCGATGTTGAGCACGTCGAAACGGCCGCTGCCCGAACGCAAGCCGGTTGCCATCTGTGCGCGCACCTCGTCCGCGGCTTCCGGCAGCTCGATGACCTTCACCTTCTCGGCAGGATGCGAGCGGTTCCACTCACTCAGCACATTGCGCAGGTAATCCGTCAGGTCACCGCCAGTCACGAACGTCATCGGACCGGTCTCGGAGGGCCGCTGCGCGCTGCCGCCCTCCCCGGAGCAGCCTGTCAGAAGCAAGGCGCCGATGATGAGCCCTCCACCAGCGGCTCGCGCCCACCGCATAGATGCCTCCTTGGTGTGCAGCGTTCGGCGGTCACGGGAAGTATGCTCTATGCATACCTGTTAGCCATGACGGATACCAGAGCTGGTAGAAACAGGGAAGCCAACCCGGAGGAAGTCGAAACGCCTCCTCAATCCACGGCGAGGGGAAGATTCAGAGTGCGTCTCGCCCTGCTGGTGCTCTTGTTCAAGGGGCCAGCGCATGGATATGAGCTCAAGCAGGCTCTCGAGAAGCTCATGGGGGCAGCTTACTCTCAGCCCAACATCGGACAGATTTATGTCACTCTCAGTCGCCTTGAGAATGCAGGTCTGATCCAGGGGGAAGACGTCGCTCAGTCCAGTCGGCCGAACAAGCGCATCTACCAACTCACCGATGCCGGACGTGAGGCAGTGGCTGACTGGTTCGAGGAGCCGGCCGAGCCGAAGGTGCGGGACGACTTCTTCATGAAGCTCGCGCTCGCCCACGAGACGGGGGCGGCCGACCAGATCAGTTTGATCAACAAACAGCGTCGCTACTGCCTCAATGCCATGCGCGACCTGTCCAAGCTCGCGGCCTCGGAAGACCGGGACAAGCGAATCTCGCAATTGCTGATCGAGGGTGCGATGCTGCACCTACAGGCTGACCTCGACTGGCTGGAACGCTGTCAGGAGGAGCTGGAATGAGCCGCGACGTCTCGTCTGCTGACGCTGTCCCGCAGCCCATGGTGAAGGCCCAGGGGCTGGTCAAGACATACAAGGCAGAGGGTGCCGAGGCAAGAGCCGTGCGCGGCGTCGATCTCTATGTGGAGCCAGGCGAATTCGTTGCCGTCACCGGGCCCTCAGGCGCGGGTAAGTCCACGCTGCTGCATTTGCTGGGTGGCTTGGACCGCCCGGACAGCGGGGAAATCTGGCTGGACGGCCGGCAGGTCGACTCGCTGAGCGAGGCTCGCTGGGCAGTGCTGCGCCGACGCAAGATCGGCATCGTCTTCCAGTTCTTCAACCTGATCTCCAACATGACCGTGGCCGACAACATCGAACTCCCGGCACTGCTGGCCGGCAAGAGTCCACGGCAAGCGAGGGCGAGCTGTGAGGAGCTGCTGGCCGAGCTGAAGCTGGAGAGCAAGATGCGCAGCATGCCCGGTGAGTTGTCTGGAGGCGAGCAGCAGCGGGTGGCGCTGGCTCGTGCCCTGGTCAACCATCCGCGCCTGCTTCTCGCCGACGAGCCGACCGGCAGTCTGGACAGCAAGGGGGGCCGCGATGTCCTGCGATTGCTTACCCGCTTCCATCAGCGCGGCCAGACCATCCTGCTGGTCACCCACGACGCGAGGGCTGCGAGCACGGCGGACCGGGTGATCAGTTTCTTCGATGGGCAGGTCGTCGACGACGCGGTCCTCGGCGGGCCTGAGCATGTGCCGAGCAGTGTCGCCGACATCCTCAGAATCAAGGAATGAGCGATGCGGGCCACCTTGCGCTGGGCGCACGCCGACCTTCGGGCCAACCGCGGCGAGGCATTGTTCATCGTCCTGGCCACCGCAGGGATCATCGCCGCCCTCCTGCTGGCTGGCGCGCTCCTGCAATACGCGGCCAACCCATGGCAGCGCGTCTTCACCGAGTCCTCCGGCGCACACGTATGGATCCAAACCCCGGCGAACGAGCGCCTCGAGAAGCTGAGAGACATTGACGGCATCGCAGCCTTTTCCGGCCCCTTCCCGAGTGCCGCGGCGACTGCTGAGCTCCGCGGAGCGCGGGTGTCACTGGAGCTGCGTGGTGCCGGAGCCGACCCCCCCAAAGTTGCTCGTCCACTGGTCGACTCCGGCCAGTGGCTGGCGGACACGGTCCCCAATGGCATCGTGCTGGAGCGATCGGCCGCCGATGCGCTGTGGGCCAAGCCCGGCGACGCTGTGCGAGTCCGCGGCAGCGACGGCAGGTTTACCACTCTTCGGGTCGTGGGGCTGGCCGACACCGCGGAACTGCGCTTCGCGCGTGGGGTGAGGGCCGGCGTCGCCTGGGTGCTGCCCGAACAGCTTCACCGTGTCGAGCCCGACCCTCAGCGTGTTGGACAGACAGTCGGACTACGGCTGACCGATCCCCAGGACACCGACTTCACGGTGCAGCAGGCAGTCACTCGGATCGGAGCCGACCAGGTCGCCAAAGTCTCCACGTGGGAAGAGGCGAGGTCCGAAGCCGAGGGCGACAACCGCCTCCTGGGATTGCTGCTTGGCTCCTTCGGCTTGGGGGCATTGCTGGCTGCCGCGCTCGCGGTGACCGGAGCAATCAGTACCCGCGTTCGCGGGCACCTGCGCGACATCTCCGTCCTGAAAGCCATCGGGTTCACCCCAGGCCAGGTCGTCCGTGCGTTCCTGGTCGAGCACGCAGCATTCGCTCTGATCGGCGTCGCCGTCGGGGCGGTCGTCACCGAGACGGTGGGCCCCCGGATTCCCGGACGCATCGGGGACGCGATGGTGCTGTGGCGCGAGCTACCCCAGCATGCCTGGGCACTCCTTGCCACGTCACTCGGAGCGGTGCTGGTCATCACCGCAGCTACCGGCCTGGCTGCCTGGCGTGCCGGCCGCGTTTCCCCTATTCCCGTCGCCCGAGGAGCGATCAAGAGCGGCCGCCGGATGTCCGGAACCGCCAGACTTGCTCTGCGGCTGAGAACTCCGCCCGCCGTCGTGCTCGGCTGGCGCGGGGCATTCCAGCGCCCGGCGCGCTCCGCAGCGGCCGTGGGACGGCTCGCGCTTCCGCTGCTGATGATCACGGTCGCCCTGGGGGCCTGGGCAACCCTGGACCGCTTTGAAAGCCGGCCCGAGGACGTAGGGCTCGCCGCCGAACTCAGCGCCAGGCCGGAGGGCATCGACGACGCCACGGCACGCAGGCTGCTGTCCGATCAACCGGGCGTCGCCGAGTCCCACCCGGGCATCGAAGTTGCGGCGCTGGTCCCTGGCCAGACCAGGACGATCACGCTCCGCGGCCTGGGCACCATAGGACACCCCTACCCCTTCACCGTCGCAGAGGGCCGCACCATCAAGAACTCGGACGAAGCGGTGGCGGGGCAGGGGCTACTTGACCTCATGGGAGCGAAGGTCGGTGACTGGGTCCGAATGACCGTCGGAAGCAGCCCGCAAGTCCTCCACATCGTAGGCCGCAGTATCGAGCCACAGGACGGCGGCCGAGTGATCTCCACGACCGTCGACACGCTTCGCGAGGGAGACGCCTCGCTGCGGCCCGAGTTCTACAACCTGGTCCTGACGCGTGCGGCTGACCCCGATACCGTGAGCACCGCCCTGGCCGAGTCCTCCCACGGAGGTCTCGAGGTCCGGAAGAACACCAACCCAGCCGACCAACTCTCCGCCGCCCGCGGGGTGATCATCGGACTCGTCGGAGTGCTCGCCTTCATCGGTCTGGCCGAACTGTCCACCGTGATCGCCGCCGGACTGCGCGAACATGGCCGCGACCTTCTCGCCCTCAAAGCCATTGGGCTCACACCCCGTCAGATCACCGCAGTGATTGTCACAAGCACGGGGTTCATCGCTGCGGCAGCAGCCCTGACCGGAACCATCCTGGGCGTGGTTGCGTCGACTTGGCTGATCGACCTCCAGGGGCGATCGAGCGGCATTGGCGCGGGCATTGCGCAGCACCCCTCCCTGGGAGTCCTGTTCCTGCTCGGCGGAGCCGCGGTCGCCGGGGCGATTGCGGTCTCGGTTCTGCCGGCTACACGCGCCTCCCGCCGCAGGCTGGCGGACACGCTCAGCGACGATATGTGAGCGGATCCAGCGGACTGCTACGCAAGTCTTCTCAGCGCACCTCGTTCCCTCGCGGGGACACGCAGCCACTGAGATCTGTTCGGCGCAACGCTCACGCACGGAAGCTCGAGCTGTGCAGGTGTACTTGCCTCTCGGCTGGCGTCGATGCCGCTCCCCGGTCGTCCCAGTGTCGCGGCGTTCCGGCTGCGCCAGACGTCCGTCCCCACCTCTATTGGACCAAGGGGCGCGGCAGTTCCCACGGTGTGCCCGGCGACCGCTGACCTGCCCATGAGGGGGCTGCCACGGTTCGGTAGCCGTAGGCTGCCTTCGTGCAGCCTGGACGAGCGCGATTCTCATCGTTGCGGGCAGGGGGCAGCTCAACTGGCGCTGTTTCGGGCTGAGGTCGCCACGACGAAAACTCCCTACCGAACTGAGTTCCCAACCGCGGGAGTTCAAAAGATCCGCAGCCATCCGCAGCTGCCGGCCTCACACCTCCGGCTCCTCCGTACCTGTCCGAGGGGGTCGTTTCCGGTGCGTGAGTTTCGATGGGCCCGAGGCACTTGCATTACCTACTGGTTAGGCAGGCCGAGTGATCATCTTCGCATGGACATACTTTCCAGAAGCGGATAAATTGCCCTCATATGCGGATTATTGGCTGCAGCGGTATTGACACCCCTCTGAATCTCCTACCTAACATGCAGCCATACCGCCGATGTCCAGTCGAGTGACCGAGGCGTTGTCCCACTTCACGATCCCACCGCGTGCGTCGCTGTCCCGCAGACAGCGATCAAAAGCCGATCGCCTCTTCCACCCCAGCGCCGAACGACTCCGTGCGCCCAGATCCAGGATGGTGACGGGATGTCCACAGCCCCCGCCGAGAACGCCGGGTGTGCACACCACCCTGCCCGTGAGTGTGCCCCCGCACGCAGCATCCGGGACGGCACTGGCGATGGCATCGGCCATCCCGACCGTCGGCGGGAAGGACTGCCGTATGCGGGCGCCGACTAGGTGGCTACGCCCGCCCGGGATTTCACCGAAGCCCTTCGCCCGACCCATCCGACAGACGAGCCGTAGACGACATTTCGCGAGTCTTCGGGGGGCACCGAGGCTGTAGCGGACGCCTCGCGACAGTGTCTCTGGACTATCGGGCGGCCTGCACGCGGACCTCTCCAACCACGTTCATCCGTCTCTCTACATTCCATCTGACTTCTGGTGGCTCTCTCATGACTCGCGCCATTTCCCTGCACGGGATCTCCAAGACCTATCCGAAGCAGCGGAACCCCGCTGTCAACCGGGTCTCGCTGGACATAGCGCCCGGCGAGTTCCTTGTGTTGCTCGGCCCGTCAGGGTGCGGTAAATCGACGGTTCTGCGGATGATTGCCGGGCTGGAGGGCATCACCTCCGGTGAATTGCTGTTGGACGGGGAGTACGCCAATGACCTGGCGCCGGCGGACCGCCGGATGGCCATGGTTTTCCAGAACTTCGCCCTGTACCCGAATTTGACCAGTCGCGAGAACATCGGCTTCCCGCTGCTGTTCGAGGCTCCTGACGAGGACCCGCGCCTGCGGATCGAGGAGACCGCGCGAATCCTGGGGATCGAGGAGGTACTCGACCGATACCCCGGGCAGTTGTCTGGAGGCGAGCGGCAGCGCGTTGCGATGGGCCGGGCGATCTCTCGCCACCCTTCGGTGTTCCTGATGGACGAGCCGCTGTCCAATCTGGACGCCAAGCTGCGGGGGCATCTTCGTGCAGAAATTGCCCGGCTGACCCGGGGGATGGGTGTCACCACGGTCTATGTGACGCATGATCAGGCCGAGGCGATGTCGCTCGGTGACCGTGTGGCGATTATGCGCAGCGGAGTGCTGCAGCAGGTCAGCACTCCCCGCGATGCGTACCACCTGCCCGAGAATGTATTCGTGGCGGCTTTCGTCGGCACGCCACGGATCAACCTGTTGCAGGCCAGGGTGATGGCGCCGTTCAGTGGAGGGATGTGGATCAACTTTGGCTCACAGCGCCTGGCGCTGCCTGAGCCGCTGAGCATGGAGCATCAAATGCTACGGATCCAGCAGGGGCGGCCGATCATCGTTGGCCTGCGGTCGGAGGCAGTACGGCTCGCCTCATCGAGCCGGGCTCGTGAGGGCGAGGTCCCGCTTACCGGCGTCGTCGAGCACCTGGACTATCAGGGCCATGAGTCCCTGGTCCATCTGAACACGGGGGCACGGCCAGCCCTGGTGCCAGAGCTTGAGGCACCGCGGCCGACAGTCCCGGGGGCCTTGGTGGGAGCCCGCGGAGCGTCGCGCCGCCCCGACGAACTGAAGAGGCTGGTGCAGAAGGCCGCTGGGTGGATCCCCGGCCTAAAAACTCCTCCCCAGCACCCAACCTCGCTCATGGAGCATGGCAGCAGCCTGAGCCAACCCTCAACCGGCGACTTGGTCGTGCGGACAGGACCGAACACCCCGGTGCGCCCGGGCGACCGCGTGCCGCTGCTCGTGGACCTCGCCCGCCTCTACATCTTCGACAATGAAGGACGGCGTATCTGCCCGGCCCCGGCAGAGGCACCTCGGCTGGAGTAGGTGTCCCGTGCGTCCCTGCCTTGCTCCCTCGGCCGTTGTGCACCCCCGCCAGCCAAGAAGTTGGCAAGGCAGGTCTGCGGGAACTCAATGCGGGGGCCGCGAGGGGCGGCGGGGTCTGGAATCTGAGTAGTTGTCCCGTGCCGGAGCAGCGGATGAACCGGCGAGACTCTCACCGTAGATCGAATCGTCGGCTGGGAATGGTTCGCGCCGTAGAGTCGGCCCATCACCTCTCACGGACGGTTTCTGCCGTCGCCCGGGTGTCCTCATCCCCCGCTGTCACCCGGGCGGCTCTACCCCTACCGTCGCCCGGGCGCCCCTGGCCCGCCCGGGTGACGTCTAAGACGGTGTCCTATGTGGTGATCACTCGTTGGTTCGTTCATGGGGCGGGGTACGTGGAGTTGGATTGTTCCGGACGGCTTGTGGGAGCTCGCCAGGCCGTTGATTCCGGAGGACCGGGTGCGGCCGCAGGGTGGCGGAACACCGGACACGCCTGATGAGACGCTGTTCGCAGCGATCATCTACGTGCTGGTGAGCCGGTGTGCCTGGCGGGCCTTGCCGCCATGCTTCGGGGTCTCGAAGTCGGCGGCCCACCGTCGGTTCATGAGCTGGTCGCGGGCCGGGGTGTGGGGTCGGCTCCACGAAGCGGTCCTGCACCAACTCGACGACGCCGGCCTGATCGACGTGTCGCGTGTGGTCCTCGACTCTGCCCACGTACGCGCTAAAACTGCGCGAGCTCGACATCAAGCCGCAGGAGCCGCAAGGCTGAGTCCCCGGCTGCGTGCCGCCGCTCAAACTGCCAGAGCACGCATCGAAGCGTGCGTTGGCATAGACAAGGGACAGCAGTTGCGGGACAGCCCTTAGCGAGGATGGGGAGATCTCCGTTCACTCACAGTGTCAATGTCTCCCTGATCACGAGTTTGGCAGGTTCAAGCACTGCCTTGACGTGCAGCAGCCCTGCGGCGTCAGCGTAGAGGAGCCGCAATCCGAAAGCCTTTAGAGCATCGGCTTGCTCTTGTGGGTCGCCGTCGTGCAGCAGACTCAGGCTGTGGCAACTCGCTGCGATCACCGCTTCTCGATCTGCCAGATTGGTTACGGTCGTGGTCATTTGCATCAGCCGGCGCCGTTCGCAGACCGACTGGAGCCAAGGTATGAGCAGACTCTTCACCCTCCTCTCTCGCAGGTATACGTTGCGCGGATGGGAGTTGCGGCCCACGGTCGTGTATTCGCCTGATGACCGGCAACGGTAGTAGGGTTCGTCGTTGTTCCACGCGCCCTGCATGAGCCGATTACACCTTCCGCAACGCAAAAGACCGCGCAGTAGGTACGACCGCGCCTCGGGGGCCGTATTCGCAGTATGGCGAATTCGGCGGTCGGCAAACATCTTCTGCACCCTGTCGAAGTCCTCGAGATCCACGATGGCCTGGCAGGACGTCAGATCGGGCTGCTCATTTCCGGATGATATTCCGGTTGCATAGCGCGAGTTGATCAGAATCGAGCGCACCGCACTCTTGGTCCAGAAGGGCCCAAGTTTGCCCGATCCGCTGTGATAGGCCCCCGGGCTCTGAATTCCCTCAAAATTGAGGATGTCGGCTATCCCCTGCAGGCCCTTCCCGAGCAAGTATTCGCGGAAGATTCGCAGGACAACGGGTGCAGTTCTCTCGTCCAGCGTCACCCTCGGGACGGACCCGGGCTCTTCTCTCGTCCTGACTGCCCGGTATCCATAAGGTGGTCGGCCTCGCGGCCGAGTCGTCGCTGTCTCGAGGTTGGCCTCGGGTACGGGCTCTATTGCTCGTGTCTGGGCTTCCGGGCCGGGTCCAAGAGACACGCTGTCCCTGTTGCCCGGGATCCCTGCTTCTACTGAAGCGCTCGGATTGGGCGAAAGTTCACGGGTGCTCGGCACCCGTAACGGCCTCAGTGGAGAAGATCCTTGCCAATCCATTCCTGATGGCGTTGGCGAGTCGCTAGTTGGGGGCTCGGTTGTCATTCCGGTGTTGGTTTCCTGAAGGACGGCGCCGGTGCGGCGAGGGGGCTTTCCAGGGCACTGGCCGGCTTGAACTGCAGTTGGCGGAAGTTACGGCCGCGGGGATGTGTGGGGTCAGATTGGTCGCTCGCCCCACCGGACTCACACCTTGGGCCGGCGCCCAGCCCGAATGTGCTGCGAAGGACGCCGAGGTGGTGTTTCGCCGCTCAGGCGCTTCTGGTGGAAGGCAGCTCGCCACGAAAACTGAGCCCGGCCTGGTCTGTCTCTGTGGAGACAGCGGTACAAAGGTCTACATGCTCTGGCACTAGGAACAACGTTGAACACTGGTGAGCGGCGATGCATCGAGCGTGGGCTACTCCGATCGGTGAAACGTTCCGTGTTGACCAACGGCTGACCTATTCGTGCTCCCCGATCGGGGACAGCAGAGCGGCTCTGCGGTCGTGCCGAGCTGAGCGGGTGCCGCCCGTGCTCGTGCAACTGGTGCATGTGGAGCGTCTTCAGTCTTTGGGCGGAAGACCTGAAGGCGTTCGCTCATTAATGCCTACATGTTAGGTATGTACGGCAGGATTGTGTCAACACCACCCCCAGTTATATGGGGGGTCACTCCAAGGGTGACCTTGCCTCATGCCTAACGTGTAAGTATCTTGATCGTCGTGTCTGCAGCTGGTCTGGTACGGCTCCCCCGACAGGTCGGACGGCGGTCACGCGGTGCGTCTGTCCGCACCAGCCGCGCCCGCCTCTTGGACCGCACTCCGACGGGCGGGTGCGGCTCGGCTACGCAGACTGCCCCAGGGCGAGCCCCCTGAGTAGAGGGCGCCGGGCCGCACGGCCTGGCGCGGTATCTGCAGTGGTCGAGGTCCGTAACAACGGCCGAGCACGGCCTGGCTACTGATGTCGCCCAGCCCTCGTCTGCGGTGCGGCCAGGTGCCGTCGATGGAATTCGCCACGAACGGCACCTCGTTCCGACCCTCAAATCGGCAGGGTAAGACGGGGGTTGTCTCGCCGCCCATGTGACGCCTGGCGTCTTATGCATGGTCACCGCGCCGGACTCTTGGGACGTGAATCTGCACAGAGCATGGGCCCTTGGGTTACTGCATGGTGAGCTCTTCGGCTCGCTGTATGTTTGGACGTATGGGTACAGAGGCGCCGTTGGGAAAAATGACTGGAATCCCGCTGACCTGACCGCCTTCGTGGGCCGGGATGCAGAAGTGGTGAAGGTCAGGCAGCTCCTCTCGGTTTCTCGTCTGGTCACTCTGACGGGGGTCGGCGGCGTCGGGAAGACACGCTTGGCGCTCCGAGTGAGTGCCACCGTTGCTCGGGCGTTTCCCGCCGGCGTGTGTGTCGTGGAACTGGCGAGTGTGCGCGATTCTCGGCTGCTCGTGCAGAGTGTGGCCGCGGCGCCGCCGGAAGGTCTGGCATGTGTGACGCCTCTTCTGGGCTGCGGGTGATCGGCCGAAGGGCATCATCGGCAGCAGCAACAGCGTGATCATGTGCACGTCCTGAGCATGGGCTGTTGCTCACGGTGAGTGCCCGGGCGGACACATTATGTGCAGGCGATGTGGCGGCGCGCACTACAAGCATTCGGCGGAGACTGCTACAGGTCACTGACCATGGGAAATGCAGGTGAGAGCGACCTGAAACCCCTGGTATTGTTGTCCATGTCGCCGCGGGAAACCGGGGCGGTCACCTGGTCCGGGTGGCGGAATGGCAGACGCGCTAGCTTGAGGTGCTAGTGCCCTTTATCGGGCGTGGGGGTTCAAGTCCCCCCTCGGACACTGACGGGACGTTCACGAGATCGTCCCGAAGCGTTCACGAATTACCGGTCGAGTCATGTGACTCGCCGGTATTTCGTCGTTTCTGGGGCCTCGAGCCTCGTGATCGGCTCGATGAGGGGGTGAGGCGGTGGCGGTCCAAGTACTGCGCCTCTCACCTGCGGAAACAGGACATGCCTGCGCAACGGCTGGTAGCCGTGGCGCAGGCATGTGGGGTTTTCAGGGGGCGGAGCGCGGCGGAGGTGTGTCACTCGCGTGGCGGAGGCTCGACCTGCTCGGTCGGAAGCGGTCGCGCCTGGGGCGGGTCGGAGGGCTCACCGGGTTGGGTTGGGGCGCTCTGCGTGCTGGCTTTGCGGGGCTGGATGCCCTGGTCGCGGAGGAACCGTCGGATGGCTCTGAGGTTCGCCACAAAGATGATGACGGCATTGAGCAGGGTCTGTGCGACGCGTCCGTGCGGCAGGCGGAGCTGGGGATTGTCGATGCTGTCGAGGGCGGACTTCTTGAGGTTGCCGTTGCCGCCCTCGTTCTGACTGCGCAGTCCGGACCAGGCTTCCTGCCACAGAGGGGTGAACAGGGGGTATTTCTGCCGCCACTTGGCCAACACGGTGCCCGGGACGGTGATGCTCTTCCCCCTGCAGATGTCGGGGTAGACGGGGGTGTCCCGCTTGGGCCTGGGGATGGTGGGCAGGGCTGCCGGGGTACGGACAGTCGGGGCATCGAGGTCGACGACGGTGGACGGGCGTGGCTGGGGCCGGCGGTAGCAGGTGACCGTGGCGTGGGACCCGAGGGCGGGGCACTGTCGACGCTGGTCCCCTGCGGGCCCGTACTCCTTGATCTTGGTCTGGTAGTCCTTCCGGGACTGGATCAGGTTGAGTGCGTGGGCGCGGTCCTCGTCCGTGCGGCTGTCGATGTATGTGGCGCCCGCGGTGATCAACGGGGTGGGCATCAGCGGGCAGTAGAACTCGCCGCCGACCAGCTGCATGCCGCGGAACTCTCCCTGCCGGTCGACCTTGTCGTCGTTGTAGTGCTTCACCGCGTTGAGGCCGAGTTTGAGCAGCTGCAGATGCAGGTTGTGAGGCTTGGCCTGGGTGATGCCCCGGTCGGCGCAGAACAGGTCTTTGACCAGGCCTCGTTCGAAGGCCGGCTGGATGGCGCGCAGGGCGGCCGGGCCGGGTTCGGTGCCCGGGGTGTGCAGGATCATGCCGAGGCAGACCGCGGGGTAGGCGCCAGCGAGGTCGCCATGACCATGGCCTGGGAACGCGGCCATCATGGCGTAGCGGAACTCTCTCTTCTCCGGCGCCTTGACCTTCTTCTCCCGTGCCGACTTGGTCTTGCGAGGCACTGGCTTGTTTGCCGTGCCGCGCCGGGTGCCAGTGTTCATGGAGGCCGCAGCTTTGCCGCTGGGCCCCGACTTCTTCTGCGTTCCTCCCTTCACGTACATCCCGGCGGTGATCTCAAGCGAGGCCCGGTCCTGGTGGTAGTCCGGCTCTTTGCCCCAGACCGGAACCGGGGTGTCGTCGACCGCGATATGGCCAGGCCACCGAGCGAAGTCGCCGCGCCGGTAGGAAGCCATCACCGGAGCGAGAATCAGATCCTGGGCGATGGCCTCCAGGTTGCGCACGGTGTCCTGGTTGTCGCGGGCATTCCACTTCCGTCGGATCTTCTTGGCCTCACTGAGCGACAGCCGCTTGCGGCGGTCGTGCGGTGCAGGGTCGAGGCGCCGGGTCATCGAGGACCAGGACCGGTAGACGTGCTTCGACGTCGCGTACTGGTGGTGCGCGACGCGGTCGATCTCTTCTCGGGTTGCGCCCTCGCGGATGTGCAGGTCGACGTCGGGGACGTCAAGGAGGGCTTTGGACCCTGGAGACAGGGCGAAGAAGAGCGTCTCCCATGCGTCGTCGATGTTCGCGCTCTTGCCCATGTACTGCGACAGGATCAGGCCGATCAGCAGTGTGCGGAACGGGAAGCCCTTCGGGCCTGGCCGGTGCTCGTTGGAGGGAAGGCGTTCCAGTACTCCGCTGTGGCGCACGAGGTCGAAGACCTGCCTCACAACGCGGTCGCTGAGGGTACGGCCGGGGGCCTGCGGTGCAGGGCGTAGAGCGAGGCCGGTACGTCGGCAGGGTTTGTCCTCCGGGTTCTTCCTGCTCATGCCGCCGCCCCCCGCAACAGATCGGATGCCTCCGCTTCGGGCACGTCGTGGAGGAAGACGAGGTAGCGCGAGAGGCTGTGCAGGGTCCCGAGTCCCGACGCTTTGAGGATCACTTTCAGCGGAATACCTGCATTCAACAGTTCGACGAGCCAGGTCGTACGCAGCCGCTGGGTCTGCAGCACTGCACCGTCACAACGGCCGATGATCCGCGGGAAACTGGCCAGCCAGTCCGATGCGATGTGCTTGCTGGTGCGGTCCTGCCAGTCCGGCCGGAAGGCGTACGCGTCTGCCGGGATGTGGGCGGCTTCCGCCAGCAGCAGTTCCTCGTAGGCGTACCGGCATACGACAGTGCGCGGACGGCGCCCGTTTACCTTGACCAGTGCCCGGCCGGTGGGACCCGCGAGGATATCCCGCCCCTGAACGTACACAAGATCCTCAACGGCGAGCCCGCAGCCGACGCCGAGACAGAAGAGCAGGCAGGCGTTGCGCCGCTGGGCCGGGGTGGGCAGGCTCTGCGCCCAGATCAGCCAGTAGGCGACTTCCGCCGGAGGGTAGGGGGCCACTGGGGCGGCGGTGGCCTTCAGCCGGATCGGCGCATGCTGTCCGAGCTGGTCCAGCAGGAGCGCTTCGGAGGCCCGGCGCAGCTGGCTGCTGCAGGTTCGGCGGCTGTTGGCGGCCATGTCGCGGCAGCCGACGAGGATGAACCGTTCGACGGTGCTCTGGTCAAGGATCACCGAGGGTTCGAGCGGAAGGCCCTGGGCCTCGACCCAGGCGACCAGCCGTGCGAGCGGCGTCATCACCACGTCTGGGCCGTAGGGTCCCGCTGCGACGGCCATGAATCCCAGCGAGCGGACGACCGGCGCGATGCGGCGCCACTGTGCGGGCGGCACCGTCTCCGCCTTCGGTGCGTAGGCCAGCAGGCGATTCGACACAGCGACCTCCAGGCGCAAGGCCCATGACAGGTGGCCGGTTAACCGGCCACTGGTGTCAGTGTCGATCACGATCTGAAGGAACGCATCTTTATGACCGGAGGCCGAGCGCGCACGGCGCCGCCATGGAGCTACGCCGTCGATCCGGAGGAGTGGCCGGATGCCCGGATCGCCGGGGAGCCCGCCGCGGCGGTCGTCCAAACGATTGCCCGCCGTCTCGCCGCGGCCCTGCGCGAGAGGCCGGAGCTCTCGCTGCGCGCACTGGCCGCCCAGAGCAACGTCGGCAGACAGACCATCGGCGATCTGCTGGCGGGAGCCACCTGGCCGGATGTCCTGACGGTCTGCCGACTGGAGCGCGCCCTGGGCCTGGCGCTCTGGCCCGGATCGAATGCGACTCATTGTGCTCATGACTGATCCCCAATTGCCTATTTGAGGTCAGTCGTGCACGCTCAAGGGCGGGATGGCGCAGACGCCCTATAGCGCCACCCGTGGGAGCGCTAGAGTGAACGTGCGCGACGGACCGGAACCCTGCTAGGAGAAGCGTCCGTTCGCGTGTTTGGCGGCCTCCCTCGACCGCTAATCGAGGGAGGCCTGCTTGTTGGGTTAGGGTCGTTCTCGGGTGGATCAAGCAGCTCGGGATGACAGCACGGCCCGGAACATTCCCGGTGCTACGTTTTCCACCTCACCAAGTTGCTTCATGCGGTTGAGCGTTTTTCCTACGGATGAGCGGACCGTAGCGTCCGCACCCGGGCGCACCGCCGCCGCGATATCGGTGATGGACATTGCCTCTTGAGCGGCGCACAGGAGTGTGAGGATCGCATCGCGCATGCTTCCGTTACGCGGTGGCCCCAGGGCCCGAGTGCCAATGCCCGGGCGCGCATCTTCGGACGAAGGATCCACGTCAGCGACAGAGACTTCAGACGGACCCTCCCGGGAAGGCTGGGCGGTTTCCGCGTCCTCGCCAGTGTCCGGCGGCTCTTCGCGGACATCGGTGGATTCGACGCCGTGGCACATCATCGCGTACACAGCTTCCAATGTCGCCAACTCGCCGCGCAGTGAAGTGATCAGCTCCTTCACGGCATGCCGGGCCTGGTCGATGTAGACACCCTTGTCTGACGCAGGTGCGCTGGTCCGGTATCCCGCCATAGCGAACTCCTAAGGAAGGCCGCTGCCAGTGTAGGGACGGCACACTGTGGCACGCACGCAGTTCCTGTGAGGCGCTATAAAACGGTCAGCAGTGCGCTCAAGCACGGCAAGTCCGGTCGGTGTTAGCGCAGGACTCGACCTGTCTTGGCGCAGAGTTGGCTCGCCGGGTTCGTGCGATGCGGCACCGGAACTGTGAGACGTGCCACCACGGAATTCTCCCGTGTGGATTCTGTCGAAGCTCCCGGTCTCCGGGAACGTTTGAGCGTTACGGTTCCTTCATGGTGGATGGCAAGCATCTGTCGGCGACAGAGGCCTTGGCGTCGGTGACGAAGGCCCTGGATGTTCTAGTGCTGGCGTATGACCGGGGGGAAATCGGTGTTACCGAAACCGCCCGGGAGCTCGGTATCTCACGTTCCACCGCACACCGCATCCTGGTCACCCTGCAGCGCACGGGTTTCCTGCGCCACGATCCTGGCCAGCACGGATACTCGGCGGGGCTGCAGCTCGTACGCATGGGACTGGCCGCGATCGCCCAGCTGGACGTCCGACGACAGGCGCGCAGACCCCTGGAGGAGCTCTCCGAGAAGCTGCAGGAGACGGTGTGCCTGTACTCCCTGGATGCGGCCGTCGTCCGACTACTCGACGGAGTCGAGTGCCGGCATGTCCTGCGCGTCAGCGTTCCGCTCGGACAGGAGCTCCCCGCCCACGTCACAGCGGCGGGCAAGGCCCTGCTCGCACTGCGCGACCCGGCAGATGTACGCGCGACACTCCCGGCCGCGCTCCCTGCCACGGCGGCAGGAAGCATCACTGAGTGGCCGCTGCTTGAGGTGGAGTTGGAGGAAGTCAGAGTCCGGGGATGGGCGGCAGACCTCGAGGAAAGTGCACACGACCTGCACGGGGTAGGCGTGGCCATCCGCAACCGCATCGGGGAACCGCTCGCCGCGATCTCCGTGTACGCACCCGCCGTGCGCCTGCGTGAACAGGACATGCCAGCGGTTGCTACGGCCCTGCAGGAGACCGCCGCCACGATCGCCAGGGCAGAGTGACAGAGGGTGCCGAGGTGCCGGGACCTTCAAGACTCCAAAGTGATCCGCCCGTCCGGGATCCACCCCTCCAGGTATCCCGTCAACAGCACATCCACATTCGGCAGATCGCACCGTGTGCACAACTCCTGCCACTGCTCAGGCTCCGCCCAGCGTGTGACTCCCTTCCAAGGCAGATGCTCCGGTGGATCGCCAGCCGCAGCGAGACGAAAGATATACACGTGCGCCTCTCGACGGCTCCGGCCCACTGGCACAGGGACCTGAGCCCAACGGCATCCCTCGACGGCGCCCCCGCGCACCGGCAGCGCGCCGACCACGTTGCGCAGCACGCGAGCTGCCGCCTCACGGTAGGGCTCCGCGGCTCGGACGGATCCTGAAGGAAGTACCCATTGGGGATGACCTCCAGAAAGTTCGTCAGCCACCAAGGCAAGCTGCCCTTTTAGGCTCAGCACCGCGACGAACGCGACCCGCCGCATCCTGGGGGCCGGCACGGCAGGGCGTCCCGAACCCCCGACTGCGTCCAGGAAAACAGGCACGGACCGATCCTGACATGCGGCCGCTTAACCGGCCACTTTTCGTAGCGACGCGAGTCTTGGCCGTAGGAGACAGCAGCCCCCGGATCGCGCCTTCAGGGATGAGCGAAGCCATCACCACTTCGAAGGCGCGACTCGGGCGGATCTCGTAGGCGGTGAAACGCAGGGGCGGGACGGAGCCGGTGGGGTCAGCCTCGTCCCCCTGTGTGGTCGGCGGACTGTGCCGCCTCCTGACGGAATGCTCCGAGGCGAGGAGCCCCGCTCGCGCAGGGACGCCGCGTCCTGGACGGCAAGGAACGCGGCGGCCAGCTGGGCCAGGGTGATGTGCCGGTACCAGCCGTGGAAGGAGCGCACCTCGTAGTCGGCCAGGCCGCAGGCGGACTTGGCCAGCTTGATTGCTTCCTCGACGCGCCAGCGGGCGACCAGCGGCTCGCTATAACGATACGGATGCGAGGGCATCGACCTTACGGTCGCGGTCCTCGTAGCATTTGGGCTTTGCCGGGGCCGTCCGTTTGTCGTGCTGGGCGTCGTTAGTCCATTGGGTGACGACAGCGGGGTCGGCTCCGGCGGCGAGGGCGGCCGGGTAGCGGGCGAGGCGAGGGTGGGAACGGTTCACTTCGAACTGCAGGCATGGCTCGGACACCGCAGCCCGACCAGCGCCCTGCACTACGCGAGGATCACATCAAAAAGGCCGACCACTTGCAGCGGATGCTCATCTCCACCCCGCTGACCGACGACGAACGCGCCGCCGTCGACGACGGTCAGGCCGCCCTCGACGGACTCCTCAGCCGGCTATCCGAGGTCCCCACTCCCGCCGGCGCCAGCCCTCGCGACTGAACCGGCCGACCGCCTGCGCGCTGCTGCTGATCGTCGAGGTCCGACAAGGCGCCCAATGACGAAACAGCAGGTCACAGATTCCACAGAATAGCGACGGTCCTGGACTGCTTCAGCCGGAAGGTCGTGGGCTGGTCCATCGCCGACCACATGCGCACGGACCTGGCCGCCGACGCCCTGCGGATGGCCGCCCGCACCCGCGGCGGCGTGGACGGGGCACTCTTCCACTCCGATCACGGGGCCCAATACGGTTCGGGGGCCTTCGCGCCAGCCTCTGCGACCAGCTCGGGGCCAACCGGTCGATGGGCGCGGTCGGCAGCAGCGCGAACAGCGCGGCCTGCGAGCGGTTCCATGCGTCTCGGAAACGCGAGACCCTCCGCGGAGGCCGCGTCTACAGCGACGCTGCCACCTGCAGGTCACCGTCTTCGCCTGACTGGCCTGCTACAACACCCGCCGCAGACACTTCGCCAACGGCCGCCCCGGCCCGACGAATACGAACGGCGACACGACGCGGCTAAGCTCACGCTCGCCGCAGGACGCACCAACGCGTGTCCATCATCACGGGGGAAGGCCGGCCATGCCTTCGGGACCAAGCAGGCTCTGGAGCGAGGACTTCGACCTCCGGGATGACGGTGACGTGCCTGTCGACAGGCTCTGCAACACCTGCAAGCACCGCCCACGACCTGGACGAGGTCTGACAAGGGCAGGCGGCGACGAGCGCAGGTAGTGCCGGAAGTCCTCCCGCTGCTCCTCCACGCCCAGCGAGGAAGAGGCGCGCGCTGGTCCACCTGGTTCGCTTCTTCGTTACTTCGGTTCCTCGGCCCGCAGGGTGTCGCCACGCATGGCCTTGTCCGTGGCCCGCCCGATGACAGCAGTCGCTCCTGCGTCCACAGCCCCTCCGACAAGGCCCCCCAGGATTGGGATCCCCTTGGCGAGCGTGATCGCAGCGCGCTGGGTCCCATACTTCGCGACGAGGTGGGTCCCTGCCTTCTTGTTGATCGCCCGGATCATCGTGATCGGGATCTTCTTGATCATCTGCTCGCCGAACTTCTGGCCTGCCTTCACCCCGAAGGCTGCGAGGACGCGCTGCGTGCTCATCCCGATCGCGAGCATCATCGCGACGGTCCGCGCGTGCGGATCACGGATGTCCCATCCCCGAAGGTGCGCGATGGCGCCGGCCATCCGCATGTTGACGGCGAAGGATGCGGTCACGTTCGCGGGTATCGTCACGCCTGCGGTCAGCAGACCTCCGAGCCCGGTGATGAACCCCTGAGCCCCGGCTGCGGCCACGGACTCCTTGATGAGGCGGGCGACGACCGCGTCGATGTCGTCCTTCATGTCCTGGGGAGAGCGGCGCTCATCGTCACCAGGTGCCCGGTAATCGGCACCCTGCCGACGCGAAAGACGGTCCTCGGCCCAGGTTGCCGACCCCGTGATCGGCCCCACGCCGTTCACCATGACCTTCTCCGCAAGCTCAGCAACCCACTGCCCGGCCTTCTCGGCCGCTCCTTCATCAGGAGTCTTCTCGTCGGCCATCACATGCTCCTTCCGCGAGCGCCCCGCCGGGGGCATCCCGCACTGCTGCGGGCAGGAGAAGGATTCCGGTCGCCGGCATCCCGGCAGCCCTGTGGGCGGCTGAAGCCGCATCCCCCTCGCTACCGCCCGTCCACCCCTTCGCGTCACGACGTCCTTCGCCGCGCCGCCTTACACGAGCTGAAGCGGCTACACCTTCCCATGCGGTTGAAAGCATCGTCAAACCGCTTCGGTTCGCTGGTGTGTGCCCGATTCAGGGATGACGAGCAGACTGTGTCGGCTTCATCCCGCACGCGGCCCCACCAGGAACGGGCAAGGCTGCCCGGTCCACGAGACGTACAGGCTGTCCCGGGCCCGGGTGCAGGCGGCGAACAGCATGCAGCTTCCGCGGCGAGGGCGGCCTCGTGCTGGAGCCGGTCGAGCTTCTGCGGGGTGGCGGCCGAAGGATTCGGCAGGGCGCGGTCGTTGACGCCGACGACGGCGGTGTAGCGGTACTCGAGCCCTAAAAAGTGTGCATGCACCCGCGTTGACTGCGTCGTCGGTGCGGGCGACTCCCGCGCGGACCACCCGGCTTGCGGGGACCCCGGCCGCGATCGAGCGGTCCTTGGCTTTCTCGCAAGTCACTATGACCGCGCACAGGTACCGATCTCCTCGTACGCGGCACCGCCGTCCACCAACTCACGCACCTGCTCGACCCGGTCGTCGAGTTCAGCCTCCTCCATCTCCGCCGCGCGGACGCGTGGTCCGAAACCGTGCAGGGCCGAGCTGTATCCGATCAGCGTGTCGTGCCGTCCATGTCTGCCAGTTCGGCGTAGGGGCGTGGGTACGGGCATCCGGAGGGCCGAGCGGGGTACGCGACGACCCTGGCAAGCGAAGGTGGTTCCGCTCGGCCGCAGTTGGCCCTTCTCGGCAGTTGATAGCGTGTGTGTGGCGGAGCACACACAGGCTGGGGGCAGCATGGGGTTGGCAAACCAAAAGATCGCTTCTCAAATCGAGGACCTGCTGCAGGGCAAGGTCGTCATCCCCTCCATCCAGCGCGACTTCGTCTGGATGAGGCCCGACGTACGCGATCTCTTCGATTCCCTCTACCGGGGCTACCCCGTCGGTGCCCTGCTGCTGTGGAAGACCAATCTGACCGTCCCCTTCAAGACGGCTGCCGTTGTCCAGGCCGACAAGTCGGCGCACCAGCCTCTCTACCTCCTGGACGGGCAACAGCGGTTGACCTCCCTGGCCTGGGTGTACCGGCCGGAGTCGAAGGCGGACGGCCGGCTCATCGACCTGCGCTTCGACGTACGCACCGAGGAGTTCGTCAACCCGAGCGCGATCCAAGGCAAGGACCCGCTCCTGTTCCCCGTTTCCACCTTGCTGCAGGAGAACGTGCAGTACCACGAGGTGCTCAAAGCAGCCGGGATCGACTACTCCGCCCCGCAGTTCGGCGCATGGATGCAGCGCCTGCAGAAGGTGCATGACATCCGCAAGCAGGAGATCGCCGTCATCACCTACGAGTCCGACGACTACGAGGAGGTCGCCGAACTCTTCGCCCGGTTGAACAAGGGCGGTCGAAGGCTCTCCAAGGGTGACCTCGTCTACAGCGCCATCGCGGCGCGCTGGTCCGACGGCCTGGACACCATGGACGCCTTCCACCAGGAGCTGCGGGACAGCAACTTCGCCCTGAACAGGGAAGCCGTCCTGCGTCTCACGAGCCTTCTGGCGGGAACCGGCGCCCATCACATCAAGCTCATCGGGGCGGACATGGACGAAGCCGCTCTGAAGGAGGCCTGGCACGCCACCGAGAGGGCGCTGCGCTTCGCCATCGACTTCCTGAAGGGCGAGTGCGCGATCCCCCGGTCCGAGGTGCTCTCGTCGCCGAACGTCACCATCGTGCCCGCCCTGCTGCTGCACCACCGGGACGGCAAACTGCGTCCGGGGGAGGCTCAGCTGCTGCGCCGCTGGGTGTACACGGCGATGGCGTTCAGCCACTACTCGCTACAGGTCGAGGGCAAGCTCGACGCGGAGGCAAGGCTGATCAAATCGCGTGAGGGAGAGGGCCTATTCGCCGAACTCATCCGCCGTGCCTCCGGCACCCGGTCCCGGGACAGCGCCCTCCATCCGAGGGATCTGGAGCAGAAGTACTCCACGCATCCCTTCTTCAAACTGCTCTACATCGCCGCGTTGCGGAGCACGGCGCGGGACTGGGCGACCAACATCGCCATCAGCGACCAGCCGATGAGCAGCGGCGCCAAGATCGAATTCCATCACGTGTTCCCGCGCGCCCGAGTCCAGGGGACATACGCGAAGGAGGAGTGGAACAGCCTCGCCAACCTTGCCTTCGTCACCGGTCAGACGAACAAGATGATCTCCTCCAGGCTGCCCGTCGACTACATGGCGGGGATCGCGTCGGAGCGCCTGGCCGAGCAGTGGATCCCCGGCGATCCGGAGTTGCGGTCCCTGGACCGTTTCCCCGACTTCCTGGCCGCACGCCGGAGTTTGCTGGCCAACGTCCTCAACGAGCTGCTGGGTCTTCCCCGCTACGACGCACAGGCCACCCACCGGGACGCCGACGAGCTGCCTGCCGACGAGCAGCTGATCGTGGATGGCCCGACCGCACCCATGCTCGTCGGGGCGGAGGTCCAAGAGCTTCGCACGAAGCACGGTGTTGAGATCCACGCGACCTACGAAGGCCGGCGAGTCGACGCCTACTACGATCCCGCGTCCCGCGTCGTGAGGATCCCCTCCGGTCCGGGGCGAGGCGAGTACGAGACTCCCAGCGGGGCGGCGGTCGCCTTGGTCCATGCTCTGAACCCGCACGTCAATCCGAATCGGAACGGATGGAACTTCTGGACCGTCACTGCAACGGGACGGTTGTTGCAGAGCATTCGGTAGTGGACGGCCCCTCCATCCGCCTGCCTACGTCAGGCCTCCGCGCTTGTGAGGTTTGACGTAGGTGTGTCCCTTCGGCAGCTGATGAGTCCCGGTCAGGCCAGCGCTGCGATGAGCTTCGGCGTACGCGGCCTGGGCCGTATGGCTGGCCTGCTTGCCCAGGTGCTCGATCTTCATCAGGTGCCCCGCGACGCCGTGCCGTGAAGAGGCGCTCGGCAGGTGGACGACCCGCTGCTTCTTCGGCTTGGGCAGTACGAAGGGCGTGTAGCAGGCGAGGCGGACGGGTCTCTCGCCCGGACGGGCCGGAAAGTGAAGAACGCCGTCGGCCGCGCAGCTTCCTGTTTCCGTGCCCGTGTCCTGTGCGGGACACGAAGCTCTGACGAAGAGTCTGCCTGACCCATGTCGGCAGAACCAGACAGTGAGGAACTCGCTTTACACTCCCGCCTCCACCAGGAACGGACTGGGCTTGCCCGACCAGGAGACGTACAGGCTGTCGCGGGCCCTTGTGCAGGCGACGAACAGCAGGCAGCGTTCCGACAGCATGTCCGTCTCGTGCTGCTTGGGGTCCACCTCGGGCGGCGTGACCGCCTTAGGGAACGGCAGCGCGTCCTCGGTGACGCCGATGACCGCGACGCAGCGGAACTCCAGGCCCTTGAACGAGTGCATGGTCCCGACGCGCACGGTCGTCCCGTCCTGGGTGGAGGCGTCGGAGGCGCGCAGGGTGGCGGCAGGAACGCCGGAGTCCTTCAGGCGGGCGACCGCCTTCGCGCACGTCTTGTTGAACCGGGCGCTGACCCCGATCTCCCCGGCGCCGACACCCGCGTCCATCCACGCCTTCACCTGCTCAACGAGCAGGTCCAGTTCGGCCTCCTCGGTCGACGCGTCCCGTACGACGGGGCCGTCGCCGTGGAGGGCGGAGCGGTAACCGAGCAGGGTCTCGTTGCGGCCCTCGTCCTCCAGCTGGGCGATCGGGCGGCCGATCAGCAGGGCGGTGGACCAGCGCAGGATCTCCTGGGTGCTGCGGTAGTTCTTGCGCAGCTTCACCGACCGTCCGGCCACCTTGATGCCCAGCGACTTCAGCGACACCCGCGAGTCGTAGATGCGCTGGTGCGGATCGCCCGCGATGAACAGGTCGTCCGGGCGGGTGGGAACGGCCGCGCGCAGCAGCCTCCACTGCGCAGGGTGGAGGTCCTGCGCCTCGTCCACCACGACGTGCCGGTACGGCGGCCCCTTAGCCTCCAGCAGCCGTGCCGCCTCCGCGCACGTCTGCAGCCAGGTCCGGGCCCCGTCCGCGGCCAGGTCGGCCGTGAACCGCTCCACCGTCTCCCACACCAGCGGCCGCTCGGCGGTTGTCAGCCGGCTGCCCCGTCCCCGCCGGTCCGCCGCCTCGTACTGGGCCAGGGTGGTGATGCCCTGCGCCAGGACGACATGCCGGTACTCCTGGGCGAGGAACTGCGCGCTGCCGGTGAAGCCCGTCACCTTGGCGGCCTTGCCCCAGCGGCTCACCTCCTCGTTGTTCATCAGCGGCCGCAGCGGGACCGCGTCCGGTGCCTCCGCGACGACCCGGCTCGCGAAGCCGTCGACGGTGGACGTGTCCACGCGTGCGCGCAGCTCCGGGTCGTCCACCAAGGACTCAAGGCCCGATCGGAGTGCACCCACGAGCGCGTTGGTGTAGGTGGTGAGGAGGATGCGGTCGCCCTCGCGCAGGTGGCCGAGCAGGTGCTTCACCCGGTGCAGCGCGACGACCGTCTTGCCGGTGCCAGGCCCGCCCGTGACCTGCGCGGGGCCCGAGTACGACGCCCGGGAGGCCACCTTCCGCTGGGAGGGGTGCAGGAACACCCGCCAGGCCGCGAAGGGCTTCTCGAGGATGTCCCGCAGCTCCTCGGGAGCCGTCACCAGCGCGATGCGCGCCCGGGTGTACTGGATCGCGGTCTCGTAGTCCCGCGTGTCCACCGGCTGCGTGGACGCCTGAAGCGCCGGTGCCACGATGTCCTGCCAGACCTCCTCCACCGTGCAGCCCGCGGCCAGGTACTGCAGCACCTCCCGCTGGTCCTGCGGCAGCAGCGGTGCGAAGACGTCCAGCTGCTCCTGGTCGACGAGCGACCGGGCCTGCCGCAGTGTCTCGTCGTCGATGCCGAGAGCCTTCAGGTCCCCGTCGGAGAACTTCGCGAACAGCCGGGGCTTCGGCGACGACTCGGCCACCCGCTCATAGGCCGGCGTGATCTCGTCCAGGGTCGCCGCGTCCCGGATCTCGACCGCGCGCGTGACCTCGTTGATGCTGGACTTCTGCTTCATGGCCCAGGCGATGGCCTTGTCGTGAGCCATCACCCTCAGCAGGACGAAGGTGTCCCCGGAGGGCGGTGCGAGCACCACACCACGCCAGAACTGGTCGATGCGGATCGTCCGGATCTGCTTGTCCTTCGCCTTCACGAGGCTTTCCAGCTTCAGACCCTGATCCTGGAAGAGCTGGTCCAGAGTGAGCCGGTTGAACTTCTCCCAGGCGTCGAGCACACCCTTTCTCACCGGGGGCTGGAGCTTGGGGAGTTCAGCGAAGAAACCGATGTCGAAGGCGAGCTGCGGCATGCGGAGATCCTAGTGCCCTGGCCGCCCGCGGTGCGGGCAAAGGCCAGGTCAGGCCGAGGAACCGGCACTGTCGCCGTCGAGATCCAGACGGATCACCGCCAGGGTCTCGGCCACCTCGGCGGTCAGCTCGTCGTCCGGGCCGAACACCACGCACAGGTCCGTGTGCAGCGGCTCCAGGACGTCGTACGCCTCCGCCGCCCGCTGCTGGGCCAGCAACAGCATGCCGATGTCGCGGCGCAGCTCCACCGCGTTCTCGCTCACGTCACCGTCGACGGCGCGGACGGCGTCGAGCACGCCGTGCAGCCCGGCCAGCGCCTCGGTCACCTGGCCGAGTTCGCCGCGGCAGCGCGCCGCCTGGGCCCGGCAGTCCAGGGCCTCCTCGCTGCTCGGCCCGCTGACACGCCCATACGCGTCCGTCAGCGCCTCGAACTCCGGCAACGCGGACCGGTGATCACCCGCAAGCTGACGGCTGAACGCCCGGCGCCTGCGGAGCGCGAGGACCGCCTTGCTCTCCGCGCCGAGCACCCGGGCGGCCGCCTCGATCATCTCGCCGACCACTTCGGCCGCCTGCGAGAAGCGGTCCTCGTCCCATAGCGCGGCGCAGTGCTCGTACACCTCGCGGATCTGCTCCCGCAGCTCGTCACGCTGGGCGGGCGGCAGCACGGGTGCCGGAACCGCGTCCGGCCCGGCGCCGGCCGCGTTCTGCCGCGCGCCCGTGGCTCCGGCGCGCGAGCGGGGCGCGTAGGGGCGGCGGAAGATCCCGGTCGGGTCGGGTGCCCCGGCGAGCCCCGCCGCCTCGGGTTCGAACTCCTCGCCGGACACCGGCAGGAAGGGGCGCAGCCGCTCGTACACCTCCTGCACGTCCGCCGGGCGCGCCTCGGGCGCCTTGCGGAGCAGGTGCAGGACGAGTTCTTCCAGTGACTCCGGTACGTCGGCCCGCAGCCGGCGCAGCGGCACGGGGGCCGCGTTGACGTGCTGCATCATCAGTTGCCACTCGCTGTCCCCCGCGAACAGCGGCTGTCCGCACAGCAGTTCGTGCAGGACGCACCCGAGCGCGTACAGGTCTGTGCGTGGTGTCACCCGGGCGCTGCGCACCTGCTCCGGCGCCATGTACTGGTATGTGCCGACCGGGCTGCCTGTGGCGGTCAGCTTGGTGACGTCCGTGCGCAGGATCGCCGCGATGCCGAAGTCCAGCACCTTCACCGTGCCGTCCCGGGCGACGAGGATGTTGCTGGGCTTCAGGTCGCGGTGGACGACGGGCACGTCGTGCGCGTACGACAGCACGGTCGCCACCTGCGCCGCCACGGCCACCGCCCAGCTGACGGGGAGCGGCGGTCGGTCCGGGCTCACGTACGCGGTCAGTGGCACGCCGTCGACCAGTTCCATCACCAGGAACAGCTGCTCGTACGACTCGTCGAGCACCGCGTCGAACACCTGGGGCACACCCGGGTGCTGGATGCGCGCGGTGACCCGGGCCTCGCGCCGGAACCGCTTCGCGAACTCCTCCGCCAGATGCGGCGACGTCACGGCCTGCGGACGAATCAGCTTCACGGCGACCGGCCGGTCCAGCACGGCGTCGTAGCCGCGCCACACGTCCCCCATGCCCCCGTGACTGAACTGCTCCAGCAGCTCGTAGCGCCCCGCGATTCGTCGTCCGTCCGGCACCTGGTCCTGGCCCCCGCCCGCGTCGAGTGTCCGAAGACGACTTCAGAGGTCTTCAGAGGTCTCCGATGTGTTCGAGGATCAGTCTTCCGGGCGAGGGCGTGCGCGTCCAACCTGCGGGGGTGCCGCTTGCGTGATCAGGTCATGCCGGGTAAGTGATGCACTCGGCCCAGACCGTCTTGCCGGGCCCGCCACCGGCGCGCGGCGAACAGCCCCAGCGGTCGGCCAGCGCCGCGACCAGCAGCAGGCCGCGCCCGCTTTCGCCGTCCGGTGACGGGTCGGCGGGGAGGAGGGGGACGTTTTCTCCACGGGTGTCGGTGACCTCGATCCGTACGGTGCGGGTCGACGGGGAGGCCGTCATATGCACCTGGAAGTCCCGGCCCGGGACGTGCCCGTGCTGTACGGCGTTGGCGCACAGCTCCGCGGCCACGAGCGTGACGATGTCGTGGGCGTCGCTGTCGTGCGGGACGCCCCAGGCATCCAGGCAGTGCTCGCACATGCGCCGGGCGAGGCGGGCGCCGCGCGGGGTGGAGCTGAAGCGCATCGTGAACTGGTGCACCGTGACGGGTGATTGTGTTGCAGTCATGCGCTCACGGTGGCGTGCTGTGGCCTAGCGTGACCAGTGGTGACGCGCCGCTACCAGGCCTTCGTACGGGGCGGGCGCGGGCGCTGTACGGGACGGTACGCGGGGAGAGGCGGCAAGGCGGTGACCGAGGTGCGGGACGAGGAGACGGTACGGCAGCAGAGGCGGCCGGAGGATGAGCCTGGCACGGGCGTGGTGACCGCGTTCGGGCGGCAGTTGAAGCTGCTGCGGACGCGGGCGGGGCTGGAGCGGGCGGAGTTCGGGAAGCGGGTCGGGTACTCGGGGGAAACGGTCGCGTCCATTGAGCAGGGGAGGCGGATTCCGCAGCCTCAGTTCATCGAGCAGGCGGATGAGGTGTTGGGGGCGGGTGGGGTTCTTACGGCGCTTAAGGAAGAGGTCGGGCGTGCCCAGTACCCGGCATTCTTCAGAGACATGGCTCGGTTGGAGGCCGGTGCGGTGTCCCTCCACGTCTACGGAGCCTTGGCGGTGCCGGGGTTGTTGCAGACGGAGGAGTACGCGCGGACCGTGTTCACGATGCGACGCCCGCTGCTGGATGAGGAAACGGTGGAGCAGCGCATCACGGCCCGTCTGGCGCGGCAGGAGATCTTCTCGCGCAAGCCGCTACCGACCCTTAGCTTCGTGATCGAGGAATCGGTCCTTCGGCGGCCAATCGGCGGATGGCCTGTGCTGCGGGGGCAGTTGGAACACATTCTGCTGCACGGTCAGCGGAGGAACGTCGTGATTCAGGTGATGCCCACTGGGGGAACCGAACACTGCGGCCTGGGTGGCCCGTTCACCTTGATCGAAAACCGTGAAGGGCGGAGGATGGCCTACGTTGAGGTTCAGCAGAACAGCCGCCTCTACACCGACCGTCCGGAGGTGCGGGATGCGGAGGAGCAGTACGGCATCCTCAGGGCCCAGGCCCTGACTCCCCGGGAATCGCTGGTCTTTGTCGAAGGACTCTTGGGAGGGACATGAACCACCGAGTGGATGAGCCGACGGTTCCTGAGTCGGCCTGGTTCAAGAGCAGCTACAGCAGTGGCGAGGGCGGCGAGTGCATCGAGGTTGCCGAGGCCAGCGACGCTGTATGGGTGCGTGACTCCAAGCGGCCCGCAGAAGCCAGGCTGTCCTTCGGGTCGGGGGCGTGGGCCGGCTTTGTGCGGATGGCCTCAGGTCGCTGAACGCAGACGTACGACGAGCGGGGTCCGGTGCGGCGCGCGCGCACCGGACCCCGCTCGTCTCAGAAGTCGTCCAGTCCTTCCTCCCGGCGGATCATCCGCCAGGCCGCGCGGCGAGCGCTGCGGTCGAGGTTGGACTTGAAGTCCCGGTCGGTACCGAAGTACCGCTTGCCGAGCGTGTCGATCGTGGAGACATGATCCATCATGTTCTCCTCGAACTTCTTGTCGAAGACGATCCCGAAGTTCTCCTCGTCGTTGACGACGGCCGCGGCCCGGACCTTGGGATCCTTCTTCGTCGCGTTGAAGGCCGGTAGGACGTCCTCCTCGGTGAACTCCGTACCGAACTTGGAGTTGAACTTCTCAATCAGCTCGGACAGCAGTGACTTGTCCGCGTCCTTCGCACTGCCGGCCCCGTCGCCGAAGCCCTTGAGCTCGGCGGGACCCTCGGGGTTGAGAGACACGTCGTGCTCGCCGGTCTTCTCGACGCGCAGGTGACTGAGGTCGACCTCGCCTATATCGACTCCGCCGTCGGCGAGGCGGGGGAGCCGGTTGAGGAGGTGGCGCCCGTAGAGGTGCAGGCGCTCCAACTCGGCGTCACGGTACGGGACGATCTGCGCGAGGAAGCCGTACTTGCGGACGTAGTCGTTGAGGTTGGCGCGGAACTCCTCGGCCGTCTCGACGTCGTCCTCCTCCTCGCTCTCCAGCAGGGCGGTGAAGCGGGCCACAGCGGGGGAGAGGAGCCGGTACAACTCGGCGTGCAGCTTCTCCCACTTGGACTGGACACCGCCGGCCTTCTTCTCCGCCTCGAAGTACGCGGCGACGAACTCGTTCATGTCCTGCTCCGAGATGATCGGCGCGGACATGACGCGGCTCTGGGCCGTGTAGAGGAGGTTCGGGTCGGAGGGCAGGGTGTGCGCCTCCTCGAAGTACGGGCGGAAGGCTTCCTTGATGTCCTCGGCCTCGTTGACGAAGTCGAGGACGGCGAGGTCGGCCTGGGACTTGCGTTCGGCGGTGCGGTTGAGGCGCGAGAGGGTCTGCACGGCCGCGATGCCGGTGAGCGTCTTGTTGACATACATCGTCGTGAGGAGCGGCTGGTCGAAGCCGGTCTGGTACTTCTCGGCGACGACCAGGATCCGGTACTCCTGCTGCCCCTTGCCGCCAGCCTTCGCGGCCTTGTCGTCGGCACGGGTGTAGCCGAACGCCTTCGGCAGCGCGGCCTCGGAGATGCCGCCGTTCTCCTTGACCTCCGTGGTCTCCTCACCGTCGATGGTGAGGGTGCCGGAGATCGCGACGAGCACGCCCAGATCCGGGTGCTTGGTGTCGTACTCGCGGTCGGCGATGTAACTGCGGATGGCGCGGGCCATCTGGACGGCGGAGTGACGGGAGGCCGTGACCACCATCGCCTTGGCGCGTCCGCCGAGCCGGCCGCGGGTGTGGTGGACGAAGTGCTCGACGATCACCTGGGCGTGCTGGGACACCGTGTGCTCGTGCATGAGCGCGAACCGGGCGAGCAGGCTGTTGGCCTTGGAGGGGTCGACCTCCTTCTCATCGCGGTTGAGGTTCGCGAGCTTCCAGTAGGTGTTGTAGGTGACGTAGTTGCGCAGCGGGTCGAGGATGAAGCCTTCCTCGATGGCCTGGCGCATGGAGTAGGTGTGGAAGGGGCGGTACACGGTCTTGCCGTTCTCGACGCCTTCCGTGCCGAAGAGTTCGAGGGTCTTGGACTTGGGTGTGGCGGTGAAGGCGAAGTAGGAGAGGTTGGCGGCGCGGGAGCGCGCGACCGCCTTCGCCTTGAGTTGGTCGTCCACGGTGACGGTGGTCGCGCCCTCGTCGTCCGAGTCGGCGTCCAGGCCGAGGTCGCGCAGGGCGGACTTCACGGCGGTGGCGGCGTCACCGGACTGGGAGGAGTGTGCCTCGTCGACGATGACCGCGAAGCGGGTGCCCTTGATCTCGGTGGGGTTGCGCTTGATGTAGTCGAGCAGCGCCGGGAACGAGTGCAGGGTGACGGTGACGATCTTGCCGGTGTCCCGGGAGAGGGCACGGGCGAGCTGCTCGCTCTTGGCGCCGTGCTTCTCGTCGACCTTCACGACCAGGCCGTCGGTCTGACTGAAGCTGCCGACGGTCTCCCGGAGCTGAGCGTCCAGATTCCGACGGTCCGTGATGACGATGACCTTGTCGAAGACGGGTTCGCCCGGCTTGATACGGCCCTCGGCGAGCGCATCGGGATTCAGGACGCTCGGATCCGTCCGGGCATGCAGGTCACTGAGGCGGTGGGCCAGCCAGCCGATGGTGTTCGACTTGCCCGAGCCGGCGGAGGCCATGACCAGGTAGTTCTGGCCGGCACCGTGAACGGACGCGTGCGCGGTGAGCTTCTTGACCACGTCCCACTGGTGGAAGCGAGGGAAGACCGTCGACTTGGTGGTGCCGCCGCCAGGCGTCTCGTGCCTCTGCTGGTGCACGAAACGCTGGAGGAGGTCGAGCCAGTTGTCCCGCTGCCAGACCTGTTCCCAGAGGTAGGAGGTGGCGTACGTGCCGTGGGCGGTGGGCGCGGGGTTGCCGGACCCGCCGGGCTGACCGGGGCCGTTCGAGCCGGTGTTGAAGGGCAGAAACTGGGTGTTCTTGCCGCGCAGTTGCGGGGTGACGAAGATCAGGTCCGGGTCGACGGCGAAGTTCGCAATGACGCGACGCGTGAAGATCGGCTCGGTCGGGTCCCGGTCGGTCCGGTACTGCTCCTTGGCCTGCTCCACGCCCTGCCCGGTGAGCGGGTTCTTCAACTCGGCCGTGGCGACGGGGATGCCGTTGAGGAACAGGGTGAGGTCAAGGCGGTGGCCCCAGTCGGCCTGCTTGGTGGCGTAGGGGAGTTCCCGGACGACGGTGAGGCGGTTGGCCCGGTAGCCGTTGAGGACGGAATCGGCGGAGATGAGGTTGGGCTTGAAGTAGGCGACGCGGAGACGGACCCCGCGGTCCTTGACCCCGTTACGGAGGACGTGGAGCAGCCCGTCGTCGGCGATGGCCCGGTCGAGGCGCTGCGCGAAACCACGCTGCGCCTCGTTGGGGTTGCCGCCGTAGACGGTGAGCAGTTCGATCCACTCGTCGGGCTGGGTGGCGCCGATGAAGGTGAACAACTCGTTGGTGTCCAGGCCGAGGTCGGGCTGGTAGTCCTCCGGGTTCGCCTCCCGCCATCCGCGTTCGCAAAGTGCAGCAACGATGGCGGACCCGAAGGACGACTCGTCGTGCACGGGGCTCATGCGGAGACCCCCTCGGTTACGTTGCGTCCGCTGGCGGTGGTTACATCGAACTGGCCGGTTACGGCGGCGGTGATGAGGGCGTGTCGGCGTTCAGCAGCCAGTGACGCGGAGCGCTCAATCGCCGAGCGCAAAGGAATCAACTGGCTGATCCAGTTGCTGATTTCCAACTGTTCGGCTGCAGGCACCTCAGGAATGGGAATGCGACCAAAAAGGTCCCAATTGCGGAAGTCGACAGCCCGCTCGCGAGTGCTGATCGCGAAATTGCCCAAATAGCCCTGAAGGGCTAGCAGCCTCAGAAGTCGTCCCATAAAGCGGGCATCGCTGTCGCCCTTAGGGACGCATACGTGGTAGACGGGGCTGCAATTGCCACTGGCCTCGGATGTACCTATGGCTCCAGCGAAGCCGTCAAGGCCGTGCACCACAACGTCCCCAACCTGAACGTACTGCCCCTGAGGTGTGGTGCTAGAAGAGAGCGTATAGCCATCTGCGCGCCGCGCAGCGCGTTCCGTTACCTGGCCATCGCGGTATGCGGTGATGACACCAACACCTGCCATCGGTGGACGAGTTACCTTGGTCAGAAATCTACGAATGGGCAGTGCGCGCGTTCCTGTGGCAGGGGTCACGAGCGCACTAGCTCCTACGTGGCGGAGGACTCGACTGTCGATGCGCTCATTGAGCAGGGTGACCAGGTGCTGCTTCTTCGAGACCAAGGCGTCAATCTTGCCAACCTCGGAATCGAGATAGTCCGCGATTCGACGCTGCTCAGGCATTGATGGTAGGGGAATCTCTAGCGTAGCTAGCTTCTCTGCCGTTAGGTGTGGAATTGTAGCCTTATTGCACAAGAAATCGAGCCAGTCGCTACTGTGTAGGGCCCGCATAACATACCAAAGGTGTCTGATGTCGGATCCGTGGAGGGGGCGAGCTCTGTGTACTGACTTCTCGAAGATGGCACCCTCGGGGCCGCTATAAATAGCTGCTCGTCCTACGTCGCCACCTTCGCAAATCAGTAGGTCGCCCGGACGGACCGCCAGGTCGCGACGGTCGCTGGGGCTTGCCCACATGCGAATGTCGGAGTTGGTTTGAACGCCCTTCCATTGGATCGACACAGATTTAAAATAGGGAACTTCGGTGTCCAGGTCGCTATCCGGGGACCCTTGGAACATCTTTCCTAGGGTGATGTTAAAGGCGCGTTTCACCGCAGTAGTCGGGTATCGAACCTGCCCCAGCCATGGAATTGTAGTCACTTTGTCACCTCCCCCAGCAGCCTCTGAATCTCGGTCTCCACACTCTTCAACTCCAGGTCGATATCATCCAAGGGGCGTGGTGGTTGATAGATGTAGAAGTGTCGTGTGACGGGAATCTCGTACCCGATTTTTGTCTTGCTGTGGTCGATCCATGTGTCTGGCATGTGCGGACAAACTTCCCGCTTCAGGTATTCTTCGACATCCTCACCCAACGGCACGTTCTCGTAGTCCCGAAGCTCCGCATCCGGCTCAGGCTGCCCCTTGACGAACTGCACCTCGCCCTCCGGGTCCCGCACCCCGACCACATCCCGCAGCGCCTTGTTGAACGGCGCCCCCGTCGGCCACGTCCCGCCGGCCTGCACCACTGCGTCCTTCAGGGCGAGCCAAGCCTCCTGCTTCTTGTCCCAGCTCGTGCCCATCAAGGACTTGAAGGCATCCGTCAGTACCGGAGCCTGCGGCAGCTTCTGGATCGCCTTGGACGCCTCCAGCGCCGTCAGCGTCTCCTCCGTCACCTCGAACCGCAGCTTCAGCGGACGTTCCACCGTGATCCGCTGGTACCCGAAGTCCTCGTTCGCGAAGACCTTGACCTTCCCGTGCAACGGATGCTCCGCATCCCCCGCCACGGTCAGCGCCTCCCCGTACAACTTGACGAGCTCGGTGATGTGCTCCTTGCCCAGAGCCTTGCGCTTGTCGCCCAGCGACTTCCGCATCTTCTGCCACTGGTCGCGCGCGTCCAGCAGTACGACCTTGCCCTTCTGATCCGGGCTCTTCCTGTTCGTCAGGATCCAGAAGTACGTAGAGATACCGGTGTTGTAGAACAACTGGTCCGGCAGCGCGACGATGCCCTCCAGCCAGTCGTTCTCCAGGATCCAGCGCCGGATCTCCGACTCACCCGACCCCGCCGCACCCGTGAACAACGGCGAACCGTTGAAGACGATCGCGAGCCGGGAACCGCCACCGCCGTTCACATCCACCGGCTTCATCTTCGAGATCATGTGCTGGAGGAACAGCAGCGACCCGTCGTTGATCCGCGGCAGTCCCGCCCCGAACCGGCCGGCCTCGCCCAGCGCCTTGTGCTCGTGCTCGACCTCGTCTTGGACCTTCTTCCACTCCACGCCGAACGGCGGGTTCGCCAGCATGTAGTCGAAGGACTTCCGTGCGTGCCCGTCATCGGAGAACGAGTTACCGAAGGCGATGTTCTCCGGGTCCTGCCCCTTGATCATCAGGTCGGACCGGCAGATCGCCCACGACTCGGGGTTGAGCTCCTGCCCGTATACCTCGACCGTGGCGTCCGGGTTCAGCTCCGTGATCAGGTCGTCCATCGCCGAGAGCATGCCGCCCGTGCCGCAGGCCGGGTCGAGGACCGTGCGCACCGCGCCCGGGAGCTGCAACGCGTCCCCGTCCGGAGCGACCAGCAGCCGCACCATCAGCTGGATGACCTCGCGGGGCGTGAAGTGCTCACCGGCCGTCTCGTTCGACTGTTCCGCGAAGCGGCGGATCAGCTCCTCGAAGATGTAACCCATGTTGTGGTTGGGCACGACCTCCGGACGCAGGTCCAGGTCCGTGAACTTGCCGATGACCTTGTAGAGCAAATCGGCGTCGTCCAGCCGCTTGATCTGCTGCGCGAACTCGAACCGGTCCAGCACGCCTCGCGCGTTGTCGGAGAACGCCCCCACGTACACCAAAAGGTTCTGCGCCGCGTTCTTCGGGTCTCCGGCGATCTTCTTCAGGGTCAGGCCGGACCTGTTGTAGAAGGAGTGGCCCGAGGCCCGCCGCAGGAAGCGGTCCGGGTCGATGCCACTCTCCTTGTGCTGCTCCGCGATCTCCGCGACCTTCTCGCGGGTCGGCTCGAGCACGCACTCCAGTCGCCGCAGCACCGTGAACGGCAGGATGACCTTGCCGTAGTCGGACTGCTTGTAGTCCCCCCGCAGGAGGTCGGCGACGGACCACGCGTGGTTCGCCAACTCCGTGTGCTTACTGCTGTTCAACTGGATCCCCGGATTCCTTCCGAAATGTCCCGACCCCACCGCCCGAGCCGAGCCGCGTTGAGTAGCTGGCCGGAGCGGTCTGACAAGTGTGGTCCATGTGTGGAGGCCTGCGTGCCGAATGGGGCGAATCGCCACCCGGCCGCGACCTCCGGCCGCGTACCTCAGCCGTCTCCCGGCGACGGCAGCAACTGCCCGCCCGTGAGCCCGCCCGCCAGCAGTCGCGCCGTCTCCTCCGCCAGCAGGGTTGCCCGCCGCGCCTCCGTCCGGAGCGCGTGCACGTGCCGGAACGCCTCCCCATAGCGCCGCTGCTCCTCCAGCGGCAGTAGCGGTACGCGCAGCCGGCCCGGGCTGACCGTAAGGACCGTGCTGCCCGTCGACGCGCCCGCGATGTTCTCCTCCGCGCCCAGGAACCCGGCGAGGAACCAGGCGTCCAGGCGTGCAGGGTCCGGGCGGAAGAGGTGGACCTGCGGGCCGGGCAGTGCGCCGACGTCCTTCTCGCCCGCGACCCGGGCCATGGGGCCGTCCGTGCTCGCGACCGCTCGTACGAGGACGTCCCCGACGGCGATCACGGGTGACGTGTCGTCGTACAGCCCCATCGGCTCTCCCGTGGGACCCGACCCGGTCGCGATGTCCGTGCCGGTGAGGACCGCCCGTGTCTCCGGTCTCCCGCTCTCACCGCTCGCGGCCTGTGCCCGCGTGCGCACGCTGTCCGGCACCGGGCGGAGCAGGGTGAGTGCTCCACCCCGCGAGAGGTCGGAGGCCGTCGCCGTCCGCCACTCGCGCGCACCGGCGCCCGCGGCGCTCCAGTTCTCGCGACCGGCTGCCCGCGCAAGGGACTTCGCGGCCTTCACGAGGTCCTGGCGCGTGGCATCGACCGCGGCCGACAGTTTCGCCGGGTCGATCTCCGTCCGTGACGCCCGGACCAGTCGCGCCGGGGTCAGGTCCACCAGGTCGTCCAGCAGGTCCACCACCCCGACCGCGTGCGCGAGACCCGGTTCGCCCTCGAAGGCGTCCGGGTTCTCCGCGAACGCCCGCCACGCGCCCAGGGCGTGCGCGGTGATCCCCTTCCAGTCCAGGGAGGCGGACCGGCTCCCGCCCCGCGTCCACGCGGTCACCGCCGTCCCACCGCGCCCGGCTGCCGTCGCCGTAACCGTCGCCGTGTCCGCCGCCGTGTCCACGAACAGCACCGACTTGTGCTCCGGGCCGCCCGGTTCGGGCCGTTGCAGCACCCACACCTGGAGCCCGACGTGCAGCGGCACCGACGCGCCGGCCGGCAGTGCGATCACCGCGCGCAGGGCCCCGCTGCGTACCAGCTCCGCCCGTACCCGGCGCCCCGACGCGCGGCCGGCCGTGGCGGGCGGCAGGAGCAGGGCGGCGTGACCGCCCGGGGTGAGGTGGGCGAGCGCGTGCTGCACCCACGCCAGCTCCGACTCGGCGCGCGCCGGGACGCCGTACGCCCAGCGTGGGTCGTACGCCAACTCGTCGTGGCCCCAGTCGCGCACGCCGTAGGGCGGATTGCACAGCACCGCGTCGGCGAGTAGATCGGGGAAGGCGTCCGCGCGGAGACTGTCGGCGGCGTGCACGGTGACCTTGGCTTCCGGAGCCGTCAGCATCAGGCTCACGGCGCTGCGCAGGGCCTGCACGGGCAGGTTGTCCTGGCCGTACAGCTCACGAGCTCCCCGCCGGGCGGCAGCCTCCAGGAGGGTGCCGCTGCCGCAGGCCGGGTCGAGGACGCGGGCCGTCGATCCGGGGATCAGGGCGGCCAGCAGGTCCGCAAGCGGTTCCGGGGTCCGGTACGCGCCGGACGCGGCGCTGTCCTCCAGCTCCCGCTCGGCGAGCACGCCGAGTGCGGCCTGGCCGCCGTCGTCGCGTACACAGGCGTACAGCGCACGCAGCACCGCCGCGTCGTCCGCCTTGAAGTGGACGGCGCCCGCGCTCGGTACGGCGTCGGCCGCGGTGGCCACGTCGCGCTGGGCGTGGGTGACGAGGTCCGGGTCCGGCAGCTGTGCGGCGGCCGTCAGCTCCTCCGGTGAGCGGCCCGCCGCCGCCAGGACGAGGAGAAGGAGGTCCGACGTTCCGCCGCCGCTCTGCGCGCGCAGGCGGAGGGTCGTCCGCAGCTCCTCCGAGGGGTTCGCCGCCGAGACGTGGCCGCGTGAGGCGAGCCAGGCGCGCACCGACTCCAGGTCGTACAGGGGGCTGCTGTCCGTGCCCCCGGACGGCGCCGGGAAGTCGTCGTGCCGGCGTCGCCAGTTGCTGACGGTGGCGCGCGTGACGCCCGCGATGCGGGAGATCTCGGCGGCTGTCACCTGGGCGGATGGTGCGGGGGGCTGCGGCATGGATGTGGTCCTGGCTCCGATGGTCGGCGTGGTTACACCGTACAGCACGAGTCAACTTCTGCAAGCTGTTGGACAGTGCTTTCACTGTCATGCTTTCATGTAATCGCTTCCGCCGGTGAGCGGTACTCCCCGGCGCGAAGCGTGACTTCCCTTGCCATAGCCATGTCCTTGAGCGCCCAGCGCCCTGTCCTGCGCCAACCGCTCCCGGCCGGATGCCGGGGGACCTGCGGCGCCTCAGGGCCAGCGAGCCCGATCGACCACCACACAGGGGGAAACTCATGCGCCTGACCATGCCGAGCGGCAGCCCGGAAGGAATCCCGCTCACCGTCATGCCGTTCCGCGAGGACGCGGTCATCGGCACCATGTCCCTCGCGACGCTGGTGCGTCTCGTGCCGTCCCCGCGTCAGGAGGAGGACCCGCGTGCCCTCAAGGCCGCGTCGGGGCACGACCGGCGGCACGCCGAGCTGCGCGCGACCGTGCAGCGGACACTGAAGTCCCAGAAGGGCAAGAACATCCCGGCCTACGCCGAGTACATCGCCGCCGGCATCCTCGGCAAGCACGGCTCTGCCTGGTCCATGCCACCGATCACGCTCTGGCACGCGGGCGAGATCGCCGCGATGAGCGACGAGCTGGTCACCGACTCGGGCCTGCGGACGCTGACCGTCGCCCCGGACGCCATCGTGATCGCCATCGACGGCGAGACCCAGACGACCGCCTGGCACGACATCTACCAGGACCCGGAGGCCCTCGGCCTCACCTACGCCGAGCTCAGCCGGCGGGTCCGCATCCCGTTCGAGCTCTACCTGGGAATCTCCCCGGCGGACGCGCGGCAGATCTTCTACGACCGCAACGTCAAGGGCGTCAACGTCGCCAAGAACCTGGCCATGTCCATGGACCAGCGCGACTTCGCCACCCGCCTCGCCTACGTCGTCGGCGAAAAACTCGAGGTTGAGTCGGACGGTCGGCGGATGCCGTTCGGCAAGCTGGTCAACGCCGGCAAGCGGCAGCTCGCCAAGACCGACAAGGAGGTCGTGACGCTGTCCGCGCTGCGGGCGCTGATCGTCACCACCGTCTTCGGCGGCAAGGGTGTGGAGTACTCGGCGGCCAACGTCCACGAGGGCAACCTGCCGTCCAACACCGACGCCGACGAGGTGGAGACGGTCGTCGTCCGTCTGGTGTCCCGGCTGATCGGGGGCCGCTTCCCGCACTTCGCCCGGCGCAGCGCGATCACGGCCCCGGCCGTGATGGCAGGCCTCGGCGTCATGCTGCACCGCGCGACCCCGTGGTGCGGCCCCGGTGATGCCATGAGCTACGAGACGGTCGAGCACCTGCTCGCCGACGTCCGCTGGGAGCGCGAACCCGCCTACTGGGACGGCGTCTGCGCCAGCGTCGGCTCCTCAGGCCGGCTCAACTTCAGTGGCGGCGTGAAGGACTCCGCCGGCCGCGTCGCGGGCGCGCTCCTCGACCCGCACGGCGAGTCGGGCCGGAAGATCCGGGGGCTGTGGAGTTGAACAGGTCTGCGGTGCTGATTCCTTGACGCTGGGACCTTTTCGGCTGACGCCTCTCCGGTCGCGCCCCATCCGTGGGGCACGACCCACGGCTCCCGCACCCACGCCCTGCTCGCACACCATGTGCGGCCCCGCTCACCACCGCCCGCGCCCTGGAAGGCCATCGTGACGATCACCGAGCACACAGAGCTGATCCCTCGCTTCGCCGACGACTTCACCGCCCTGCAGGAGGCCGTCCTCGCCCGCATGAACGGGATCTGCGCTCCGGAGATCGCCGCGGCCTTGGAACACGCTTCACTCGTCGGTCCCATCACCGTCGCTCTCGCCCACGCCGATGTCCTCGCTCGTGGGGCCGTCCGGCGCGCGGAACTCTCGGCTCAGCCCCCCGAGCGGCTGCGACGGCTGCGAGCACACGCGCGCAAGGTGCGACGGGCCCGGTCGCAGGCGGAGGCCGTGTGCAAGGAGCAGCGTGCCCGCCGCCTCCCCGGCCGCTCCCGGCCGGTGGATATGCTGGAACTGAGGGTGGCGCGCATGGCATCCCCGGCGGCCTTCGCCGAGGCCCTGCGGCAGGAACTCCGCGACAGGGGACTGCCGGACGGCACACCGCAGGCGCCGGAGAGCGACCTCGCCCAGTGGGCCTGGGTCCGGAAAACGGCAGGCGACGAACTGCCGGCACCGGTGCGCGAGCTGCGGGACTGCCACGATGACGCCTTCGTTCAGGCGCTCCTGCGCGATGCCCGGGAGGACGAGAACCCGTACCTTCCGCACGACGCGGTGGTCGAACGGTGGAATCGCCATGCCCGTGTCGCGCTGGCATGGGGCCGCTACGCGATCGGCCAGGCCGAACGGGACGTACTCGCCTGCTCTCTCTCCGTACGACGCACCCGACTTGACGCTCTGGACGACGCCTACCAGGACGCCGCGGTTCTCGCTGCCCGCTCACGCGAAGCGCTGCTCCGGGTCACGGACCTCCACGGCCGGATGCGGGCCTGCGTGACCACGAGGCCTTTCGCGGAGCTCATCGCGCAGTGTCGCGCCGCGGCTCTGGCGCGCTTCGCCGACGCCGAGCCCGAGTTGTGGCACAGCGTGCGTGAGCTGACCGTGACGCACCAGGCGCACTGCCCCGAACAGGCCGACAACTGCCCGCACTGTCACCGCACTCTCGCCGCCGTCCTCGCCGACGCCCATCCCGCCGACGCGGGTGAGGACGGGGACGGCGAACTTCCGACGGCAACGGTTCCGGCCGATGGGGACCGCTACGCCTTGCTCGCCGACCTTCCCGGTACCGCCGTCGTGGCCGTCGCCGACGCCGCCGTCGGTGACGAGTCCGCACTGTGCGGCTACGGCTGGGCTGCCGAAGACGGGACCACCGGATACGGCGACTCCCTGGCCTCGAGCAGTGGCGAGGCCGAAGTCACCGGTATCTGCGCGGCCGCCCTCAGCCTCCTCGAGCACCACGAGGACGCACCCGTAGTCATCCTGTGCGACAGCGTCGAGGCGGTCGAGGCGGTCAACACGGCCCTGCGCTCCGCCGACCCGGCAGCCGCCCACCGCACCCTCCTCTTCCCGGAGAGCCGGCACCTGATGGACCGCCTGGTGCGCCACCGCCACCGCGTCCAGGTCCGCTGGCTGAAAGGCCACATCGGACACGACCTCAACGAAACCGCCGACGCTTTCGCCCGCCTCGCCCTCCGCCGTGCCACTGGCCGCGTCCCTCCTTCCGCCGCACGGAAGGAGGAGGCGCGGCTCCTGCGCTCGCTCGGCTCCGGGGCAGGCCCCCTCTTGGTTGCTGTCTGAGGCCATGGCCCGATGCGGCAGTTGCCGAGCCTCACGGCCTCCTTCGTCTTCGTACGTTCACATCGACACAGGCAGGCGCAGGAGACGCGAGGCAGCCCACATCACGCCGTCTGCGGACAGCCATTCCCCCTGAGAACCGATCTCCCCGTACCCGGACGAAAAGCGAGCGAACATCTTCATGGCCCATCCCCGGTGGCACCACATCCTCATGGAGGCCCAGCGTCATGCCCTCAAGGCGCTCGACGAATGGAACTGCTCCAGCGGCGACTACAGCGACTTCCTCACCCACATGCACAAGGCCTGGCACTACCTGCTCCACGCGGAATTCCACAAGGCCGAGATCGACTACCACTATCTGGACTCCAAGACCGGCCGCCACCAGATGATCGACGGCGAACCGAAGGCCTGGGACCTCGAGAAGTGCCTGAAGGAGCGCTTTCCCAACAGCGGCGACACGGTGCGCCTCAACGCTGAGCTCTTCGTCGCCCTGCGCAACAAGGTGGAACACCGCTACGAGCACAACCTGAGGATCGTCACGGGCGGCAGGGCGCAGGCCTACGTGATCAACTACGAGCAGGAGATGACCGCCCACTTCGGTGCCGGCTACAGACTTGCCGACCGGCTCCGCTTCCCGCTCTCCGTCCAGGTGTTGACCGCAGACGGATATGAGGAGATGCGGAAGGCCGCCAAGGGGCTGCCCAGGAAGACCCGTGACCTGGTGGCCAGGTACGAGGCGGGTATCGATCTGTCCGTCCTCGACGATCCCAGGTACGACTACCGCGTACGGCTGGTTCCCATCACAGGCTCCAAGACGGACGCTGACCTGGCGGTCAACTTCGTCAAGCTCGACGACCTGACCGAGGACGAGCGTCGGATCATGGTCGAGGCAGGGCGCAAGGGAGCCGTTATCACCAGGGACCGCCATGTCGAGGTGGCGGACCTGAACAGGATGCGCCCGACGCAGGTCGCCGCCCGCGTCGAGGAGCAACTTCCCTTCCGGTTCAGCGCATCCAGAGAACACGCGGAGATGTGGAAGCGGCTGGGAATCCGTCCGGTCAAGGGCTCCGACAACCCTTATGGCACCGTGGCCAGGTACTGCTCGTACAACGAAGCCTTCGACCAGTACGTCTACACCCAGGCATGGATAAGGAAGATCCTCAAGGAGATCGGGACGGTCGAGAAGTACCGCGCGTTCTTCGGCAGGGAGCCGCGCATGAAGACGGGGACCACCGCGTCGGAGGCTGCGTAGAGGGCATCAGGTTGATTGATGATCTTCACGTTTCCCTCACGTTACCTGCGCAGGTAGCCTTTGGTTGAAGGTGCACCGATCGATGTGGCCGGGCGATCGCGGTGGATGCTGCCATCGCCGCAAGCGCATCACTCTTAGTCAGGCTCTGGCCGTGCATTTCGGGTGATTGTGCGAGCGCTGCAATGGACGCTTCGCGTGTGGAAGCGGTGAGGGGTGGGGCGCCTCTGTGTGGTGCGTGCCGTGGCAGTAGGGGGCTGCGTCCGCGAGGGCGTTCGGTAGTGACCCGTTGTCAGTGGCGGGTCTAGGGTGAAGCGGAAGACCGTTCCATGCCGGGGATTTGACGAAATTCGGCATCGGGGCATCTCTTGTGGGGACAGAGTGGATCATTCTTATCAGGGGTGGCAGGAAGCGCTGGCCGAAGAGTTCTTCGGACGGCAGCACGCGGGCCATCCGACGCTCTTCTACGTCGACGACGACGTGGAGCAGGAGTTCAGACACGGGTACGGCCTCGAGGAGCCCCTCGCCCAATGCGTGGGCAGGTTCCTGCGGTTGGGGGCCACGGAGCCGTACAGCGCACTGGAGGACTACCGCTGGCGCAGGCGGCAGCAGGACAAGGACGGCGTGCCCGCCTTCCTGCCGCTGCTGGCCTGCTCGGTGATGGCCGCGTCCCGGATGGTGAACGACCGGAACCACCGGGCCACCGCCTACCACGCCCGTTTCTCCGAGCTGCTGACCGGCGACGAGAAGCGACTGGGCAGCCACCACTACGAGCCCATATCCCGCATGTGGCAGGTGCTGGCCTCCTGGCAGCACAGCCAGGAGGGCGCGCGGGGCCTGTGCACCCTTCCCGCCCCCGTCGACCTGCCCTCCAACCGCAGCATGATCGGGTTTGCCCAGTCCCAGGCCCTCCTCAGCGGCGCGGACCGGTCCTTCCTGCCGAAGTTCTTCCGGTCGTTGCGGGAATACGGCACGACCTGGCCCCTGCCGGGGGAGACGCTGCTGGCCCAGATCGAGATCAGAGGTATGGAGCAGCACTTCTCCAAGGGCTTCCGCAATGCCCTGCGGGAGGAGGAGTTCCGCCCCTTCCTCGCCAGGCTGCTCGGCAACTACGCCGCTTCCTGGGACGGTTCGGACGAGCTGGTGCCCACCGGTGTCACCCGGGCCGAACTCCTGGTACGGCTGGACGCGGGGCGTCTCAGCTGGGTGGCGCGCCTGCGGTCCGCGGAGCAGGATACGCGCATCGAGCTCAACGGCGGCGTCGTCCTCGAGCAGCTCGGTGACACCGCCTACTACGAGGTGACGGGGCTGCCCGCGCCGAGCGCGGACACTCTCACCAGGGGCATCCGCCGCGTCGGGGACGACCTGGTGCTCAGCCGCCCCTCCTGCTCCGTCCTGGTGCTCGCACGGGACGACGTGCTCGGCGTCTGGGCAGGCACCGATGGATTCCGCCCGGGAGAGGCACACGTCGTGCTCGCCGCCCCGACCGCGCAGCGGGACGTGCAGCGGCTGCTGGACAAGGCCGCGACCACGGGCAGGAGCGCCGACACCGGCAAGCTGGCCTGGGTGCCGCAGGACTGGTCCCTGCACAAGCCCGTCACCTTCGACGACGCGGTCACCCTGCGCCGGGCGCTGAAGGAGGTATCGGGCGCGGTCGGCCTGCTGCAGCCCCCGGCCCAGTTCAAGCTCCGCCTCGAAGGCGGCCTGAAGCTTGCGCCCTCGCTCGATTCCCAGCTGTACCTGCGGGGAGGCGAGCCCCAGGTGGTCCTCCCGGACGCCACGGAGGGCACGGGCACCCTGCTCGTCGACGGAAAGGAGCGGCCCGAGCTCAGGAAGGCGATCGCCGCGGGCCGCCCCGTCCCCCTGGCCGTTCTCCGGCTGGAGCCTGGTCGTCACACGGTGAGTTACGCGGGCGTGGAGATCGGCTTCGCCACCGCGGACCAGGCCGTCGTCGAGCCGAAGGCGACCAGGGTCTGCGGCTTCACCGTCGTGGACGGGAAGGCCTCCCCGTCGCCCTCTCTCCTCGACCAGCAGACCCTGCCGACCGGCATCACCGGCGCCGACTGCACGGGCGCCACCCCCCAGGACGCGGCGACCGTCATGGAGCTGTGCCGCCGGGACGCGGACGAGGTGCTGTTCGCGGCCGCCGACGGACGGCTGTGGACGTTGGACATTCCGGAGCGACCGGACTGGTGGACCGAACGCCTCCCCGACACCCCAGCTCCGCTCCGCTTCGAAGCCAGCTTCCACGGCATCGGCGGCTGGCTCCTGGAGCGCCGCAGCGGACGCTGGAAGGGCCGCCCGGTGAACCCCGGAACGCCGAAGCCAAAGAGCGCCGGTGACCCGCGGGCCTGGGCCCGCGCCGTCCTCAACGCCCAGCAGGCGTCCGCCGAGCCCTCGTGGGCCGCGTATGTGCAGGCAGCGAAGGAGCTGGACCGATGACGGAACCGATGAGCAGCACCGAGTTCGGCGGGATCCTCCTGCGCTGGCTGAGCGAAAGCCGCAGCGGCAAGGCGTCCGCACTGCGCGACGGTGTCCGCGGCCAGGCCAAGGCATGGGGCCTGGAACTCACGGAGTACGCCGACTGGGACTGGATGCGCAAGGCCGCCGCCCTCGGCTTCATCGACGTGGACCCGCGCGCCGACCGCTGGTCGGTGGCGCCGCCGGTGCTGACCCGGCTGCCCCACGCCGACGGTCTCGCCGTGCTGACCGGCGCGCGCACCGCGCGGATCAGCACGCGCGTCGAGGAGGCGGCACAGGAGTGGATGGAGCTGATCACCGTCCCTCACGGGCCGGAGGCCGGTGAGGCTCCGCTGCCCGACACTCTCCTGTTCCAGTACGAGGACCCGCGGACCCTGCAGGACGCCGCGAAGTTCCTCGGGGTCCGCTACGTGCCCTGCGCCGCACTGCAGTTGGCGGAGCTGCTTCCGCAGGCGGCGCCGGGCCCCGAGTCCGCACCGCCCGGTGGGAGCACCGCCGGCACGCTGGAGAAGTACGAGTTGCGCCTCCAACGGTTCGTCCCTGTGACAAGGGACGACGAGGAGGGCCTGTACCGGTGGCGCGGAGCCGACTACGCACGCCTGACCCGCGTCCGCCGCAACGGCGTCTTCCACGCGGTGGAACGCGAGACGGGCGTCTACCTGGAGCTCGCCCGCCACCGCACCGGCGCGATGCGCTGGCGGCCGGAGTCCGGCGAGGGCCGGGCCGGGGTCGGCCGGCTGTTCGTCGACCGGTACGCGCCCCTGCCCGCCCTGCACGAGCGCGCGGTCGTCCTGTGCAGCGGCTTCCCGCCCTCGGCGGGCAAGCAGGCGCAGACCCGCGCGTACGACAACGTGCCGAGGGCGCTTGCCGAGGCGATCGCGGCCTCGCTGCGGCAGGACCTGGAGACCATGCCGCGACTGGTGGCGGCCACCGGCGGGAGGGTCAAGTGAGCGTGGAACAGCAGACAGCGGCGGTGACGAGCACCGATGTCCAGGACGTCATGGGCACTTTCGACGACCTGCGCAGCGCGCTCTTCCGCTACTACGACACCCCGTTCAGCGTCGATGACCGTTCCGTCATGGAGGAACGGCGCAACCTCCTGGACCGGGACAACGGGGCCTGGCGCGACCCGCTGATCGAGCTGCGCGCGCAGTACGCCTCCCGGGGCGTCGGCATCGCGGAGTCCTTCGCCGAAGCGGGGGCTCACCCCGACGCGGCCGAGTTCGCCCGCTTCACCCTCCCCGACGGCGTGACCAGCCTCTACCGGCATCAGCACGACGCCCTGGTCGCCGCCTGCGCGGGCAAGGACTTCGTGGTCACGGCGGGCACCGGTTCCGGCAAGACGGAGTCCTTTCTGCTGCCGGTCCTCGCCGACCTGGTCGCAGAGTCCGCCCACTGGCAGGGAACCCGTGCGGTGCAGCGCGAATGGTGGCAGCAGGACGGCGACCACGTGCCCAGCCGACAGGGCGAGCACGGGCACCCCGCCGCCCTGCGCGTGCTGGTCCTTTATCCCACCAACGCCCTCGCCGACGACCAGCTTGTCCGGCTCCGGAAGTCGCTGGACAGCCGGGAGGCCCATGCATGGCTGGACCGGAAGCGCAACGGACACCGTTTCTACTTCGGCCGTTACACCGGAGCCACCCCCGTCTCCGGCAGCCGCGACTCCGAGCCGGCGAACTTCCGTCTCCGGCAGTACCTGCGGGAGGTCCAGGAGCGGCAGCGCAAGGCCGACGAGAAGCTCGGTGAGGAACTGCGGCCCTTCGTCCCGCGCCTCGGCGGAGCGGAGATGCACGCTCGCTGGGATATGCAGGCCGCGCCGCCGGACATCATGGTCACCAACTACTCGATGCTGAACATCATGCTGCTCCGCAAGCAGGAGGAGCACATCTTCAGCGCCACCAGGAAGTGGCTGGACGAGACCCCGGACGCCCGCCTCACTCTGATCCTCGACGAGCTCCACATGTACCGCGGCACGGCCGGCACCGAGGTGGCCTACCTGCTGCGCAACCTCCGCCACCGCCTCGGCCTCGACAAGAGCCCCGAGAAGCTGCGCGTACTCGCCGCCTCCGCCTCCCTGGAGGCCGGCCGGGACGACGAGTTCCTCGACGGGTTCTTCGCCCTGCCCGGCTCCCGGCGCGTCGTCATCCCCGGGAAGGCGAAGGAGATCCGCGGCGAGGGCGACCTGGCCCCACACACCGAACGCCTCGCGCAGGCCGCGAAAGCCCCCGTCACCCAGGACGAAGCCGTCGCCCTGGCCCTGGAGACCGGCCTCGGCCCGGCGCTCCAGCGCGCACTCACTCCCGGCGGGAAGCCCCGTGCCCTGCCCGCCCCCGAACTGGCGCAGAACCTCTTCCCGGATGTCCCCGAGGAACAGCGCCAGGACGCCCTCCACGGCGTCCTGCGCGTACTCGGCTCAGCCCAGGACCCCGAACTTCCCCAGCTCCGCGCCCACTTCTTCTTCCGGAACATCGAGGGCATCTGGGCCTGCTCCGACCCGAGCTGCCCCCACATCCCCGTGGAGCACGGCCCCGAACGCCGGGTCGGCCGACTCTTCGCCGAGCCCACCTCCCGCTGCAATTGCGGTGCCCGTGTACTGGAGCTTCTCTCCTGCCAGGCCTGCGGCGACCTGATGCTTGGCGGTTATGCCAGCCCCAAGGACACCCGGCGGCGCAAGTTCACCGGTGCCCTCCACACCGACTTCCCGGACATGGATTTGCTTCCCGACGAGGCCAGCGGGGCACCCACCGCGGCCAATTACGTCGTGTACTGGCCGCGTACAAAGGGCCTCGGCCTCGACGACCCCGGCTGGCACGCGGGCCTGTCCGACGGCGGGCCGCAAGTCGAGTTCGAGTTCCGCCGCAGCGCCTACCAGCCCGCCACCGGCCGCTTGGAGAACCGGGACGTCCAGCACACCGGATGGTCGTTCCACATCTCCGTGCCCCTGGACAAGGAGGGCAAGAAGCCGGCCCATGACCCGGCCCGGCTTCAGGCCTTCCCCACCCGCTGCCCTGCCTGCGGCGACGACTGGGAGATCAAGTACGACAGGGACGGCCGTTTCATACCGCTGGAATCTCCTGACCGGCTGCGCAGCGCGCCGGTCCGGCGGATGCGCACCGGTTTCTACAAGATCAACCAGGTGCTGGTGACCGAAGCCCTCGGCCACCTTCCCGACGGCCGACGCAAGGCGATCGCCTTCTCCGACAGCCGCGACGACGCCTCCGAACTCGCCAGCGGTCTCGCCCTCCGCCACCACCAGGACCTTCTCCGCCTGCTCAGCGCCCAAGCCGTCGAGAAGCAGGGAGATCCGTTCCGAGACCTCCAGCTGGTCAAGGCCCACTACGGCGGGGAAGCCGTCGACCGTGCCGGTGCCCGTGCTGCGATGGAGCGGCTGCGGGACCGCGACCCGGCGGACTGGGGGCGCCTGAAGGCGATCCTCTCCGACGACCTAGACGCGGAACCGGAACTCCTGCCCGACCTGGAGCGGAAGTTCTCCGAACTACCCTCCCTGGACGACCTCGCCTCCGACCTCGAAGGCATGCTGCTGACGTACGGCACCAACCCCGCCGGTCCCGCGGCCTCGCTCCAGCAGACCTCGGCCGGACAGCCCTGGACCGCGCTCTACAACTGGGAGCGGGACCGGGAAGCGGTGGTGGAGACCCAGGCACAGGAGGAACTCCTCAACCGCCTCCGCTCCCGCCTCCGCCTCGAGACCATCGGCAGCCTCTTCTCCGGCGGCGGCCGTGACTTCGAATCGCTCGGACTCGGCTGGCTCTGCCTGCGCGACGACCGCTCGCCCCTCGAGACCGGCCCGGACAGCGATCAGGCCGTGGCGCGTGCCAGCCTGCGGATCCTCGGCCTGATGCGGCGCTTCACCCGGATACGTGCCTCCCTGCAGAGGCCGCCCGCGCCCCTGAAGCGTTTCTGGAAGCAGGTCGCCGAACGCCAGGGCACCGATGTGCAGACGATCGAGGACCGGGTGCTCGGCATCTGGAAGGACGCCGTGGTCGACTACGTCATCAAGCCGGAGAAGGTGGCGCTCCGCCCCGGCGAGAACAAGACCTGGACATGCCGCTCCTGCCACCGGCCGCACCTCCACCCGGGCACGGGGCTGTGCACCAAGTGCTCGACCCCGCTGCCCGACGTGCCCCAGCAGTACAACGGAGTCCTCGAAGACGACTACTACGCGTGGAAGGCCGCCCACCGCACCGGTGACTTCCCCCTGCGCACCGCGGAGCTGACCGGCCAGACAGACCGGCTGGAGGCCCAGCGCCGGCAGAGCCTCTTCCAGGACGTCTTCCTCGGCGACAACGACGTCCCGCAGGCGGACGGCCTGGAACTGCTCTCCGTGACCACGACCATGGAGGCCGGTGTCGACATCGGCCCCCTCAACACCGTGATCATGGCCAACATGCCGCCCACCCGCTTCAACTACCAGCAGCGGGTGGGGCGCGCGGGCCGACGCAACAGCCCGGTCGCCGTGGCCCTCACCGTCTGCCGCGGACGCAGTCACGACGAGCACTACTTCGCCCGCCCGGAAGCCATCACCAACGACCCGACCCCGCCGCCCTACCTGGTCCTCGGCATGGTCTCCGTCTTCCGGCGGGTCCTGCTGGGAGAGGTCCTGCGCCAGGCCTTCGAGCCCCTGCAGCCGCAGGACCGCAGGAAGGGGCCGGACATGACGTCCAACGTCCACGGACAGTTCGGCCTCGCCGCTGACTGGCCGACGCACCGTGGTGCCGTGCGCCGCTGGATCGCCGAGCACGCGGACCGCATCGAAACCGCTGCCGCCGCCTTCCGGGCCGGAACACCGGAGAGCATCGCCGCCATCGATCCGGTGGCCGCCATCGACGAACTCCTCGTCCACGTCGAGGAGGTGGCAGCCCGGACGGTCGGCCACTCCGACCTCAGCCAGCGCCTGGCGGAGGCGGGGCTCCTGCCCATGTTCGGCTTCCCGACCCGCTCCCGCCTCCTCTACCGGAGCATTCCGCGGAAGACCTTCCCCTGGCCGCCGGCCGACTCCGTCAACCGCGACCTGGCCGTTGCCCTCAGCAAGTTCGCACCGGGCAGCGAAACCCCGCAGGACGGCCGTCTGCTCCGCTCCAGGGGAGTGGTCTCCCTCGTCCCGAGCGGTCGCGGAGTACAGGCCGCCGAAGAGCCGTTCGGACCCGAACAGCTGGTCGCCATGTGCCGGATCTGCTCCCACGTGGACCCGCAGGCTGCCGTCGAGCCGGAAACCGGGAGCGCCGGTACCTGCCCCGCCTGCGGCGCGGAGAGCAAGTACTACAGGGCCGTCCCCTTCCGGGAGCCCGCGGGCTTCCGGGCCGCTCACGAAGCACGGGACTACGACGGCTACCGGGAGCTCGGCTCCAACGCCACCAGCGCACGGACCGCCACCGACCTGGAGAAGACCGCCCCGCGCATCCACCGTGCCGCCGACGACTGGATGGTCGTCCACACCGGCAGCGGTGACCGTTACATCGTCAACACCAACTCCGGAAAACTCTTCCGGTTCGCCAAGAACACCGGCCCATGGCGCGGATACATCGCTCTGGACAACCCCAAGGCGGAAGCCGACCTGGAGATCGCCCTCGGCGCCACCCAGCACACCGACATGCTCTTCATCGGAGCCAAGGGCGCCCTCGACACGAACCGGGGCCTCCGCTTCGACATCTCGAGGTCCCAGCAGATCGACGGCTTCCCCGAGGCCTACCACGGCCGGCGCGCCGCCTGGTACTCGCTGGCGGCCCTGCTGCGCCGTGCCGCCGCCCCGCACCTGGACGTGCAGCCGGAGGAACTCCTCAGCGGCATCCACGGCTCGGACGCCCCGGTGGCCGCTCCCGTCATGGCCTACCTGGCGGACAGCCTCGACAACGGCGCGGGCTTCAGCACCTACCTCGGTTCGGAGGAACACATCGACGAGTTCCTCCAGGCGGTCGACCGCTACGTACACGACCTGGAGGCCGACCATCATGCGCACAACTGCCGCAGCTCCTGCTACGCCTGCCTGCGCGACTACTCCAACATGCGCCTCCACCCGCTCTACGACTGGCGGCTCGCCCGCGACCTGACCGACGCCCTGCGCGGCCGGAAACTGCGGATCGACCCGGATGAGCACGCCGTCCTGCTGAAGGGGTGGGCGGACGAGGAGCCCAACGTCAGCCTGAAGGAGACTACTGCCGGACCGGTGGCGCTCTTCATGTCGGACTTCACCGGCGAGCCCGTCGCGGTCGCCGTCAAGCATCCGCTGGAGTCCGCCTCCGAGGAGTGTGGGAACGAACGGCTCCAGGCCCTGCGGCACGAGGTCCGTGCCGCAGGTCTCGCCACCCAGGTGGCCTTCGCCGACTCCTACAGCCTGGACAGGACCCCTGCCGCGGTGATCGAGCAGGTGCATATTTTCGCGGAGGAGCTCTGATGACGGCAGGTACCCCACTGGGAGCGGGTCAGGACGAGCAGGCCCGCCTGGAGGAGCTGCGGCAGCGCGAGATCGCCCGCCGCCTCGCCCTCCGACAGGCCCGCGCCGAGGGCCGGACTGTCGGGGGAGCTCCGCAGGGCGCGGAAGCCGGCGGCGGCCCCACTCCGGTCGTTCCGCCGCAGAAGCAGCCGGAACCGGAACCGGTCATGCCCCAGCCGATCCCCGAAGGATTCACCGACCGGGAGACCTGGGGACGCGCCCGCTCCTTCGCCGAACGCATGCTGCCCGATGCGCTGAAGGCGGCGACCGGGACGCTCTCCGCGCACAAGCTGGCCAGGGCCGCGGCCGATGCGGCGTCCCGGCAGGACGACCCGGTCAAGGGCCTCTCCCTGCTCGTCATGGCACAGGACCACGGGCTGGACGTCTGCAACGGCCAGCTCGACGACCGCGCCCGCGCCCTCCTGGAGGACAAGCCGCTTCCGCTCCTGGGGGATCCGGGCAGCATGTGGCAGATCTACCAGGACGACCGTCGCCTGGTGGAGACCGATTTGACGGCCCCTCAGCAGAGGACGCTCCTGGCGGAGCTTCCCCGGCCGCTTCTCGACGACTACATCGACGAGGAGTGGATCGGCGCGGTCCCCGAGGGCGACGGCACCTCCCGTGCCGCCTACTTCCGCGCCCGCCTGGACCCGGCGTCCCTCACCGACGAGGAGATGGATCTGTTGGCCTGGCCCCTGGAACGGGAGCGCCGGGAAGCCGGCCCGGGAACGGAACCCGGCCGTGACTGGCCGCAGGACTGGCGCCTGCTGGTGAGGCTGCAGGCCAACGACGCCAAGGCCGTCGCCGAGGAGTGGACCGACCTCCTGCCGCCGACGCAGAAGCTCCTCGACGCGCTGCGTGAGGTGCGGCGGACCGGAGAGGTCCCGGACGACCTCGTCGCCGACGAGCGGCTGTGGCTCCTTTTGGAGCGGATCCACCCCAGCGTGCGCAGCGCGAGCAACAAGAGGTTCAACGGCTGGATCGGCGTGCGGACCGTGATCAGGGCCGTGCGGCAGATGCATCGTGCCCTCCTCCACGGGGACGACGAGACGGCGGAACAGCGGAGGAGAGCTGCGCTCAGCATGGTCGCGAGGCTCCGGCACCACTCGCAGCCGGTGCGCTGGGAGGCCCAAAACGTCCATGCCTACCTGCGCGCCGGCCAGGAGATCACGGAGTGCCTCAAACTCCTGGAGAAGGACGCCGAAGGCCGTCCCCCGGTGCGGGAGCAGCTTGGCGAAGGCGCCGTGGCCACGCTGCGGAAGAATCGGAGCTTCCTGGACGCCCGGCCCCGCGGAGAACGCGACCAGCCGCTCAACCCTTATCTGGTGCTCGGTGTGCCCGACGGGGCGGACGACTGGAAGAAGGCGTGGCGGGCCCTGAGGAAGGAGCTCGATGACAGCGGCCGCATCCGGATCAACCGCGCCAAGGACATGATCGAGAAGGCCGAGCGGGAGCAGCAGGAAGTACCCCGGTTCGCCGTCCCGCTCGCCCCACACCGCTGGAAAGAACCCACCGGCACGAGCCACCGGCTGGAACTGCCGTCCGAACCTCTGCAGAGGCTCACCGCGCCGCCCACGGACAGCGACCGCGCGTGGTCCCGCACCGAGGCGGCCCGAGAAATAATCACCAGGGCGACAGAACGCCTTTCCCCGGCTGCCGAAGACCTCGCAGCCCTTGAAGACCCAGAGAGCAGCACATCGTGAACAACGGAGCCGGCAAAGGCGACAGTGGTTCTGGCCCTCGTGACGGATCCCAGCAGAACCGGGGACGTGGGCCGAACAACGGAAGCGTGCGGAATCGTGGTGAGCGCAGGGCGGCCGAGGCTGCTCCCTGGCGATTCACCGAAAGCCCCCTGCCCGAGTTCACCCCGGGGACCCTGGACGCCGCCGCGATCCTGAAGTCGGTCAACGAGACGCTCCTGCCCGTGGTGGAGAAGGAGTTGGAGGCGGCGACGGAGAAACTGGGCGCAGCTCTGGCCGACAAGGAGCTCGAGGCCGAACTGGTCTCCGCCCTCCGGGCTGAGCTGATGCGCCGAGTGCTTCCCCAGTTCACCGAAGCGGTACGCAAGGGTGTGCTGGAGAGTATCCGCACACGCCAGATGCACTTGGCCCAGCTGGCTGTCCTGCACCGGCAGGCGCTGGACGCGAAGACCTTGAAGGTAGTGCTGACCCGCCTCGACCACGAGGCGGCGAAGGCCGGCCTGCAGATCGTCGGCGACATTGGTGATCAGTCGCTGTTCAACGTCGTGGAGGATCAGCCCGGTGTGACGAAGAGAGGCCCGGTCACCTTTGAAGTCGTCGCTCCGGCCTACGTCGACAAGGAGTCCGGGAAGCTCGTCGAACGCGGTTGGCTGCGGGCCGTCGCCAAGGGACCGTTCCCGAAGTCGTCGCCCGAGCCCAGCAAAATGAAACCGGGGCAGAAACGCAGGGCGAAGCATGCAGAAGCCGATAAGAAGCAGCCGGAGAAGGAGGCTCCCACACAGCAGGAGAGGAAGAAGCCCCACCGGGGTCAGGAACCCGAAAAGCAGCAGCACAGAGGCAACGAGCGGCGAAACGGCGGGGCACGTCCCCGTTCTGGAGGAAACGGGGACCGCCGGATGAAGCAAAGGGGAACGCGATGACTTTCGGTATCGACTTCGGCACCAGCAACTCCGTGGTGGCCCACTGGAACGGGCACACCACCGAAGTGCTGCCGGTCGACAGCGACAACGTGCCCGCGCAGTGGCGGATGTCGGAGTTCGAGCAGCTCTTCCCCTCCGTGGTGTCCGTCCGCGACATCCAGCGCACCCTCTGCTTCGGCTGGGAGGCGAAGACCGGCACCAGCGAGCCGCTCGACGCCGTGAAGCGCATGCTGGGCACCCGCTCCGGTGCCGAGAAGGACGGCGACATCGACGGCCTCGAGGTCGCAGCACAGCTCGAGGAGCACCATGCCTGGGTCGGCTCGGAGAAGTTTCACAGCACGGTCGCGGCCGCCGCCCTTTTCAGCCGCATGAAGGACGGTGTCGCCGCCCAGTTGCTCGACCTATCCGACGCGGTCGTCACCGTCCCCGCCAAGGCGACGGGCGGCGCCCGCTACCGAACCCGTGCCGCGGCAGCGCTCGGCGGAGTGAAGGTCCGGGCCCTGCTCAACGAGCCGACCGCGGCTGCGATCTCGTACGTTCGCGACGTCCCGATCCCCGGTCGCTTCCTCGTCTTCGACTGGGGTGGCGGCACCATCGACGTCACTGTCCTCGAATACGACGACGGACTCTTCGAGGAGCAGACCTCCCGCGGTATCACCGCCCTCGGAGGCCTGGAGTTCGACAACGCGCTGGCCCAGCTGATCCAGCAGAAGATCGGCCTGACGGCGGACCGGCTCACCAAGGCCGAACGACGCCGGTGGCGCAGGTCGGTCGAGCTGACGAAGATCGCCCTGTCCTCCGTGCCGATGGACGGCGCGCTCTTCTTCGACCTCCCGGTCGGCCTCGCCCCCTCGGTCTCGAAGCGTGAGGTCAGGATCACCGCAGCCGAGTACACCGAGGCGATCACCCCGCTCATCACCCGCGCCCTGGAGGCGGTCCAGCAGGCCCTGGAAGACCTGGCCATTGCCCCGGACGACATCGACTCCGTCCTGATGATCGGCGGCACCTCACAGATCCCTCAGGTGCGTCACGCGCTGGGCGAGCTCCTCGGCCACGACCGCATCGTCGACAGCGGCCTGTGCCGGCCCATGACTGCCGTCGCCCGAGGCGCGGCCATCTACGCGGCCTCCCTCGACGGCGAACTCGGCGACGACAGCGACTTCTCCCTCGTGACCAGCTACGACCTGGGCACAGCCGTGAGCGCGGGCGAACAGAAGGGCTTCCGCGCCATCATCCGACGCAACGCCACGCTGCCCGCGGAGGGTTCGGCCAACTTCTACCCGGACACGCCGCGCGCTTCCTTCGTGCGGGTGCCGGTGATCGAGGGTGAGGTCGGCTACCCGGCCGACAGCGACCGTGCCTTCCCCCTGGCCACCATCGAGGTGCATCTCCCTACCCGGGAACAGGACATCCGCCGGAACAAGATCGAGATCAAGTTCAGCTACAACGAGAGCGGCATCCTGCGCTTCACCGCCACCCACGCGGCGACCGGCAAGCAGCTCGCCGAGCGCGAGATCGACTCCTTCGGCCCCGACGGCACTCCACTGCAGCACGGCCTGGACGGTGAACTGACCCGCCTCTTGGCCCACACCGTCCGCCCGTTCGCCGACGGCTCCTCCAACGTCCGACACCTCTCGGCAGCTGAATCAGCCAACGCCCGCCCCGCACCGATCGACATGTCTGTGCGCGTGGTGGAGGCCGATCCGGCCGTAACGGTCAACGGCGAGCCGCAGGGCGTGGTGACGGGGGGACTTTGACCAGCCTCTGGACTCTTGTGGGTAATCTCCTGGTGCGCCAGTAGCTCGCTCCACCCGTACCGCTTCAGAATGGCTTCACAGCCTGTGAGCTGCGGCTTTGCCGGACGATTAGCTGGCTCGGTGGTACTCATTGATCAGTCCGACGACGGCTTGCCGGTGTTCGATCCGGGCGTAGGTGCATCCCATCAATAAAATGCATGTGCATTCACTTGGGGAGTGATCTTGCGACTCGCGGGAACCTCAACATCAATTGCCTCTGTTGTGCCTGGTCAAGGGAACTCGTGAACGACCCACTGACCATATCTCCAGCTTGTGCGGGTCGAGGCGAGCCTCGACCCGCACAAGCTGTTTTCCGGGGTCGTACGTCAGCTTGAGCCCGAGGTTCTGGTAGACCTCGGCTGTGCCATGCGTTCGGCCAGGACGTCCCGGATGGGGCCCCAGCGTTCTGAGCATGGCGTGGCTCTAGGTGCGGCACGTGCTGCGGCATGAGTGGAACTACTCAATCCGTCACGGGGACTTCCGCGAATCCGCGCGTCTGCTGCCTTGCCTCAGCCATGGTGGCGAGGTGTCAGGGATCCCCGAGCGGACCCAGTTCGCACTGCTCGCCGACTGCGGCGATCGTCTACGTGCTGGTGTACGGGCTGCACCTCATTGTCGGGCTCCCCGTCGGTAACACCCAGGACAGCGAGGGACTGAAGCGGCAGGATGTCTCGCCGGAACCGGCCCTTGCACAACCCCCACAGCACCCCGGACAACCCAACGGAAAGCTCAGCAGCACGGACCGCGCCGCGCCGGTCGCGGGCCTTGGCCCGATGACCGGACCGCTGGGCAAGACGGAGGCGGCCGGTTTACCGCGTGATCGTGACGCTCGCGGATCGACAGCTCTGTGCCGCAGGTAGCCTGCTTCGCTTCCTGACGCTGCGTCGTAGGTGGACCGCGTCAGCTCTCTGAGCCCTGGCGTCCTGAAAGGCGTCTGACTGATCGTTGCTCTCTGGTGTCGTGCAGTCTCGCCGTGTAGCGTCTCTGGCAGATGTCGTGGTTCGCAGTACCCGCCCGCGCTCCGGCGTGGGCGTTTTGCTGTGCAGTGCCTGAGGACCAGGGCGATCACCTCCGGGTCCGCGCGGTGCGGATCCGACATCGACTGAGAGGCACCAATATGGCCAGCGGCACCGTCAAGTGGTTCAACTCGGAAAAGGGCTTCGGCTTCATCGCGCAGGACGGCGGCGGCCCCGACGTCTTCGCCCACTACTCCAACATCAACTCCACTGGCTTCCGTGAGCTCCAGGAAGGCCAGGCCGTCACCTTCGACATCACGCAGGGCCAGAAGGGCCCGCAGGCGGAGAACATCACCCCTGCCTGATCGCCTGGGCACTGGGCATGACCAGGCCCCTGGAGCGTGTTCTGGGGCCTGGTACATCCGGCTCCGATGGGGCGGCCCCGGGCGCCGTCGCCGACTCGTCGCTTTGGAGCGATACTCGCTGCGACATCCGTAGAACTACTCAATCCACCGCCCGCAGTTGCCGCAGACCCGCGCTGCGCCTCGCCCGGCCATGGCGGCATGCGGCACGGCCTCGACAAGGTGAAACCCCGCTTCGGCGACGGTTCTGCTTCATGCGGGCGGGGATGCATTCCGGCGTGACGGTGACCGCGACGTCGGCGTCCCACCTACGCCGAAGGGTGCCGTCCCCAGGCCCGCTCGCGCAACGCAGAGCCCGCTGCGTCGTAGCCGAAGAGGCTGCTCACCTCTCTGTCGGCGCGTTCCGCGTAACGCGTTCGGCCAAGGACTCGGCCGCCGCGGCGAGGTATGCCCAGGGCCGTTGCCGTCCGGCGCTCACGGCGGCGATACCGGCCACGTCGTAGCGGGAGGTCGCGAGGGACCAGGCGAGGTTGCCCGCCATCAGGTGACCCATGCCCTCCACATAGTGGTCGATGTGCCCGCGCACCTCCGGCGGCACACCCCGTTCGCTCAGCGTCCTGGGCAGGGCGGCGGCGAGCTGGGCGAACCGGGCTGTCCGCGCATTGGCCAGGGCGGCGATCTGCTCGACGGACCGCTCCAGGGAGCCACCCTCCTGTTCGCGGAGGACGATGACGCTGTTGTTCACATCCCCGGCGGCCAGTTCCTTGGCGAGCGAGACGATGTCGTTGACGAAGATCACCACATCACCGGTGATCTCACGCATCTCCCGGAGTGGGGAAGAGCCGTGCAACTCGTCCGGCAGGGTGTATCCGCCACACCGCTCGGTGAAGTCGAGGCAGGGCTGCACGCCTATGGAGTCCCGCCGGACCGTGAGGAACTGCTCCGGAGAAGGCAGGCGGTCCGCATTCCGGTGGTGTGCTTCCCCTTGATGGGCGGCCATGTAGGACTGCCAATGCGTACGGAACCGACGCTGCCAGCCGTACGGAGTACCGACGGTGGCCCGGCGCCAGATGTCTCGGAACCCCTGGACGAGCGGTGCGCCCGCCCCGACGGGTACCAACGGCACGCCCTCCGCCGTCATGGTCCGTACGAGGGTGGCAACCACATGCTCGATCGCCTCGGGCCGCATCCCCAGCCGACCGTCGAACTGGTCGTCGAAGATGAAGAACCATGCGTTGAAGTCGGCCGCGAGCTCAAGGTCGTTGCCTGTGGCGTCGGGGTAGAAATACGCCATCAGCCGCTCGAGCCGCAGCGCGTCGTACTCTGCCGTCTCGGCTTCCCCTCTCAGCAGGCCCAGCTCCTGCAGCCACTGCAGTGTGTGTCGCCGTGCCCGCTCCGCGTGCGGGCTGAAGCGGGCAGGGAACGGAATCCTGATGGCGGCGGTGCGCCGGGTCGGGTCCGACGGGACCGGGTGAAGGCCGGAAGTCATCCTGTTCGCCATACGCACCCCCTGGGTGTCGCGGCGTGTCCCGCCGTCTCGGCGGTGCAGGTCTGACGCGTTCGCGCCGCGCTAAGAGGCTAGGCGCCGCATCAGTCGAACGACCGTGAGCGACGGGTGTCATGTGGCGTAATACCGGCGTACGCGACCGCGTACGCGCCCCCTGGAGAGGCGCATCGGGAGGTGGGGGCAGAGGAACCGCCGTGCGGTCGCCGGTATTACCAGAATCCATTGGTCGCCGTGGGCAAGACCTCCGCAAAGGACTACGGACCGTCTCTGCGGGCGTACCCTTCGCATACTCGGGGACCGACACACGGCCGAAGGAACGGATGTGGCCTACACAGGAGACCGGCCGGGGCGACCGCGCCGACTGCTGCTGGAACGTGACGCGGAACTCGCGGCACTGGATGCCCTGTTGACCGAACTGGGCGCGTCGTCACCAGGGTCGGCGCCACCCTGCACGGGCGGCTTGGTGGCGTTAGCCGGGCCGGCCGGACTCGGCAAGACCACACTCCTCAACGAGGTACGCAGGAGGGCCGTGGCCCGCGGCTGCACGGTGCTCTTCGGCTGCGGAGGAGAGCAGGAGCAGGGCGTGGCATTCCATGTCGTACGCCAGCTCGTCCAGCCCGTACTTGCGGCGGGTTCCGAGAAGGAACACCGCGAGATACTGGGCAGTTGGTATGACATCGTCGCCCCTGCCGTGGGCTTGGTGGCGGGGAACGGCAACGCCTCCCCCGATCCGCAGGGCGTGCGGGACGGCCTGGACTGGATCGCCACCCGCTTCGCCGTGCAACACGCGCCGCTGGTGGTGATGCTGGACGACGCCCACTGGGCCGACGCCGAGTCGCTGGCCTGGCTCACCGGCTTCGCGCCGCGGGTCAGCGAACTTCCGATGCTGCTCGTCGTCGCCTACCGCTCCGATGAACTCCCTGTCGATGCGGTGGCGTTCGGCAGGCTGACCGAACGCCTTGGATCGCGCCCCTTCGACCTCGTACCGCTCACCCCCAGCGGGGTCAGCCGCATCGTCCGGGAAACTCTGGGTGAGGAAGCCGATGAGGCGTTCTGCCGCGAGACCTGGGCGGTCACCGGAGGGAACCCGTTCGAGACCGTCGAACTGGTCGCCAAGGTCGCCGATCGCGGGCTGAAGCCGCAGGTCGTCCACGTACCCGAACTGCGGGAGCTCGCCTCCGCGGTGAAGGGCGGTGGGCTCGTCGAGCGGCTGGAGCGGCTCGGCACCTCCGCCGTCCGGTTCGCCTGGAGTGCCGCCGTGCTGGGCTCCGAGGCATCCCGGAGCCTGGCCGCGAGCGTCGGCGGACTGGGCGAGGCCGAATCCGCCGACGCCGTCGCCCGGCTGCGCGAGGTCCGCATTCTTGCCGACGCAGCTCCGGACGCTCCCGACGACGACCGCTTGGAGTTCTTCCACCCGCTGGTCGCCACCGCCGTCTACCGGGCGATTCCCGCCGCGTTCCGCGTCGCCATGCACGGCCAGGCCGCCGCGATCGTCTCGAGCGCGGGCCTGGGCGCCACCACGGCTGCCCGGCACCTGCTGGAGATGCACCCCGAGAGCGACCCCTGGGCCGTACGAACACTCCGCGAAGCCGCCCGCGAGTACCTGCGGGCAGGTGCTCCCGAGGCCGCCCGGCGCTGCCTCGCCCGGGCGCTGCGCGAGCCACCCGCCCTGGAGGAGCGGGCCGACCTCCTGTTCGAACTCGGCTGCTCCGCCCTGCTGACCGAACCCGCGACCACCGTCAACCATCTGCGGGCCGCACTGGACGAGCCCGTCCTCGAGCCGGCACTGCGCGAGGCCATCGTCTACCGGCTGGCACAGGCCCTCGGCCACTCGGACCGGATGGCCGAGGCAGCCGAGACGGTTGCCGAAGCTGCCCGCGGGGCCACCAGCACAAGGACGCGGCTGCGCATGCAGGCGGAGCAGTTCATGTGGAACGCCTTCCGGGCCGACGAACAGGACTCGCCCGCCCGCTCGCGCAGGCTGGCCCGGCTCGCCGAGCACCTCACCGGCCGGGGCATAGCCGAGCGGTACATCCTGGGGCTGCGCGCCTGGGACGCCATGGTGCGCGGCGAGCCTGCGGCCACCGCGCTCCACTACGCGGAAGAAGCCCTCGGCGAGGGCCTCAAGTGGACCGACGAGCAGTGGGGTTTCGAGGTCCCGGTCCTGGTCGCTCTCACCTTCATGTACTGCGACCAGCCCGGACGAGCGGAGGAACTCTTCAACAGGGGCATCGCGGAATGCGAGAGCAGGGGCTGGCGCGGCGCCCATCTCTCGTTCGGTTACACGCTGCTGGGCTATATCCGCCATCGCCGCGGACGCCTTGACGAGGCCGAGACCCTGGTCCGCGGCGGACTGCGGATCGCGGACAGGGTCGGGCACCAGGTGCCCGCACAGTACTTCGCCATCGGCATCCTCATCGAGATCCTGCTCGCCCGCGGCCGCATCCAGGACGCCCAAGAACTCGCCACCACGTACAGCTACGGCGAGGTCGTGCCCAGCGCCGTGGTGTACCCGGACTCCCAGACCGTCTACAGCGAGCTGCTGCTGGCCCTGGGCATGCGGCGGGAAGCCGAGCAGCAGCTCGTCCGGGTCGGCGAGCGGCTCGAACCGCGCGGCATGCGCAACCCCGCCTGGTGCCCCTGGCAGCTCCACCTTGCCCAGGCAGTGGAAGTCTCCGACCCGGAACGTGCCCTCGAGCTCGCCTCGGAAGGACTGCAGAGGGCCCGCCGATTCGGTACCCAGTCCGCCATCGGGCAGGCGCTCCGTGCCGTGGCGTCGGTGACCCACGGTACGGAGCGGGTCCCCCTGCTGGCCGAGGCCGTCGTACACCTCGAGCGCTCCCCGTCCGGCTACGACCTGGCGTGTGCGCTCGTGGACCACGGCGTCGCCCTGCGTCGTGCCGGGCTGCCGCAGGACGCCGCCGAGCAGCTTCACCGTGGACTGGAATGCGCCGTGCAGGGCGGGGCCGACGCACTCGCCGCACGGGCCCGCGAGGAGCTGGACGCAGCCGGTCTGTGGCCGCTCCAGCTGCGCACCGCAGCCACGGAGGCGCTCACCGCGCAGGAGCGGACCGTGGCCGAATGGGCCGCTCGCGGCTGGTCGAACGCCCGCATCGCCGAGGCGCTGGGTGCCCAGGACCGGGTGGTGACCCGGCTGCTGTCGGACATCTACCGCAAGGTCGGCTCCGATCAGGTGGGACTGCCGAGGCTGATCGGGATGCAAGGGGGTGCGTCGCAGACACCGCATGACTGAGCTGTGGGCGTGCTGCCTCGTGACCATGCGGCGCCCGCGCGGGGCCGCGTCGAACTGCATGCGCGCGTTCGACCATCACCCGACGAGTGTCGCCCGCGCTCAGATGTCCGGGAACGTGGGCGGAGTGCCGAGAGTTCCGGCAATGGCCTGCCACATCGCTGCCTGCGCGGCGTCGAGGGTCACCCGCGGGTCGTCCAGCATCAGCCGGATACCGAAGCCGTCGCACAGAGCGAGAATCAGCGTGCTCGTGGCGTCGATGTCGCAGTCGGCGAACTCCCCGGTGCCGATTCCCCGCCGCAGTGCCTCGGCGACCCAGGTGTGGAGCTGGTCGTACAGGTCCACGGTGAGATGGTGTGCGGATGTGTCGCGCAGTGCCCGCACCCAGAGCTCCTGCCAGAGCTTCCAGTCCTGCCGGAGTTCCGGGTCCGTGGGCAGCATGCTGTGAATGATGCGTGCCAGCGTGACCGAGGCCGGGACGGAGTCCGCGTCGCGTTCGAGTTCGGTGCCGGTCTGGGCGAAGGAGTGCGTCATCGCTTCCGCGAAGAGCTTCTCGCGGGTCTCGAAGTGGTAGTGCAGCAGAGCTGTCGATACGCCGGCGTGCTCGGCGACCATGCGCATACGGATCTTCTCGAAGCCGACCTCGGCAATCACTTCGCACGCGGCGGAGAGAATCCGCTCACGCGTTTCCAGCGTGCGTTCGGCCTTGGCCACGTTGCTGCTCCTGTCCGTATCGCCGCCACTGTGCTCGGCGGTGCCCGCCTGTCCGCCCCGGGCCTCTCCATCTTCCCGTATCTCCGCCGGCTCCGGACCCCGGGCCCCTGGCCGCAGCCGTCGCGAAACGCGGGCAACGCTGCGCCGATTCATCGGTACGTGTGGAAGCCGCGGCCCGACTTACGGCCGAGCAGGCCCGCGTCGACCATCCGGGCCAGCAGCGGCGGCGGGGCGTACTGCGGCTCCCGGAACTCCTCGTACATCGACTCCGCGATGGCCTGCGTGGTGTCCAGTCCGATGAGATCGGTCAGGGCGAGCGGACCGAGCGGATGGGCGCAGCCCAGGGTCATGCCCCGGTCGATGTCCTCGACCGACGCCGTACAGGACTCGACCATCCGTACTGCGGCCAGCAGGTACGGAACGAGCAGGGCGTTGACGATGAACCCGGCGCGGTCCCGGGCACGGACGACCTGCTTGCCCAGCACATCGGAGGCGAACGCCTCCGCGCGCTGTGCGGTGCTTTCGCCGGTCAGCAGCGACGGCACCAGCTCGACCAGAGGGAGGACCGGGACGGGATTGAAGAAGTGCAGGCCCACGACGTGTTCCGGGCGCGCCGTGGCCGCGGCCAGCCGGATGACCGGGATGGAGGAGGTGTTGGACGCCAGAATTGCGTCCTGGCGTTTCACGGTCGCGTCGAGCAGGGCGAAGACCTCCAGCTTCGCCGCTTCGTCCTCGGCGACGGCCTCCACGACCAGATCCCGGTCGGCCATCAGGGCCATGTCCGTGGTCGTCGAGATCCGGGCCAGCGCGGCATCCCGGTCCTCGGGGGACAGCTTTCCGGCGGCGGTGGCGCGGTCGAATGAGCCGGTGATGCGTCGGTGCCCGGCGTCCGCTGCCGCGCGGCTCGTCTCGACGACGATCACGTCTCGTCCCGCGCGTGCGCACACCTCGGCGATACCGGATCCCATGAGGCCGCAGCCCACGATCCCGATCCGCTCGATACCGGTCATCGCTTCTCCTCGGTTGTCTCCGACGGTCTTACGGGTCGTGCAGCTGCGGGCCACCTGGCCCCCGCCCGGACCGGTCGCGTGGACCGGGCCCGGGCGGCCCGCCCGCCTTCAGCCGGCGGACGGCATCTGCAGAACACCCGTGCCGCGCTTGACCAGTTCACCCGCGATGATCAGGCGCTGGATCTCGGAGGTGCCTTCCCAGATGCGGTCCACGCGCAGTTCGCGGTAGAGGCGTTCCACGGGATAGGAGCGGTCGTAGCCGCGGCCGCCGAAGATCTGTACGCACCGGTCGATGACCCGTCCGGCCGCCTCGCTCGCCGACAGCTTGGCGATCGCCGCCTTGGCGTGCAGGGTCTTGCGGTCGGCCCGCCCTTCGTCCACCTCCCAGGCGACCTGGTGGGTGTAGGCGCGGTTGACGGCGATGTCGACGGCGCAGTCGGCGAGCATGCCCTGGATGAGCTGGAAGTCGGCGATGGGGGAGCCGAACTGGCGGCGCTCGACGGCCCAGTTACGGGCGAGCTCCAGCGCCCGCTCGGCCGCACCCGTCGTCCGCGCGGCGATCATCAGCCGCTCCTCGGTGAACCAGGACCGCGTGATGTCGTACCCGTTCCCGATGCCGCCGAGGACCGCGTCCTCGGGGACATGGACATTCGTGAACGTGAACTCGGGGTGCTCGTAGACGAAGGTGTGCATGAAGCGCGGCACGCGGGTCATCTCGATGCCCGGCGTTTCCTTGTCGACGAGGAACAGGGTCGGGGCCCGCTCCTCACCGGCAGCGGCCAGCACAATCATGAAATCCGCGTGGTCGCCGACGGTGACGAACCACTTCTCGCCGTTCAGCACCCAGCCGCTGCCGGTCCGCGTCGCGGTGGTCTTCAGATTCTGCGGATCCGATCCGGCCTCGGGCTCGGTCACCGCGTAGCAGTCACGGCGCCGCCCCTGGATGACGGGGACGAGGTACCGCTCGCGCTGCTCGGGCGTGCAGAAGCGCAGGGCGTTCGCCGGCCGCCACACCGTGTCCCACAGGGCACCGGTGAGCCGGCCGAGCTCCTCCTGGACGGTGGCCTGCTCCAGGATCGTGAGGCCGGCGCCGCCCCACTCCGCGGGCATGTTGACGGCCTGCAGCCCGCTGCCCAGCACGGCGTCGCGGATCTCGGCATGGGCCTGCGGGGGCAGGCCGTTGTTCTCCTCGCAGTCCAGCTCGTACTTCATGATGAAGTCGGTGAGCCCGCGCGCGGAGCTCTTGAGCTCCTCCTGACGGGCGGTGAGACGGAAGTCCATGTCATTCCTCGAAGTTGTCGGGTACGGACGTGTGCCGGGGGGCGGGGCGGGGGAGTCAGGAGGCGGGCAGCGCGAGTGCCCTGGTGCCGCGCTTGATGAGCTCGTTGGCCACGATCAGGCGCTGGATCTCGGAGGTGCCTTCCCAGATGCGGTCGACGCGCAGTTCGCGGTACATGCGCTCGACGGGGTACGAGCGGTCGTAGCCGCGGCCGCCGAAGATCTGGACGCACCGGTCGATGACCCGGCCGGCCGCCTCGCTCGCCGCGAGTTTCGCCGTCGATGCCTTGGCGTGCAGGGTCTTGCGGTCGGTGCCCGGCTGATCGGCTTCCCAGGCGACCTGGTGGGTGTAGGCGCGGTTGACGGCGATGTCGACGGCGCAGTCGGCGAGCATGCCCTGGATGAGCTGGAAGTCGGCGATGGGGGAGCCGAACTGGCGGCGCTCGATCGCCCAGTTACGGGCGAGCTCCAGCGCCCGCTCGGCCGCACCCGTCGTCCGCGCCGCGATCATCAGCCGCTCGTCCGTGAACCACTCCTTCGTCAGCTCGTAGCCGTTGCCGACGCCGCCGAGCACGTCCTCGTCGGGGACGAAGACATCGGTGAAGGTGAACTCGGGATGCCCGTTCACCGCGGAGTGCATGAAGCGCGGCACGCGCGTCATCTCGACGCCGGGCGCATGCTTGTCCACGAAGAACAGAGTCGCCGCGCGCTCCGGGCCCGCATCGGCCTGCACCAGCAGGAAGTCGGCGATGTCACCGCAGGTCACGAACCACTTCTCGCCGTTCAGCAGCCAGCCGCCGATAGTGCGATCGGCGGTGCTGATGCCCGAGCCGGGGTCCGAGCCCGCTCCCGGTTCGGTCACCGCGAACGCGTCGAACCGCTCGCCCCGGACGACGGGAAGCAGATACTTCTCCCGCTGCGCCTCCGTGCCGTACGCCAGTACGTTGGCAGGCCGCCACGGGATGTCCCAGAGGCAGTTGGTGACCTTCCCGAACTCCTCCTCGACGATGACCTGGTCGAGCAGGGACAGCCCGGCCCCGCCCCACTCGGCCGGCATGTTGATCGCGTACACGCCGGCGTCGATCGCGGCGCGGGTGAGCTCGCGGACCGTGTCGGCGGGCAGCGGACCGCCCGCCTCCTCCGACTGGTCCTCGTACTGCATCAGAAGCCGCGCATACGCGGCGGCCCGGGCCTTGAGGTCGGCCTGCTCAGGTGTGTAGCGGAAGTCCATGGTGTCCTCCGAAAACGGTGGTGAGGGGGAGTGGGGCGTCAGGCGAGTACGGCGCGGGCGTCCAGGGCCAGTACGCCGTCCGGGCGGACCAACAGCGGGTTTACCTCGAGTTCGGCGATCTCCGGGTGGGCCGCGGCGACGGCGGTGATGCGCTCGACGACGGCCGCCGCGGCCGCCACATCGACGGCCGGCCGCCCCCGGACGCCCCCCAGCAGCGCGGCGGTACGCAGACCGCGCAGCAGATGCGCGGCCCGGCGGGCCGGGACGGGCGCCAGGGAGAAGGCGACATCGTGGAGCGTCTCCGTGAGGACGCCGCCGAGACCGACCATGGCGACCGGACCGAACTGCGGATCGCGGTTCACTCCCACGATCAGCTCGACGCCGTCCGTGAGGTCGGCCATCGCCTCGACCGAGTAGGAGGGCGCGCCGAGCCGGGCATGCATGTCCCGGTAGGCGGCGGTGAGCGCGTGCCGGTCCGCGAGCCGCAGCGCCACACCGCCCGCGTCGGACTTGTGCAGTACGTGCAGGGCTTTGAGTACGTACGGACCGTCGAACTCCTCTGCCGCGGCGAGCAGCCCGGCCTCATCGGTGACCTCGCGCGCCGACGGGAACGGCACACCCGCTGCACTGAGGAGGGCCCGCACCCCGTGGTAGCCGGCGTCCCGCAACGGGGCCGCGGCCGGTGGCAGCGGGGCGACACCGGGCGGACCGCCCGCCTCGCGGACCGTCATCGCCGCCAGCGCGCGGGCGGCGTCCTCGGTGCAGGAGAACACCGGTATCCCGGCGTCGACCAGCACCTGGCAGCTCGTCGACCGCGGATACATCGACTGCACGACCAGCGGCTTGGGCATTGCCCTCCGGTGCGTGACGATCGCCCGGGCGGCCCGCAACTCGCCCTCGGCGAGCACGGATCCACCGCCGCCGAGACCGCCGCCCGCACCACCGCCGCCGAGGCCGCCGTCGGAAGCCGCGTAACCGCCGAAGTAGCCCGTCATCAGAACGGCGTCGACCTCGTCGGTGGCGAGCAGCCCACCGACTGTGTCGGCGTACGAAGCGGGGTTCTGCTCGCCCATCCCGGCCAGGTCCACCGGATTACCGACCGCGGACTGCTCCCACAGCACGTCTCTCAACTTCTCCTGGACCGCTGCGTGGAGTTCGGGCACCTCGAGACCGGCGGCCTCGGCGGCGTCGGCGGCGATCGCGCCATGACCTCCGCCGTCCGTGAAGACCGCGGTACGCCGTCCGCTCGTATGCACGCCGGCATTGAGCGCGGCGAGGACGACGGTCATCTCCCGTGGCGTGGCGACGAGTTCCACCCCGGCGTCACGGCACGCCGCGGCCACGACGTCGGACGAGGTGGTGAGGGCGCCGGTGTGCGACTGGGCGCTGCGGGCCGAGGCGGTGCCCCGCCCGGCGGTGAGCAGTACGACCGGCTTGCCTGCCGCGGCCGCCGCCCGGGCGAAGGCGCGGCCGTCCCCGAAGTCCTCGGCGTACACGGCGATGGCCCTGGTGGGCGCGTGCCGCGCACAGTCCTCGACCAGGTCGACGAGCGTGACATCGGCCTGGTTGCCGAGGGAGACGAAGCGTGAGAAGCCGAGGCCGTGCGGCGCGCAGCGGAGCTGCAGCTCGAGCGCGAGATTGCCGCTCTGGCTCAGCAGGGCGATGTCGCCGGGCGCGAAACTGTCCGAGGCGAGGTACAGCTGGGTCGTGTTGTCCGCGATCCCCAGGCAGTTGGGGCCGACCAGAACCGCTCCGGCGGCGCGGACGCGATCGGCGATCGCCCGCTGCCGGGCCAGTCCGGCCGGGCCCGTCTCGGCGAAGCCGGCGGTGATGCCGACGATCGCCCGGGCTCCGCAGGCCAGGGCGTCGTCGACGGCGGCCTCAAAACCGGGGCCGGGTACGGAGACGACCACCAGGTCGACGGGTTCGCCGATCTCCGCGAGGCTGGTGGCCGCGGCGCGGCCCAGGACCGTACCGCCGCGCCGGTTCACCAGGTGCACGGGCCGCCGGTCGGGGGCGCGCAGCGCCTGTGCGGCCACCGCGTGGCCGTACTTCGCCGGGTCGTTGCTGGCGCCGACGACGGCGACGGACTTGGGGTCGAAGAGAGCGGTCAGATCACGTCCCATGTCACTTCTCCAGCTGGAGGGCGGAGTTGGGGCAGGCCTCGGCGCAGGCGCGGGCCGCGTTTTCGCCGCCGTCCGGCACCGGTACGGCGACGACCGTCGCGTAGCCCCATTCGTCGAGCTCGACGAGGCCGGGGGCGTGCTCCTGGCAGAGGCCGTAGCCCTGGCAGCGTGTGGAGTCCAGAAGGAGTTTCACGGTGTTCCTTTCAGCGCGGGCACGGGGGAGGAGCCGGGCGGTGGGGCATCGGACGGGGGCGCGTCCCTGACGTCCGGTACGGGCACGGAGAGCCGGTGGCCGCCGCTGGCAGGGCTGGCGTCGCAGGCCGGACAGGGGCTGCCGAGGTGGGCCCGGACGGATTCGGGGAAGGCGCGCAGGAGGCTTCCGGCGGTGCCCGCGGCGGCGTCGAGCAGGCCGCACGCGCCGCGCCCGCGCAGGCCGGACGACCACCTCAGCAGCCGTTCGACGGAGTCGGGCCCGGCCGTGCCGCCGGCCAGGTGGTGCAGGGTGTCGCTGATCGCGGCCGTGCCCGACACACAGACGCCGCACTGCCGGGAGCTCTCGGCCGCGAGATGGGCCAGGGCGTCGGCGGCGAGTGCCACCGGGCACTCGCCCGGGGCGAGGAAGCGGATGGCTCCGCAGCCCAGCGCCGTGCCGGCGGCGGTGAGCGCGCCGGGATCCAGCGGGAGGCCGAGCGATTCGCCACCGATCAGCCCGCCGAAGAGGCCGCCCATGAGCGCCCCGGTGGCGTCGGGCGTGCCCTGCGCCGCGGCCAGCGTCGCCAGCGTGGAGCCGTACGGAACTTCGGTGAGCAGCTCAGTGCCGCGGGTGCCGGACAGCGTCAGCAGCGTGGCGCGGGCGATCCGGCGGCGCAGCTCGGGCCGGGTGGCGATGAGGGCGATGCGGGCCAGCGTCTCGACGTTGGAGACGAGCGTCGGCTCGTCCTCGACTCCCCGCTCGAACGGCCGGGGCGGCTTGGCGGTGGGCAGGGCCGGTCCGCCGTTGATCCTCCGTACGACCGCGGTCTCCTCGCCGGCGACGTAGGCGTGTCCGGTCTCGATCACCTCGACCGGCAGCCGCGGCGGGCACTCGGCGAGGGCCCGGCGGACGCGTGCGCCGGCCTGGGGGTCCGAGAGGTAGACGAAGCCCCGTACGGCTCCGGTGATCGCGGCGGCGCGGGCGAGGCCGTCCACGACGAGATGGGGCCGGGCCCGCAGCAGCCAGCGGTCCTTGACCGAGCCGGGCTCGCCCTCTTCCCCGTTCGCCACCACCACCGGAGCGCCTCCGGCATCACGGACGGTCCGCAGCTTCACGGCGACGGGAAATCCGGCGCCGCCGCGGCCACGCAGCCCGGCCGCCGCGATATGGGCCAGCAGCACGTCCGGGCCTACGGCGTCCCGGTAGCCGCCCGTCGCGGCGTATGCCCCGGCGCTCTCCGCGACGGCCGGTGCCGCTCCGAGCAGGGAGCCCGTCCGGGCCGGTATGTGGGACAGGATCCCGGTCATCCCCGGCCTCCTTCCACTACATGGGTACGCAGGGTGCGCACCGCGCTCTCGAGGGCTGTGCGGTCCGCCGCGGTCCGGCCGTATCCGGGTCCCGGAAGGCCGATGAGCATGTGGTGGTGGTCGAGCACCACCTCTGCGGCGAGCAGGGCGGCCCGGGGGTCGCCCGGGCGGGAGCCGTCGGCGACGGCGGTCACCAGATCGGTGACTTCAGCGAGATAGCGCAGCCAGCTGCGCCGGCTGCCGTGCAGGATCAAGGTCTCCACGCGGCGGCGCTCGGCGGCCGCCAGTTCCGGTGGCGCCGCGGCCGCACCGGGCGCACGGGTGCGCAGGGCGGCGACAGTGGGGGGCAGTTCCCGCTCCGGTTCGGGAGTGAGCCCGAGCCAGACGAGACTCCGACGACCGCTCATGCCTGCCTCCGGGAGGGATGGGAGTGCCGTCACGGCCCGACCGGGCCGGTCGTGCCCAGGGGTGCGATGTGCGCCGACTGTGGCTCACTGCCGGGACCGGGGTGCCGTGCGACGGGGATTCGGCTGTACGGACCGGGCGGGGGTGCCCGGGAAGCTGCCGGCGTCCGGTTCGACGGGATACGACGAAAGGCCGGGAGCGGCGATGAGGGCTACGCTAACTAATCAATTAGTCAGTCCACAAGTCTTGACACTGCGGAAACGCGGCAGCAATCTGACTGACCAATTAGTCAGCGCGGCTTTCCCGGTGTCTCACCACGGCCCGCAGACAGCCCCTGGGCCGCCTCAACACCGATCGCCGCATGTGCGGCATGGAGGAGTCAGCCGATGCAGCCCGAAGCCCCCGAAACCTCTGCGCTACCTATGGCACTGGAAGCCTCAGAAGCACCTGAAGCCACTGCACCACCGATGGCCTCAGAAGCACCCGAAGCCTCCGCCGCACTTCAGGACCACCTCAGTCCCGGGCAGGCCCTGCCCGCCCGCTACTACACCGACGCCGGCACGGCCGCCGCCGAGACCCGGCACATCTTCGCCAGGTCCTGGCAGCTCGTGTGCCACGAATCCGACCTGCCCGGACCCGGCGCCCGGCTCGCCGCCACGGTCGCCGACCGCGAGGTACTGGTGGTCCGGACCGAGGACGGCAGTCTGGCAGCGCACCTCAATGTCTGCCGCCACCGCGGAACGCGCCTGGTCACCACCCCCGAACCGGCCGGAAAGGCGATCCGCTGCCCGTACCACGGCTGGACCTACAAACTCGACGGACGGCTGGTCGGCGCCCCCGAGGCGCGGCAGATCCCCTGCCTGGACAAACCCAGGCTCGGGCTGTTCCCGGTCCGCGTCGAGTCGTTCCTCGGCTTCGTCTTCGCCAACCTCGACCCGGACGCCGTACCGCTGGCGAAGCAGTGCGCCGGCCTCGCCGAGGCGGTCGGCCACTACGCGGGAACCGATCTGGTGCCGATCGGCCGCAGCCGGATCCACGACCTGGAAGGCGCCGAGGTCCAGCACGCCAACTGGAAGGTCGCCGTCGACAACTACCTCGAGGGCTACCACGTGCCGGTCGCCCACCCCGGGCTGATGCGGCTGCTCGACTACCAGGCCTACACCTGCGAGATCCGCGACGCGTACACGCTGTTCGCCTCACCGCTGCGCGACAAGCCGTCCTCGAACTGGGCGGAGCGCCTCTACCAGCGCATCACTGCTCCCATGCCAGGTCTGACCGAGGCCGACCGCCGGGTCTGGCGGTACGCGGTGATCTATCCCAACACACTTATCGACTTCTACCCCGACCATGTGCTTGCCTGGACCGCGATCCCGACGGCGGTGGACCGGGTGGCAGTACCCGGAGCGTTCTACACCCGCCGTGGCACCGGACTGCGCACCAAGCTCGCCCGGCGGCTGAACATCCACATCGGCTGGATCACCAACGACGAGGACGCCGAACTGGTGGCCCGTGTGCAGAAAGGACTCACCACACCGGGCTTCGAACCAGGTCCCCTGTCCCGGCGCGAGTCCGCGGTCGGCTGGTTCGCCGGCCGCGTCCGCGCCGACCTGGACGGCGTGGAGCCCTGAGCCGAACCTGTCCCCGCGGCCGCCGGGCAGCACTGAGCTGACCCCCCTCGCGGCCGGCGTGGAGCCCGAACCGCCAAGGCCACCCCCCTGTCGAGTACGCCGTCGGTCCCCCCGAACCGACCCGCGGCTCCCCGGTCCAGCACGCGGAGGCGTGCCTGGGACCGCCCTGCCCGCACCAGGTGTCCGTTGCCCCGCGGACCCCACGGAGAGGACCTCGTATGTCCCCCGAAGCATTTCCCCCCTCCCGCCGCTCCTTCCTGCGCACCGGCTCCGCCGCGGCCGTCGGTCTCGGCCTGACCGCGGCCGGCTGCGGATTCTCCTCCGCCGGCCCCGCCGCGCAGAAGGCCGAGGACAAACCCATCGACGTCAAGGTCGACGGTGACCTCGTCTACTTCAACTGGGCCGACTTCGTCGACCCGGCCGTCTTCGAAGGGTTCGAGAAGGAGTACGGGGTCAAGGTCATCCAGTCGAACTTCGACTCGATGGAAGGCATGGCCGCCAAGCTCAACGCCGGCAACCGCTACGACATCATCTTCCCCACGGCGAAATGGGCCCAGCGGCTGGCCGAAGGAAACCGGCTGCGCCCCATCGACCACGGCCGGCTCAAGAACGCCGACGCCATCTTCAGCCACTACGACTACTTCGCCGATCCCTGGTACGACCCGGGAGCCCGGCACACCGTCCCCTTCACCATGTACAAGACAGGGATCGGCTGGCGGAAGGACAAAATCGGCAGCGACCTGGCAGGCTCCTGGGACGATCTGTGGAACGCACGGGCCAAGGGCAAGGTGTTCCTGCTCGACGACCGGGACGAAGTCCTGGGCATGGGGGCGCTCAAGCTCGGCCTCGACGTCTCCACGAGCGTCGATGGTGAGCTGGGCCGAATCACCGACTCCCTGCGCTCGCTGCGGCCCCATCTGCGCGGCTTCTCCAGCGACAGCTACAACAACCTGCTCACCGGCAACGCGGCCATGACCCAGGCATGGAGCGGCGACATGGCCGCCATGCTCAACCAGGCGAAGGACCCCTCGATCTTCGGCTTCGAAGTCGCGAAGCAAGGGGCTCCGATCAACTCGGACTGCTACGCCATCCCCTCCGACGCCCGCCACCCCGGCACGGCGATGCTCTTCATCGACTACATGCTCCGCCCGGAGAACGTGAAGAAGAACATCGAGTACATCGGCTATCCCATGCCGGTCGACGGCAGCGAGGAAACTTACGCCGCGCTCGTGGAGCCGTTCCCCGAGTGCCAGGTCTCGGCCGACGACCTGACGGACGAGCTCTACTTCCGCAATGTCACCTCGCAGGGCGAACAGGCCCGCGACACCGCCTGGACCCGTGTGAAGGCCGGCTGACGACATGAAACGACGTACACATCACCTCCTGCCCCGGCCCCGAAGAGGACCCTCCGCAGGCGGCAACCGGCTGTGGGCCTGGCTCATGGTCCCGGGCACCCTGTGGATGTCCGCCTTCCTGATCGCCTCCCTCGTCCTGGTGGCCGCACTGGCGCTCGGCACCACCGATCCGCTCGGCAATCCGCACTTCGGACTCAACTTCGAGAACATCACGGCACTGGCCGAACCCGCCTACCGGGCCGTGCTGCTGCGCTCCCTCGGCTATGCACTGCTCACCTGCGTCATCTGTCTGGCCGTGGCCTACCCCGTCGCCTACGCCATCGCCCTGCACGGCGGACGCCTCAAGAACCTCCTGATCGCCGCCATCGTCGTCCCGTTCTTCGCGAACTACCTGGTCCGGATGTACGGCTGGTCCGTCGTCCTGTCCGACGACGGCCCCCTGCTCAAGGCACTGCGCGCCGTCGGGCTCGCCGACAGCGGCACGAAGATTCTCCAGTCCGGCGTGGGCGTCATCGCCGGGCTGGTCTACGGCTTCATCGTGTTCATGATCATCCCGCTGTACGCGGCGCTGGAGCGCATGGACGTCTCACTGATCGAGGCAGGCCGCGACCTCTACGGAGGTCCCTTGCGGACCTTCTTCTTCGTCACGCTGCCCGCCACCCGGCAGGGCGCGGCAGCCGGCTGCGTCCTCGTCTTCCTGCCCGCCATGGGCGACTTCGTCAGTGCCCAGCTGATGGGAGGCCCCGACCAGATCATGATCGGCAACCTGATCCAGGACAAGTTCTTCCAGGGCCAGAACTGGCCGCTCGGCTCGGCACTCACCATGCTCATGATGGCGGTCCTGTTCCTCGGGATGGTCGGCTACCTCCGCCGGGCCCGCAAGGACGAAGCGGAGGCGACGCGATGACTCTGCGCCCGGCCCTCAAACCTCAGCGCCGCCCCGCCCCCCGCCCGCTCCGCGCCGTGGCCACGCGCAAGGGAAGCAGCCCGGCCACCCGCGCCTCCCGTGTCCGCAGGCGCCGCCGCGGTACCGACCGCAAGCCCCGCTTCGCCGTCGCGGTCACGGCCGCGTTCTTCGCGCTCCTCTACCTGCCCATCGGCGTCGTCGTCCTCTTCTCCTTCAACTCCCAGAAGTCCCTCACCGTCTTCAAGGACTTCAGCCTCCGCTGGTACTCGGCCTTCTTCCAGGACGATGTCCTGCTCGACTCGCTCGGCATGAGCCTTCGGGTGTCCCTGGTCGCGATGGCCGGTTCGCTGATCCTCGGCGTGGCACTGGCACTCGGCCTGGTCCGCTGCCGCAGCCGCCTCGGCTCCCTCGCAGGCCTCATCATGCTCGTCCCCCTGATCACGCCCGAGATCGTCACGGGCGTCGCGGCCATGCTGCTCTTCAAGGGCATGGGCATCACGCTGTCCTCCGGCACCGTCATGCTCGCGGAGATCACCTTCTCCATCTCCTACGTGACGGTCATCCTCCGGTCCCGGATCGCCGCCCTCAACCCAGAGGTCGAAGAGGCCGCGATGGATCTCGGAGCCACCCGCTGGCAGGCGCTGCGCCTGGTCACCCTGCCCGCGCTGCTCCCCAGCATCCTCGCCTCCGCCGTACTCGTCTTCGCCCTCGTTTTCGACGACTTCGTCCTCGCCTACTTCACCACCGGCGTCGACCCACAGCCGCTGTCCGTCCGCATCTACTCGGCGATCCGGTTCGGCGTACAGCCCACCATCAACGCCGTCGGCACCCTGATGCTCGCCGGATCCATCGGTCTCATCGCCCTCGCCCTGTTCATCCCGCGCCTGTTCGGCCGTCGCGGCGGCCTCGACCTCCTCTCCGGGAAGTGACACCCGTGACCACGACGACCACCACGGCCGCCATCGCGGCCACGCACACCGCACCCGCGGTCCGGCTCGACTCAGTCAGCAAGAGCTACGGCGACTCCTTCGCCGTCCGCGACCTCACCCTGGACATCGCGCCCGGGGAGTTCTTCTCCCTCCTCGGCCCCTCCGGCTGCGGAAAGACCACCTCGCTGCGGATGATCGGCGGATTCACCGACCCCACCGACGGCACCATCCTGCTCAAGGGCGAAGACGTCACTGCCCTGCCTCCCAACAAGCGCAACGTCAATACCGTCTTCCAGAGTTACGCCCTCTTCGACCATCTCTCGGTCGCCGACAACGTCGCCTTCGGTCTCAAGCGCGCAGGCGTCGGCCGCACCGAGATACGCGAACGCGTTGCCAGCATGCTGGAGCGGGTACAGCTCGGCAGCCTGGCCGACCGCAAGCCCCACACCCTCTCCGGCGGCCAGCGCCAGCGCGTCGCCCTGGCCCGCGCCCTGGTCAACCGCCCCCAAGTCCTGCTCCTCGACGAGCCGCTGGCCGCGCTCGACCTCAAACTCCGCCGCCAGATGCAGGTCGAACTGAAGCAGATCCAGCGGGAGATCGGCATCACCTTCGTGTTCGTCACCCACGACCAGGACGAAGCCCTCACCATGTCGGACCGGGTCGCGGTGATGAACGAGGGCCGCGTCGAGCAGTGCGGCACCCCTGAGGACGTGTACGAACGTCCGGCCGGCAGCTTCGTCGCCTCGTTCATGGGCACCTCCAACCTCGTGCCCGGCACCTACCGTGCCGGTGAGGTGCACGTCGACCAAGGCCCCGTACTCCCTGTCGGGCCCCGCGCCGGCGTCAGCGACGGCAGCCGGGTCAGCCTGTCCATTCGGCCGGAGAAGATCTGGCTCTCCGACCTCGAACCCGGCATGACCCGCGTGAACGGCGTCGTCCGGGAAACCGTCTACTCCGGCCCGACCACCACCTACCTGATCGAACTCGCCCCCGGCATCACCCTTTCCGTACTGGAGCAGAACACCGACCGCTCCCGCATGGAGGACCGCTGGAGCGGCGGCGAGAGCGTCGAGATCGGCTGGAAGCCCGAACACTGCCTGGTCCTCGACTGACTGCCCGCCCCGCAGCCGATCCAGCGAAGGAACGCCCCCATGAACCACGATGTCATCGTGCTCGGCGCCGGACTCGCCGGTCTCGCAGCGGCACGGGACCTGGCCGCGGCAGGAGCCCACGTCCTCGTCCTCGAGGCCCGCGAACGCGTCGGCGGCCGTGTCGAGCAGACCACACTGCCCGACGGCCGGCTCGTCCAGCTCGGCGGCGAAGTCGTGGGCCGCGCCCACACCGCGTATCTCACCCTCGCCGCCGAACTCGGCCTCACTCTGATCCCCAGCTATGTCGCCGAGCCCGGGGTCATCGCCCGCGCCACGCCGGAAGGAATGTCCGCCGGTGACCCGCCGCACTGGTTCGGCCCCGGCGACGACGCCTGCCACCAACGGGTCACCGCGGCGTTCACCGCGCTGGCACGGACCGTCGACCCGGACGACCCGTGGTCCCACCCCGACGCCGCAGCCCTCGACCGGATCCCGGTCGGCGACTGGCTGCGCTCCGAGGGCGCGACCCCCGCCGTCGTACGCCTCTGGGAGATCGGCCAACTCGCCCTGGCCAGTGGCTCGTACGAACGGACCTCGCTGCTCGCCGCCCTGCGCAAGCACGCCGCCGTCCCCGGCACCGGGCATGGCGACCACTACGACTACGAGGACTGGGAGGGACTACGGGTCGCGGAGGGTTCGGCGACCGTGGCACTGCGCATGGCGGACGGGCTCGGTCAGCGCATACGGCTCGGGACACCGGTCGACGCGATCGCCGTACGGCCCGGCGGCTGCACCGTACGCCTGACCGGAGGCGAAACCCTCACCGCCGGTGCCGTCGTCAGCGCGCTGCCCGTCGGCCCGCTCCGCTCGGTCACCGTCACCGGAGTACCCGAAGAACGGCTCGCCTCGCTGCACCAGCAGCGCCAGGCGGTCGCGGCCAAGTTCGTCGCGGCGTACGACAAGCCCTTCTGGCGCGCGCACGATCTGAGTGGTCTCTCCGAATGCGAAGGGGTCCTCGGCAGCACCTGGCCGCAGAGCGAGGGCATCCTCTCCGCTCTCATCCCGCCCGAGCGCTACGGCGTACTGCTCGGCATGCCGGACCGGCTGCGCGTGCCCGAACTGCTCGGCGACGTCGCCCGCCTCTACGGCGACGAGGCCCAGAGGCCGCTCACCGCGTATCTGCGGATGTGGGGCACCGATCCATGGACCCAGGGCTACGTCACGCAATGGATCCCCGGCGACGTCATGGCCGTCGGCCCCCGGCACGGCACCCATGAACCGCCGTTCTATGTCTGCGGCTCCGACCAGTGGGTGGCCGGCTATATGGAGGGCGCGGTACGCACCGGCCGCGCCGCGGCGAAGGAGGCGCTGCGCCGTGGCTGAGCCCGCTGCGTATCCCGTGGTCCTCAACCACATCGCGGGAGCCGAACTCCCCGCTGTCTCGGGCGAGTTGATGGAGCTCACCGACCCCGCCACCGGAACAGTGCACCGCACCGCAGCGCGCTCCGGACGGGCCGACACCGACGCAGCCTGTGCGGCGGCGGCAGCCGCGTACGACCGCTGGTCCACGACCACTCCGGCGGAACGGCAGCGCGCGCTGCTGCGCATCGCCGACGCCGTGGAGGCCCACGCGGACGACCTTGTGGCCGCCGAGGTCGGGGACACCGGCAAGCCCGCGGACCTCTTCCGGACCGAGGAACTGCCCGCGATCACCGATACCTTGCGCTACTTCGCGGGAGCCACCCGGAACCTGCCCGGCGCCGCCGCTGCCGAGTACACCGAGGGGCGCACCTCGCTGCTGCGCCGTGAACCGGTCGGTGTCTGCGCCCAGATCACCCCGTGGAACTACCCCTTGATGATGGCGGCGTGGAAGATCGCCCCGGCGATCGCGGCCGGGAACACGACCGTGCTCAAACCCGCCGACACCACCCCCTCCTCATCGGCCCTGCTGGCCCGGATCGCCGCCGAACACCTGCCGCCGGGCGTGCTCAACGTCGTCTGCGGCGACCGGGACACCGGCCGGGCACTCACCGCCCATCCGGCCGTCCGGCTGATCGCGGTCACCGGCAGCGTCCGGGCCGGCCGGGAGATCGCGGCCGCCGCGGCGGCGGACCTCAAGCGCGTCCATCTCGAGCTCGGCGGAAACGCACCCGTCATCGTCCACGACGATGTGGACATCGAGTCGGCGGCGGCGGACCTCGCCGCGGTCGCGTACTACAACGCCGGCCAGGACTGCACGGCCCCCACAAGGTTGCTGGTGCACCACCGCATTCACGATGCGTTTCTCGCGGCGTTCTCCGCCCGGGCGCAGAAACTGCGCACCGCGGCGCCCGGTGAGCCGGACGCAGACTACGGCCCGCTCAACAACGCTGCTCAACTAGCCTCTGTGGACGCCCTGTTGAGCCGACTGCCGGATCACGCCGAGGTCGTCACCGGGGGCTCTCGGATCGGGCGGCCCGGATATTTCCACCAGGCGACCGTGGTCGCCGGTGTCCGCCAGTCCGACGAGATCGTGCAGGAGGAGATCTTCGGCCCGGTCGTCACCGTGCAGCCGTTCTCGGACGAGGACGAGGCGCTGCGGTTCGCCAACGGGGTGCGGTTCGGCCTCGCAGCCGGCGTATGGACCAAGGACCACGACCGCGCGATGCGCGCGACTCGGGCCCTGCATACCGGGATCGTGTGGGTGAACACGCACGGCACCACGGTGTCGGAGATGCCGCACGGTGGGGTCAAGCACTCCGGCTACGGCAGCGATCTGTCCCTGGCCGGCCTGCTGGACTACACCCAGGTCAAGCACGTCATGCTGTGACGCTGCGACAAGCCGGGTCGCACGTGGCTTTGTTGCTCCCACTACCTGACCGGACACTCCAGTTCAGGAGCGGCACGGTTCGGAGAACACGTCACCAACGCCAGGGACAGGAACGTGGGGCGTTCGATAGCTCAGCTGGTGTGAAGGATCCGAAAGCGATCGGGTTCCGCCGGATCTCGATCAACGACTTGGATTGGCGTCCTAGCCCATTGCCAAACGCTGATGCCTGGCGTGCGGGAGAACTGGATCTGCCCGCGGGTGCCTTCGACTGCAACGCGCGGCCAGGATTCGGCAGTGCGCGCGCGGTCCGCGCCGTGAGAACGCAGCACATCGGCGAGGACGGCGACCGTGTCGTAGCCCTCGAAGGCGACGAAGGAGGGCGCTTCGGCCAGCCGCTCGCGGAGGGCAGTCTCGACTCGTGCACCGAGTGGGCTGAGGCGCTCGGGCAGGTAGCGCAAGAACGGGATCGCGGCGCTGTCGTCGCCCAGCAAGGTCGCCCATTCGGCGAACTCCGGTTGCCCGGCCGGAGCACCAATCATGATCTCGGCGAGGCGCTGGTCGCGGCGGACCGACTTGACGATCGGCACGGACGGCTCCGGGTGGCCGACCAGAAGAAGGAGGGCTGTCGCGCGATTGTCGACCAGTTCGTCGCACACGGCCGCGGGGGCGAGCGCGCTCATATCGAGTTCGATGACGGTGCCGCCGCGTGGAGCGAGGTAGTCCCGCAGAATGCGGGTCCCAGATGCCCAGTAGACACTCGGCTGGGCTGCTACGGCGATTCGGCTGTGGCCCGCGCTGAGGAGGAAGTCTGCGTAGATCTGCCAGCCGTGGGACTGCGGCGGGGCGAGGCGCGCGACCCATTCCGTTGGCTGTTCGGTGAGCGCGTCGAGAACCGCTGACGAGCAGAGGAACGGCAGGCCGAGGGCGTCGGCCCTGGCGGCAGCGGCGCGAGCCACGACGCTGTGATACTCCCCCGCCAAGGCAGCCACGCCCAGGCGAGCCAAATCATCTACCGCCGCCGCGGCCCTCTGTGGATCAGCCGCGGTGTCTCGGACCACCAGCTCGAGGGGCCTTCCGACGATCCCGCCGGCGTCATTGACTTCGCGAACGGCCAGCTCGAGTCCAGCGAGCAAGTGTTGGCCTGCCTCGACCCAGCCGGGCCGAGTTAGCGGAACGAGAGCGCCGATCTGGACGGATGATCCGTCAGTCCGCTCCGCTCCAGGTGGCGATGGTGGCGCACTCATGCGTCGGCGTCTCCCGTGTGACGATTCGGATGCAGTTTGCCCGGATCGCAGAGTGGCAGGGCCTGGTAGTACGCGTTCATCTCATCTCGCCGTGGCGGGCGCACCTGGGTGACCATGCCGGACATTGCATCCACCACCACCGCCAACAGGCAACCGATTATTTGTTCGCTGAGCTGCCAGGCTTCAAGAAACCTTCCATTGATCCCCGAGGCCGTCTTCCCGGTGGCAGCTTGTCTCCCGCCAGCGCCCGATTGACCCCACCCGTGCCACGGAAGCGAGCCCTGCCATGAACTCCACCCCTGAGTCCGTCTCTTCGCTGTCGTCGTCCGGGCGGGGGATGTACTGAAGCATGACCGCCGGAAGCCTGATGATCGTCTCGTGGTCCGGGACGTCCGTGGAGAGACCGGGCGCCGAACCCATCTCCTGGCACCCCTTCACTTCCTCCTCAGTCGCCTTGTTCGACTGGATCAGAAGGTCTCCCGTCTCTTCGTGAAGCCAGATCGTCGGAGACTCGTCGGTCGGCGTGTCGGCGATGATGCCGAGGAACTTCAGGGTCACGGTCTTTCCCGCTGTCGGTGGGTTGCACCAGCGTGTACGAGCCTCCTTCCGTCTGATCAGCGTCAGGAGGGCAGTTGGAGCGCTCCGGGTGCCGAGCGTCGTGGCGCCTTGGTCACGTGACCAACCCATGACCAACAGCGGTCCGCAACAGCAGGAACAGATGACCGACCTGTCCAGTCGGGGAGGGGTCTTCCGGGTACGCTTTCCCAGGTCAGCTGACTGCCTGCCCGAAGCAAGGTGTCAGTACAGGCCGCGGTAGGTGTTCCAGCCTCCGCCCATCTTGACGCGGGCACGGAAGGTTCCGACGCCGGTGCCGCTGTAGGCGTGGGGAGCAGCGTGGAATCAGTGACGGGGCAGGACCTACGAGGCACCCTGCCCGACGGACTCGCCGCCGCGATACGTGCCACCGCCGAGGACATCGCCGCGCTGCTGCGCGGGGTCGTCGACACGGGTGCGGCGGTGCCCGGGTCGGAATGGACCATCGGCGAGGCGGCGGCGCATCTGGCGCAGGCCAACGAGCTGATGGCCGACATCGCGGCGGGGCGCGAGCGGAGTCACGGTGACGGCACGCCCCAGAGCCTGGCCGCGGCCAATGAGCGTGCACTCGCGGAGTTCGGGGAGCGTGGGGCCGATCCGCTGGGCGCGATGATCGTGTCGCAGGCCGATGCCTACCTCACGGCGATGGACGAGGGAGCGGCGGATCAAACGGTGGCCACCCCACTGGGCCCGATGAGCCGCGTGGAGCTGGGCTCGTACCTGCTGACGCACATGCTCGGCCACGGCTACGACCTCGCGCTGGCAGCGGGGCGCCCTCACATGATCGACGCCGCCCGGGTGGAGCTCACCCTGCCCTTCATGATCACGGCCATGCCCCGGGTGACCAACGCCGCTGCCACGGCCGGGCTGACCGCGCGCTACCGGGTCCGCATGCGGGGCGGCACGGGCTTCGGCGTCACATTCACGGATGGTGCCGTAGCCGTGAGCAGTGAGCCCCCGAGCCGCCCCGACTGCACGATCCTGACGGAGCCGGTCACGTTCCTGCTGATGGCGCTGGGCCGCTGTAATCCGTGGGGCGCGATCGCCCGGGGGCGGGTGCTGGCGTGGGGGCGCAAGCCGTGGCTGGCTCCGCGGTTCCCGACGCTGTTCACGGCGCCGTGAGCTCCTACACGATCTCAGGGTTGGTCGTGTCGAAGTAGACGCGGTCGGTGCCCCGGTCGAAGTAGAAGTGCCCCTGGTAGACCGACTTGGTGATGTGCCGGTCATAGCGGGGGCTGTTCATCCACTGAGGGTGTTCAGGAAGGAATTGCGCCAGCGCTTCCGGCACCTTCGAAGGGCTGCCGAGGGCAAAGCCGTACGCCGAACTCCTGACGACCGATGCGACGACACCTGCCGGCAGCTGAGCGATTCCGACAACTCGGATCCGAGGATCCTGGTCGGGGATGGTCTCACGTCCGGAATCGTTCGGGTTGTAACCGAGCCAATGCGGATCGGAGAGCTGCCCGATGGCACGGAAGCGACGCAGCAGTGGTTCCGAATCTGTGCGCACTCGCTCGCGATCAGGGACGGGCGTGTCACCGCTGGCCGCATAGACGCCGGTCCCGCCGGCCAGCACAGCCAGCCCGCCCAGGACGAACAACATGCGGCGGCTGAGAAAGCTTGGCTTGGACACGCGCGTGGCCCCCCTTGTCCGGACGACGGATCTTATCCCGTAGCGTTCTCCGGCCGGGTGCGTCACCGGTTGAGGACCGCCTCCATGACGCGCTTGGCGATCGGTGCGGCGATCTTGTCTCCGGACACTGCCTCGCCGGTCTGGCCGGGAGTCTCGACGACCACGGCGACCGCAACCGCCGGGGATCCGGATTCCTGCGTCTTGGCGTAGGAGATGAACCAGGCGTACCCGGTGGCACTGGTGCCGCTGGGGAGCTGGGCGCTGCCGCTCTTGCCGCCCACCATGTTCCCGGGAATCTTGGCCGTGGATCCTGGTCCGTCCTCGACGACGAACTCCATCATCTGCTGGAGCTTCCTCGCGTTGAGTTCGCTGAGCGGTCGGCTCAGGGCCTTGGGCTTGTGCTGCTCGATGAGCTTGCCGTCGGCGGTCCGCAGACTGGCGACCAGGTACGGCTCCATGAGTGCGCCCTCGTTGGCGACGGCCGACGCGACCATGGCCATCTGCAGAGGGGTGACGCTGGTGCTGCCCTGGCCGATGCCATCCAGGGCGTTGAGCGAACCATCGTCCGCGGGATAGACGGACTTGACCGCGAGCAAGGGGGTGGCGATCTCCTTGTTGAAGCCGAATGCGGCGGCCTGCTGGCGCATCTTGATGTTTCCGAGGTCATTGCTGATCTTGGCGAAGACGGTATTGCAGGAGGACTGGAGAGCCGACATGAGGGAGGCGTTCTTGCACGCGCCGCCGCCCTCGTTCTTCAGCTGGACCGTGGTCTCCGGGAGTGCCCACGGCACAGGCGAGTCGGTGGCTGCGTCGACGTTGCTGTAGAGGCCGTTCTGCAGAGCGGCTGCGGCGGTGACCACCTTGAGGGTGGAGCCCGGGGGATAGGTCTGCCTCAGCGCGCGGTTGAGCATGCGCTTTTTCTTGTCACTGTTCAGGGCCGTCCACTCAGCCCTGTCCGCCTTGGACGCGCCGGCGATCGCCGACGGGTCGTAGGAGGGGGAGGAGGCGAGCGCGAGGATCTTGCCGCTGCTCGGGTCGAGTGCCACGGCGGCGCCTTGTTTGCCCTGCAGGCCCTCGTACGCGGCTTTCTGGGCAGCGGCCTCGATGGTGGTGAACACCTTCCCGGCGACAGCTGAACCAAGTCGGGAGTCGGTGCCGGTCAGAAGCTCGTCCTCGACGCTCTCGAGCAGGCCCGTGCCGAACAGCTGGGAGGCATAGCCGGTGACGGGCGCGTACATGGGGCCATCGGTGTACGTGCGCTTCCAGCGCAGTTTCTGGCCGGTGTCCGAGGAGCCTGTGACGGCCTTGTCGTTCACCAGGATGAGTCCACGCGGCCGGTCGTAACGGCCATGAGGGCCGGGGTCGTTGAGGCGGCCGACGAGCATGGGCGTGACCGTCGCGGCAGCGGCGATCACGACGGCAATCCCGCTGAGCACAACGCGGCCGCGGCGAGTGCGCGGCAGGGGAAGCCGGCGCGGCGGTCGGTGAGCCGGGCCGTCGGCGGGCTTGGACGGATTGATCAGGACGGGCTGTGGCGCATCGCTGTTGGGAACAGTGTCTTCTGGCACGGTGCCGTCGGACGCGTCGTCTGCCGAAGCCGGGGCGTCGGCTGTGGTGTCCGGCTGCTCATCGGCAGATGCTTCCGCGTGAGGCGTGCCGGGGCCACCTGTGCCGGCGTCCAACTGGGCGCGAGCGACCTCCGCCACGCGTGGGGAGACGCCGACGGGACTGCGGGCGAGCAGGATCTCTCCCTCGGCTCCGTAGAGCCAGCGTTGTGGTGTCTGCGCGACATCGTCGGCTCGCAGCCGGTCGAATGCGTAGGCGTAGGCATCGTCCACCGAGATGTAACCGTCGTGGTCGGTGTCGGCCGCACCGCTGCGAATGCCGGTCACCAGAGCGCTGGTGAACACGGACCCCGGCAGGACCTCCCCGGGGACCGGCTCGCCTTCGAAGGAGTACTCGGTTGCCCGGGAGGCCGTCAGTACGACCCTGCCGCGGGCGTGACCGTGGAACCGCGCGCCCAGTCCCAGGTCGGTCTCTCCCTTGCTGCGTTGCGCGAACGCGCCACTGAAACAGCAGTCCAGGATGACGACTTGCCTGCGTGCCCGGCAGTCGTCCAGCTGGTCGAGGAGCCATTGCGCCTCCACCCCGGTGGCGGCCAGCCGGTCCTTGCGGGTGTCCGCGGCGGCGAAGTACAGACGCCTACGGGCATCGACGAGCCCGTGGCAGGACACGTACACCACCACGAGGTCGTTCGGGACACGATGGGTGAGGAATTCCTCGAAGGCCAGCCGGACATCCTGAGCCGTCCTGTCGATCACCTGGGTGACCGTGAACCCGCCGATCCCCGGATCGGAGAGGACCTCGCTCAGGCCGGCCGCGTCATGTGCGGGCGCGCGCAGTCGGCGCAGTGACGCATCGGCGTACGTGGAGGTCGCCACCACCAAGGCCAGCCGCTGCTCGGCCGGTAGCTCAGGTGTCGGCTGCATGGCGGGCGAGCCAGGCACTGATGAGCAGCTCCTGCTGCGCCGCAGTCGCTCCGGTGACCTTCAAGGTGTCCCCGCCGAGGCTGATTTCGACCACTCGGTCCGTGCGTCCCACCCAGCCGCGCACGGCGTTCACCACTGCGCGCAGCCCCTCGGCGGTGCGCAGCTGGACGGCCAGCCAGCCCACTGCTGTTGCGAGCCCCTTGGCATGCGCCGGCTCGGCCGGCTCAGTCACCGGATCGACAGCCATGACGTCGAGATCGAGCAACTCCGCGCGCAGTCGACCGGTGATTTCGGCAAGTTCCCCCGGATCGCCGTCCGGAAGTGACTGAACCTGCACGTGCAGGCCGATGACGTCCGACACAAGGCCCCCTCCTGTACCCAGCCCCCACTGAGCGTAGCCGCTCGGCCACGCCCGTGCGGGCTGCTTCCACCGGATCCGTGAGGCGCCGTCAGCGCGTGTACAGCGCGTCGATGTCCGCCGCGTACGCGCCCGTGATTGCCCGTCGCTTGAGCTTCAGTGTCGGTGTCATCAGACCGGCGTCCACACTGAATTCGTTCGGCAGGACGCGGAACGCGCGGATGGACTCCGCCCTCGAAACCCGGGTGTTGGCCCGGGAGACCGCCCGTTGGATCTGCGCGCGCAGGTCCTCGTCGTTTGCCATCACCGACATGGACGCCTGCGGCTTTCCCTTCAGCGCCTGCCAGTGGGCCAGGGCATCGGGATCCAGGGTGATGAGCGCCGCGATGTACGGCTGGTCGTCGCCCACGATCAGACACTGCGAGATCAGGGGATGGTGGCGCAGTTGCTCCTCCAGCGGCAGCGGGGCCACGCTCTTGCCGCCGCTGGTGATGATGATGTCCTTCTTGCGTCCCGTGATGACGAGATAGCCCTCGTCGTCGAGATGGCCAGTGTCGCCAGTGGCGAACCACCCGTCGCGCAGCACCGCTTCGGTGGCTTTGGGGTTGTTGAGGTAGCCGGCGAAGACCGTGTCGCCGCGTACCCACACCTCGCCGTCGCTCGCGATGTGTACTGCGCAGCCGGGGATGGGCCGGCCGACCGTGCCGAATCTGACCTCTCCCGGCGGCTGGGCCGTGATCCCGCCCGCGGTCTCGGTGAGGCCGTAGCCGTCGTACACGGTGACGCCCGCGCCAGAGAAGAAGAGTCCCAGCTCCCTGCGGAGTGTCGAGCCGCCGGAGACGGCGTTGCGCACCTGGCCGCCGAGTACGGCGCGCAGCTTGCCGTACACCAGGCGGTCGTAGGCGGCGTGCAGGACCTTCAACGACGGGCCCGGGCCGTGGCCCGAGCCGATGGAGTGCCGTTCGACGGCCTCGGCGTAGCGCACCGCGACGGCCGCGGCCTTGTCGAAGAGGCTGACGTGCCCGGCGGCCTCGGCGGCGCGGCGGGCCTTGTGGAAGATCTTCTCGAAGATGTACGGGACGGCGAAGAGAAACGTCGGCCGGAAGGATGCCAGAGCGGGGAGCAGTGCCTCGGGCGTCAGATCCGGTTGGTGGCCGAGGCGGACGCCGCCGCGCAGACAGGCGACCACGACCATCAGCCCGTAAATGTGCGCGACGGGCAGGAAGTTGAGGATCGACGGCTGGACACCGGGCTCGGCGAGGATGCCACCCCAGCCTTCCAGCAGGGTGTCGCATTCGGCGGCCAGATTCGCGTGCGTGATGAGACAGCCCTTGGGCGTTCCGGTGGTGCCGGAGGTGTAGCAGATCGCGGCGATCTGATCGGGCAGTACGGCAGCGCGGTGACGGTGAATCAGTTCGTCGTCCGTGCCGCGGCCTTGTTCGATCAGGTCCGCCACGCAGCCCAGGTCCATCTGCCAGATCGCGGACAGCCGAATCTCCGCGTCGCAGGCCGCCGCCACGGTCATCGCATGGTTCTCGTGCTCGACCACGATGGCCCGGACCTGGGAGTCGTACAGGATCCAGCGCACCTGCTCGATGGACGACGTGGGGTAGACCGGAACGATCTCGGCGCCGAGGGACCACAGGGCGTACGCCAGCACCGTCCACTCGTAGCGCGTACGGGACATCAGCGCGACCCGGTCGCCGAAGCGGATGCCGCCTGCAAGGAACCCCTTGGCCACGGCCATGACTTGGTCGCGGAACAGCTCCGCGCCGATCGGCTCCCAGTCGTCGGGCCCCGTCCGGCGGGAGAACTGCACCAGGGAGGGATCGCGCTCGGCGGTCTCGTACACCGAGTCGGCGAGGCCCCCCGACCACGGCGGTTCGGCACGGCGCGGAGGACCGCTTCCTTGCATAGGGCGTTCCCTTTCCCGTGTTCGGGGCGTCGCGCTGTGCAACTCGGGGAGGGAAAAGGTACCTGTTGGAGGCGTTCCTGCCTAGTTGTTGGGACACGTCCCTCGTCTGCCGTTCGCGGGATGGGCGAACAGCCGTGCCCGGGCGCCGTATGCGAAGCCCTCCGTCGAGGCTACGCGCAGCGCAGCTGCCATGACGGCAGCTCGTACGGAGAGCCCCGTACGAGTTCACCCTCTGGCGGTACGAGTAACTCAACGTGAGCATGGGCTCGTTGTATGTGCGCAATGAGTGACACAAGCGCGACAAGGGGGTCGCCGCCCATGGCGAACAGCAGCAGTGCACCCGAACAGTCCGACAGTCTCAAGGCGTTCGGAGCCGTCCTCAAGGTCTTCCGGGAGCGGGCCTTGCTCACTCAGGAGCAGCTGGCGCCGCTGGTCTGCTACTCACATGCCTGCGTCGCCTCGATCGAGCAGGGGCGGCGTATGCCGCCGGGTGACTTCGTCGAGCGGGCGGAGGAGGTCCTGGACTCGTTCGGCGTGCTGCGGGCGGTGGCCCAGCATGTGTCGCGGCGGCCGGGCCTGGCCGCGTGGTTCCGGCTGTGGGCCCAGTTGGAGTCGGCAGCGGTCAGCCTCTGTACGTACGAGTGCCGGGTGGTGCCCGGTCTGCTCCAGTCCGAGGCGTACGCACGTGCCGTGATGCTCAACGTCCCGCCGCCGCCCACCGAGGAAGAGGTCGGGGAGCGGATCGCCGCGCGCATGGAGCGGCAGGAGCTGCTGACCCGCAAGCCGCCGATCGCGTTCTGCTTCATCATCGACGAGTCGGTGCTGCTGAGGCACACGGGCGGCGCGGGCGTCACACGGGAGCTCCTCGACCATCTCATCGCATGCGCCGAGTTGTGGAACGTGGAGTTGCAGATCATGCCGCTGCGGCAGCCGCACCATGCCGGTTCGGACGGCCCGATGCAGCTTCTGGAGACGCCCGACAACAAGTGGCTGGGCTACTCCGAGGGGCAGAAGACGGGTCAGCTGATCTCCGACCCGAAAGCGGTCAGCGTGATGCAGATGCGCTATGCCAAGATGCGCTCACAGGCCCTGTCCCCTGCGGACTCGGCGGACCTGTTGAAGCGGATGCGAGGAGCGCTATGAGCACCACCGACGAGCTGAACTGGTTCAAGAGCAGCTACAGCGGCTCTGAGGGGGACAGCTGCGTGGAGGTCGCCCGCCTGGCCGACGCCGTCCATGTCCGTGACTCCAAGGGGAAGGAGGGGCCGCGATTCGCGGTGTCTCAGGCCGCCTGGGTTGATTTCATCGGGTTCGCGGCAGTCTGAAACGCCTGTGGGCCGTTGGAGCCGGGGTACGAGACCCCGGCTTCGGCCCGCGCGAGCCGCACCACGGGTTCAGCGACCGCCCCAGGCCTGGCCGTCTCCCCGTCCCTGACCCGCCACAGCCACCTGATGTCCCGTCCGAAGGACCAGATCAGCAGCGCCAGGGCCAGGGCGACCACCGCGAACGCCAGCAGTCGCGGGAGGATCCCGGCGCCGACCACCAGCAGCAGGATTCCCTGTAGCGCGGCCACCGTCTTACGGGCCGTGCTCGGCGGCAGGGCCCCGTTCAGCCACGGCAGCACCCGGGCCGCTGCGACGAAGGCGTAGCGCATGGTGCCGATCAGCAGCACCCACGGACCCAGCGACATGGCGACATGGATGCTGAGCACCAGGATCAGGAAGGCGTCGACCTCCATGTCGAAGCGTGCCCCCAGCGGGGACGCCGTCCCGGTGCGCCGGGCAACCTTGCCGTCGACCGCGTCGAGGATCAGCGCCACCGTGGTGAGAGCGACCAGGACCGTGACCGGCGGCGGGCTCTCGAAAGAGTCCGCGACCAGCGCCGTCACACCCCCGACGAGCGTCGCGCGGGCAAGTGTGACGCGGTTGGCCGGTCCGAAGGACGTGAGCCAGGACCGGCGCAGGGCGCGGGTGAGCACCGCCCAGGTCGCGACCGCGAAGGCCAGGCCGGTCAGCCAGCCCGCGGGTCCCAGGCCGATCGCCGTGCCGAGCAGGGCCAGCAGGAGGATCTGCGCGCCTGCTCCCACCGCCGTCTCGTGCCGCAGCGGCCTCATGTCATAAGGGTTGTTCAGGGCCACCGTGCACCCTCCGGGGGTGTGACAGATTCGATCAGTCCCGCGTACCGTGTCCGCGGCTTTGTAGTGATCAGTACGTGCATCCTCACCCGACTGTTCAGGAGGACGCCAATGGAGCGTGCCGCTCGTGCTTTCTGGCTCCGGTCTCCCGGTCACGGGGAGATCCGGGACGTTGCCCTGCCAAAACCCGGCGACGACGAGGTGCTGGTGCGCACGCTCTGTTCCGGGGTGAGCCGTGGCACGGAGACGCTTGTCTTCCGCGGCGGCGTACCCGAGAGCCAGCACAGCGTGATGCGGGCGCCGTTCCAGGACGGCGAGTTCCCCGGGCCCGTCAAATACGGCTATCTCAACGTCGGGCTTGTCGAAGAAGGACCGCGGCACCTGCTCGGCCGTACGGTCTTCTGCCTCTATCCGCACCAGACCCGGTACGTCGTCCCCGCCGGCGCCGTGACCCCCGTACCGGACACCGTCCCTGCCCGGCGGGCCGTGCTGGCCGGGACGGTGGAGACCGCGGTGAACGCCTTGTGGGACGCCGCACCGCTGCTCGGCGACCGGATCGCGGTGGTCGGAGCAGGCATGGTCGGCGCCTGCGTCGCCGCCGTACTCGCCAAGTACCCCGCCGTCCGTGTCCAGCTGGTCGACGCGGAACCCGCGCGCGCCGGCATCGCCAAGGCGCTCGGTGTCGACTTCGCGCTCCCCGAGGACGCCGCGGGCGACTGCGATCTCGTCGTCCACGCCAGCGCCACCGAGGCCGGACTCGCGCGCTCCCTGGAACTCCTCGCCCCGGAGGGGACCGTCCTCGAACTGAGCTGGTACGGCGACCGGAGGGTCAGCCTGCCGCTGGGGGAGGCCTTCCACTCCCGCCGCCTGGTGGTGCGCAGCAGTCAGGTGGGCACGGTGTCACCGGTCAGGGGGGCCCGCCGGAGCTACGCCGACCGCCTCGCGGTCGCGCTCGACCTGCTCGCCGACCCCGCCTTCGACGCGCTGATCACCGGCGAGTGCGCCTTCGACGAGCTGCCGCAGGTGCTGCCGAGGCTCGCCTCCGGGGAGCTCCCGGCGCTGTGTCACCGTGTGCTGTATGAAACTGCTGCTGATCCGGCCTGAACAAGGAGAACGGGTCGGCCGTACTACAGGTCAGATGTGCTGCCGCACCTGGAGGTTCACCCGTTGTTCAGTATCACCGTCCGTGATCACATCATGATCGCTCACAGCTTCCGCGGGGAGGTCTTCGGGCCCGCGCAGCGCATGCACGGAGCGACGTTCCTTGTGGACGCCACCTTCCGCCGCCCCGAGCTGGACGCCGACAACATCGTCGTCGACATCGGTCTGGCCACCCGGGAACTCGGCGCTGTGGTCGGCGAGCTGAACTACCGCAATCTCGACGACGAGCCCGACTTCGCCGGCATCAACACCTCCACCGAATTTCTGGCCAAGGTGATCGCCGACCGGCTCGCCGACCGGGTGCACGCAGGGGCACTGGGCGAAGGCGCCCGCGGCCTGGCCGGGATCACGGTCAGCCTGCACGAATCGCACATCGCCTGGGCAAGTTACGAGCGCACGCTGTGAACCGGGCCGACGCCACCAGGGCGAGCGGGCGCTCGGTGCACATCGTGCTGCCCGGTGGCGTCGACGACCCGGCCGCCCCCAGTGGCGGCAATGTCTACGACCGCCGGGTGTGCCAGGACCTGCCCTCAATCGGCTGGCAGGTACACGAGCATGCCGTCGCGGGGAGCTGGCCACAGCCCGGAGCGGCCGATCGCGCCGAACTGGCCCGCATCCTGGCCCGGGCGGAGGACGGCGCCGTCGTGCTCCTCGACGGACTCGTCGCCTGCGCCGTACCCGACATCGTCGTCCCCGAGGCCGAACGGCTGCGTCTGGCGGTGCTGGTGCATCTGCCGCTGGGCGACGAGACAGGACTGGCCCCCGCACGGGCAGCGGACCTGGACGCCCTCGAGCGCGAAACCCTGCGCGCCGTGCCGGTGGTCGTGGCGACCAGCGTGTGGGCGGCCCGCAGGCTCGTCGCCCACCACGGGCTCGCCCCCGGACAGGTCCATGTCGCCGCACCCGGCGCCGACATCGAACCCGAGGCCCCCGGCACCGACGGTGTCTCGCGGCTGCTGTGCGTCGCATCGGTGACCCCGCGCAAGGGACAGTACCGGCTGGTGAAGGCACTTGCGGCCGTCGCGGACCTGCCCTGGGTCTGCGTATGCGCCGGCGGCCTCGACCAGGATCCCGGCTATGTCTCCGGGCTCAGACAGCTGATCGAGAAGTCCGGCCTCACCGACCGGGTCCGGCTCGTCGGACCGCAGAGCGGTGCGGAGCTGGACGCGAGCTACGCCGCCGCCGACCTCTTGGTCCTCACCTCGTACGCCGAGACATACGGCATGGCCGTGACCGAGGCGCTCGCGCGCGGCATTCCGGTGCTGGCGACGGCCGTCGGCGGTCTCCCGGAGGCGGTCGGGCAGGCGCCGGACGGCAGCGTGCCGGGCCTGCTCGTACCGTCGGCAGACCCGGCGGCACTCCCGGCGGCGCTGCGCAGCTGGTTCGGAGACCCGGGCCTGCGCAGTCGCCTGAAGGCGGCCGCAGCAGCGCGACGCACCGCGCTGGACGGGTGGGAGACGACGGCCCGGAATCTCGCCGGTGCGCTGGAACGCATTCGAATCGAACCCCGGAGGGCCGCGTGAGTACGACCGACGCGCCTGGTTATGCCCCTGAGTGGCTGGAGCTGCGGGAGGGCGCCGACGCCGGCGCCCGCGCCACCGGACTCCTCGAACCGCTCCAGCACTGGCTGTCGGGCCGGGACCGGGACGACGCCGGGCAGGTGATCCGCGATCTCGGCTGCGGGACCGGCTCCATGGGGCGCTGGCTCGCACCCCGGCTGAACGGCTCCCAGCACTGGATCCTGCACGACCGCGACCCCGCTCTGCTCGACCTGGCCGCCGTGCGGACGCCGCATGCGGCGGCCGACGGCAAGCCTGTGACGGTCGCCACCGAACGCGGTGAGATCGCCGGCCTGACCGCGGGGGACCTGGCCGGCGCCTCGCTGTTGACGGCCTCCGCCCTGCTGGACGTGCTCACCCGCGACGAGGTGGACGGGCTCGCCAAGGCGTGCGCGGGGGCCGGATGCCCCGCGCTGCTCACGATCTCGGTGGTGGGACGGGTCAAGCTGACGCCTGCCGAACCGCTGGATGCCGAGATCGCCGCCGCGTTCAACGCCCACCAGCGCCGCAATGGCCTGCTCGGACCCGACGCCGTCACGGTGGCCTCCGAAGCCTTCGCACGGCAGGGGGCGACGGTGCGGACCCACGCGAGCCCCTGGCGGCTCGGCGCCGACGATCCGGCGCTGATCGCGGAGTGGCTGCGCGGCTGGGTCGGCGCGGCCTGCGAGCAGCGCCCGGCCCTCGCGTCGCGCGCCGACACGTATCTGCTGCGCCGCCTGGCGGCATGCGCGGCGGGGGAGTTGCGGGTGGTGGTGCACCACAGCGATCTGCTGGCGCTGCCCCGGCCGATTGGCGGGGCCTCATGAGCGGGCAGGCGCTCCGGGCCCGTGTCGGCACGCTCGCCGGAGCGGGCATCCTCGCCGTGCTGGTCTGGCGTCTTGGCACCGGCGCGTTCCTGGACGGGCTGCGCAGGATCGACGGACCCACCCTGCTCGCCGCTCTCGGACTCGGCCTGCTCACAACCGTGTTCAGCGCCTGGCGCTGGTGCATCGTCGCCCGCGGCCTGGGCATCCGGCTGCCGCTGGGCCGGGCCGTCGCCGACTATTACCGCGCGCTGTTCCTGAACGCGGCGCTGCCCGGTGGCGTACTCGGCGATGTGCATCGCGCGGTACGACACGGGCAGCACACCGGTGACGTCGGACGGGGCGTTCGCGCGGTCGTACTCGAACGGACCGCGGGCCAACTGGTCCTGATGGCCGTCGGTGTGACGGTCCTGCTCGCGCAGCCGTCCCCGGCCCTGACGCAGCCCCGCCACCTGGCCACGGCACCGGGGACCGCCCTCGCGCTCGCCGTGGTGTCCGCGCTGGTCATCGCGGTCGCCCTCCGGCTCAGAGGCAGGCCGGGCACATCGCGATGGCAGCGGGCGGTCCGCGCCACGCTGGCCGAGGCACGCCTCGGACTGTTCGCCCGCAGCAGCTGGCCGGGCGTCGTGATCTCGTCCGTCGTGGTGCTGGCGGGTCACCTCGGTACGTTCCTGCTCGCCGCCCGGGCCGCTGGGTCAACCGCGCCGTTCGCCGAGTTGGTGCCCCTGATGGTGCTGGCCCTGCTCGCCATGGCGCTGCCGCTGAACATCGGCGGCTGGGGCCCCAGGGAAGGCGTCACCGCGTGGGCCTTCGGCGCCGCCGGCCTGGGCGCCGCCCAGGGCCTGACGGTCGCCGTCGTCTATGGAGTGCTCACCTTCGCCGCGAGCCTGCCCGGTGCCGGGGTGCTCGCCGGCCAGTGGCTCGCCCGCTCACGGCGCCCGCAACTCCAGCTCGAAGAGCGTGTCCTCGCCGAGGGCGGCACGTCGCACCGGTGGACGGAGCGCGTCCCGCATCACCGGCGTGCCGGCGAAGCGGAGCCCCGGGATGCCGTCGCCGAGCAGGACCGGCGCCACGGTGACGTAGAGCCGGTGCAGCGCCTGCTCGTGCAGGAAGCGTGACACGGTGACGCCGCCGCCCTCGATCAGTACCCGGCCCAAGCCGCGCCGCGCGAGCGCCTGCACCAGGCGGCCCGGGGCGAACGCATCGCTGTCCGGGAGCGTCAGCACATCAACGCCGCCGCGGCCCGGGACCGACCTGCTGCGGTCGGTGCCCTCGCCCACCACCCACAGCGTCGGCGCGGCTTCGTCGGTGAACACCCGGCGCCCCAGCGGTACGCGGCCGTGCGGATCGACGACGACGCGCACGGGGTTGTCACCGGGGCAGGCACGCACGGTCAGTTGCGGGTCGTCCGCGACCGCTGTGCCCGCACCGACCACCACCGCGTCCGCGAGCGCACGAAGGCGGTGCAGATGAAGACGGTCCTCCTCGCCCGTGACGTAGTCGGCGTCGCCGGTACGCGTCGCTATGAAACCGTCCAGGCTCTGCCCGAGTTGGGCAAAGGTGAAGTGCGGACCGGCCAGGCAGAGCGGCAGATAGCGGTCGGCCAGCAACTCCGCCTCGGGCGCGGCGTCCCGGCTCCAGCGCCAGTCGCCGTCCGCGCTCCGGCCAAGTCCGGCGGCCTCGGCGTCCGCCTCGGACCGGATGCCGCGCAGCCGCTCCCAGGCCTCGGCCGCTTCCAGTACGTCGCTGCGGTTGGTCATCGGGTCTCCTGCCGGGTGAGCAGTGAGACGTACTCACCGAAGGATTCGACAAGCGAGGCCAGCAGTTTCTTTCCCTTATCGGCGGATGCCATTGACGGACGGCCGATGACACCGGACTCGGTGTAGGCCGTCATACCGAGAGTGAGCAGATGCTTACGATCGTCGGCCAGGAAATCGGAGGTTTCATAACCAGGGCGGACGAGTTCGGGATGGGAGTGCAGCAGGATGGACGTTTCCACTTCGCCGGCATGCATATCGCTGTGCGACGGGGTCTGTACACCTGCCGCGACCCGTGCCGCATCCCAGTCCGCCGAGCCCGGGAAAAGCGCCATGCGCATCCCGCTGCCCGCGGATTCCTGAACGACATTGCGCAGTACGTAATTTCCGCCGTGTCCATTGACAAGAATCAGGGAACCGACATCGGACCGGCGGAGCGAGTCGGCGATGTCCCGTACGACGGCGTGGAGGGTCGCGGCGGAAATGCTGACCGTCCCCGGCCAGTCCGCGTGCTCGTGCGAGCAGGAGATCGTGAGAGGAGGAAGGTGGTGAACCGGATGGGCTGCGGCGATCTCCCGGGCGACGGTGCAGGCGACGACCGTGTCGGTCACCAGGGGAAGGAACGCTCCGTGCTGCTCGAAGCTGCCGATCGGGAGGACGGCGACATCGGCCTGCCGGGTCCGCACGTCCTCCGTGGAGTCCCTGGGCAACAGGCCCGATGCCGGGGGCGTTTGTGAACCACTCATTGTTTTAGGGCCTTTCGTTGTTCGCTCCGCGCGCCCATGGTCGAATGTGATGAAACGGGCAGGCAGTTGATGCTCCTTCGCTATTTTGGCCTACGAGGCACGGAGCTTGCCAGATAGGATCGGGGTCATGACAGTAAGTGATGGCGTGTTCGGCGACAGTGTTCGTCCGTCAGGTGTCGAACGAGTGGTGGATGTACGGCTGTCCACCTCGCACGGCGATTTTCTCGCCATCGGCTACCTGGACCGCGAAAGCGGGGACGAACAAATGGTGCTGGTATACGGCGATGCCGAGAAAGAGGGGGCACTTGTCCGCGTGCATTCGGAGTGCCTGACCGGAGATGTCTTCGGGTCCAAGCACTGTGAATGCGGCGATCAGCTGTCCGCCGCACTGCACGCCATCGTGACGGAAGGGCGAGGCATTCTCGTCTACCTCCAGGGTCACGAGGGGCGCGGGATCGGCCTGTTGGGCAAACTCCGGGCGATGAAGCTCCAGGCGGAGGGGCTGGACACGGTCGAGGCGAATCTCGCTCTGGGGTTCCCGGCCGACGCCCGTGACTACCGGGTGGCGGCGGAGATCCTGCACGAGCTCGGTGTCGAGTCCGTGCGGCTGCTGTCGAACAACCCGCTCAAGCGCGAAGCGCTGCTGCGGCACGGCATCAAAATCACTGAGCAGGTTCCCCTGTTGATACCGCCGCGCGAAGAGAACATGTCCTATTTGTGGACCAAGCGGGAACGCCTCGATCACTACCTGCCGCATTTGGACAGCGTGGCCGACTAGCTTCGAGGCCGTGTGGTCAGCCGCCGGCCGTGGTTGGCAAGGTGGCGGGGTGGCGGGGTGGCAGGTGGTGTGAGGATGCCGATGCTGCGCCGCGACCGGCGGCGGCCGGGCCGCGCAGGAGACCGCTGTGTCGCGCGCCATGCGGTACGGGTCTTCCGGGCGCCCGAGCCTGAACAGGTTGCAGGCGAGGCTGTGACGGCAGCGCAAGGCGTCCGGGTGATCGGGGCGGGCCGGCCCATGGCGCGCTCCCGCGCGTCGAGCGCACTGTGGTGCACATCTGACATGCCTCGAAGTGGCGGCCCGACCGGCTCGGCGCGTAGGCCATTTCCTGGCGGGCTGCGAGGGTGTGCCGGGGTGATCGGCACCTGCTGATGCTCGCGCGGGGCGTCGGCAGGCCGCCCGGTGCGGGGGTGCGGGCCCCCGCCTCCTCCCGGCGCCGGAGCCCGCCCAGTAAAGGCGCGGCTCGTTTCGTCCGCCTCACACTGCGTGCCCACGGGGCTGCGAGATGTGTGATTTACATCCTTGACATACGCGCAATTCCGCCGTCGCCGGGCACTCATACCTTCTGGCCATGGAAAACAACCTCGGGCGAAGAGGCTTCCTCCGCCTCTCTGGAACAGCCGCCCTTACCGCCTCGCTCGGCAGCGCCCTCACCGCGTGTGGATCGGCCGACAAGAAGTCCTCATCAGCCAAGCCCGGCCGTACCGTGCGACTTGGATTCATCGCGTTGACCGACTGCGCGCCCCTGGTGATGGCAGAGGAACTCGGGTACTTCGCCGAGCGTGGCCTCAACGTTCAATTGATCAAGCAGGCCTCTTGGGCCGCCACCCGGGACAACCTGCTCAATGGGCAGATCGATGCCGCACATGCCCTCTTCAGCCTCCCTCTGTCCGTTGCGACGAAGATCGCGGGCAAGGGTTCCACCGACCTCAAGATCGCCATGGTGCTGAGCAACAACGGCCAGGCCATCACCCTCAAGAAGGACTTCGCCGACGCCGGCTACGCGGACTTGAAGGCCGCCAAGGCACTCCTTGAGAAGAAGTCCCCGACCCTGGCCATGACCTTCCCCGGTGGCACGCACGACACCTGGCTGCGCTACTGGCTCAAGGCGACCAAGGCCGATCAGTCGAAGGTCAAGATCGTTCCGATCCCGCCGCCGCAGATGGTCGCCAACATGAAGGTCGGCAACATGGACGGCTACTGCGTCGGCGAGCCCTGGAACGCCGTCGCCGTCAAGCAGGACATCGGCTTCACCCACATCGCGACCCAGGACATCTGGCAGCACCACCCGGAGAAGGCCCTGGTCGCGGGCGCCAAGTTCGCCGCGGAGAAGAAGGACGTCCTGGCCGATGTGATGGGGGCCGTCCTCAAGGCGTGCAAGTGGCTCGACGACCTGGACAACCGGGCCAAGGCGGCGACGACGATCGGCGGCCCGCAGTACGTGAAGGCACCCGCCAAGGAGATCGAGGGCCGACTGCTCGGCACCTACGAGCTGGGGGCCGACCTGGGTAAGAAGAAGTTCACCGGCGACCAGATGATGTTCTTCCGCGACGGACAGACCTCCGCGCCGCGGCGCGGGCACGCGATCTGGTTCATGAGCCAGTACCAGCGCTTCGGGCTCCTCAAGGAAGCGCCGCAGTACACCAAGATCGCTGACGAGATCATCCTGCGCGACCTCTACGAGGAGGTCGCCGGCAAGGAGGGCATCGACGTCCCGGCAGACGACATGAGCCCGTTCCACGTGAAGCTCGACGGCACGACGTTCGACCCCAAGAAGCCGCAGGAGGAGGCGAAGCGGGTATGACGAGTTCGCTGACGCATACGGACGAGGCAGAACCGGCTGAGGCGGATGCCCAGCCGGGGCCGCCCGGCCCTCCCGCCGCCTCCGGGTCGCCCATCAGCGGCGGTTGGGTGAGTCGGCTTGCCGAGCTGGGCCGCGGCATTGGATGGGCCGCGCTCGGTACCGCAATCGTGGTGCTGCTGTGGCAGCTGGCCGCATCCCGGTCCACCGACATCCCGGCCCCGCTCGACGGGGCACGGACGCTGGTCGACCTGCTGGGGGATCCGTTCTACGACAACGGCCCGAACGACAAGGGGGTAGGTCTTCAGCTGGCCACCTCGCTGCAGCGGGTGTTCACCGGCTTCGCTCTGGCCGCCGTGGTCGGGGTGCTGGCAGGGCTGCTCCTCGGTGCGAGCCGCCGGGCCTGGCTGGCATTCAACCCGGTGGTGCAAGTGCTGCGTCCCGTGTCGCCGCTGGCCTGGTTTCCGATCTGGCTGGCCGTGTTCAAGGACGCCTCCCAGGCCTCGATATTCGTGATCTTCATTACCGCGCTCTGGCCCACGCTCATCAACACCGCGGCCGGCGCGGCGGAGATCCCTCACGATCACCGCAACGTCGCGCGGGTCTTCCGCTTCGGTCGCATCGCCTACCTGAGGCATGTGCTTGTGCCGAACGCCCTGCCGTCGATCATCACCGGTCTGCGGCTGTCGATGGGCATCGCCTGGATGGTCATCGTGGCCGTCGAGATGCTCTCCGGAAATTCCGGGATCGGGTTCTTCGTGTGGGACTCGTACAACGCCGGCAACCTCAGCTCGGTCGTCGCCGCGATCGTCCTCATCGGTCTTGTCGGTCTGATCCTTGACGCGATCCTCGTACGGCTCTCGCGCAAGGTGGCCATCGAGGAGGTTCAGTCGTGACCGTCGAGATCCGCGGGGTACACAAGTCGTTCCGCCGAAGGGGATCAGCCGCTCAGCATGTTCTACGAGGGGTCGACCTGACAGTCGAGGAAGGGGAATTCGTCTCCTTCATCGGCCACTCGGGCTGCGGCAAGTCGACGCTGCTCAATCTGGTCGGCGGGCTCGATCGCCCGGATGCGGGTGAGATCGTCGTGGACGGTCAGGCCGTCACGGGGCCGGGTCCGGAACGGGCGATGGTCTTCCAGAACTACTCACTGCTGCCCAGGCTGAGCCTTCTCGCCAATGTGCGCGAGGCCGTCCGCGCGGCACGGCCGGACTGGTCCCGGACAAAGGCCGACGACATGGTCGAGCGGTATCTGACCGCCGTCGGGCTGTGGGAGCACCGCGACAAGCGCCCGGGCCAGGTGTCGGGCGGCATGGCTCAGCGCGCCGCGGTCGCCAGGGCCTTCGCCGTGGGGCCCCGTACGCTCCTGCTGGACGAGCCGTTCGGTGCACTGGACGCGCTCACCCGCTCGCGATTGCAACAACAACTCGTCGAGCTGTGGGGCAACGAGTCGGAGACCGAGAAGGTGCTCATGGTCACGCACGGGCTCGATGAGGCCATTCTGCTCGCCGACCGGATCGTGGTCATGTCCAACGCGCCGCACCCGTCAGTGCGCACGATCATCCCGGTGCCGATCCCGCGTCCTCGGGACCGCGCGACGATCACCAACCACCCGGCATACGCCCGTACCCAGGAGCAGTTGGCCGACCTGCTGCTCGCCGACCAGACGGTGGCCGCATAGCCCCGGCCGGTCCCAGGGTCGGTACACGTCTGCCGAGCCATCTTGGGGGTGAGGCGGCTGCGGGTGGTGGTCTCAGCCTGGTTCGCCTCCAAACGAGCTGAGACCACCGCCCGCGGCCACCTCACACTCAACAGGTTGAATCACGTCATCTGGCGCCGCACCAGTTCGTGAAGGTGCCCGCCCGCACGGGCGAGCAGATCGGACGGCCGGCCCTGTTCCACCACCCGGCCGTCCGACATCACGATCACGCGATCGGCGTCCAGCACCGTGGACAGGCGGTGGGCGATCACCACCCGGCTCGCGCTCAGCGCTCGGGTGGACTCGATCACGATGCGCTGGGTCTCGTTGTCCAGCGCGCTCGTCGCCTCGTCGAAGAAGAGGATGCGCGGGCGGCGGATCAGGGCCTGGGCAATCATCAGGCGCTGGCGCTGGCCGCCGGAGATCGCACCGCCGCCGGAGATCATCGTGTGCAGGCCCATCGGCATGCGCTTGATGTCCTCGACGAGGCCCGCCATCTCCGCGGCCGCCCAGGCCTCTTCCTGGGAGAAGGCCTCGGCGCCGCAGATGCAGTCCAGGATCGATCCGGTGAGCGGCTGGGCGTTCTGCAGGACGACGCCGCACTGGCGGCGGACCGCCGCCTGGTCCAGGGCCGCCAGGTCCTGGCCGTCGTACAGGACGCTGCCCGAAGCCGGTTTGTCGAAGCCGATGAGGAGCCGCAGCAGCGTCGATTTACCGCAGCCGCTCGGGCCGACGATCGCCACGAACTCGCCCGGCCGCACCTGGAGCGAGACGTCGTCGAGGACGAGCGGGCCGTCGTCGGTGTAGCGGAAGGAGAGCTTGCGGGCCTCGATCGCGCCGGACAGCGCCCCGGGCTGCGCGCTGGCGCCGCGGACCTCCGGGGCCTCGACCAGGACGGGCTTGATCTGCTCGAACATGGGCAGCACGGCGGCGGCCGAGACGAGCGCCCCGGAGACCTGGGTGACCGACGTCAGCAGCATGGTCACGGAGGTGTTGAAGGTCAGGAACTCGCCCGCCGACATGCTGCCGCGGGCCGGACCGGCGAGCAGCATGAACATGGTGAGCGAACAGAGCGGCAGATAGACCGCGTCGAGGGCCGTCGTCAGATTTCTGATCCGGCCCGCCCGTTGCTGGAGCTCGCGCGAGCGGGCGAACTCCCGCGCCCAGGCCGCGTACGCGAAGCTCTCCGCCGCGGCGACGCGCAGCTTGGGCAGCCCGCGCAGAGTCTGGAACGCCTGGTTGTTGAGCTTGTTGCCCAGCTCGACCAACTGCCGCTGCCAGCGCAGCTGCCACAGGCCCATGCCCAGGAACACGGCCCCGATGACGAGCAGCATGCCGATCGCCGCCAGCGCCAGCGGCACGCTGTAGCAGAGCAGCAGTACGAGGTTCATCGCACCGACCGTGCTCGCCTGGACGGCCACCGGGCCGATACCGGAGAGCACCCGCCGGATCGCGCTGATACCCATCGCCGCACTGGCCAGCTCTCCCGTGGAGCGCTCGGTGAAGAACCGGGTCGGCAGCCGTAGCAGCCGGTCCCACACGGCCGGTTGAAGCGACGCCTCGATCCGTCCTTCCATCCGCAGGACGGTGAGGTTCTGCAGCAGCATGAACGCGGCGGAGACGATGCTCGCGATCACGACGGCCAGCGCGACCTGGACGATGAGGCTCTTCTCGGCCGTCGGCACATAGACGCCGAGCACCTGGCCGGTGGCGATCGGCACCAGCGCGCCGAGGCCGACGGTGACCAGTGCCGCGAGCGTCAGATTACGTACGTCGGCGCGCGTGTCGCGCAGGCTGAAGCGCAGCAGCCGCCATGCGGTCATGGGGCGTTCGGGCAGCGGACGGTAGAACATCACCGCGCGCGGCTCGAGTTCCTCCGCGGTGGCGCCGCCGATGCGCATCCGCAGACCGGAGGCCGGGTTCACCGCCTCGTACCGTCCGCGATGCCACAGCAGGGCGACCGGGGCGCCGGACTTGGCCCAGTGGCCCACCAGCGGACCGGTGTTGGTACGCCACCAGCGGCCGTCGAGCCGCACCGCGCGGGTACGGATACGTGAGGCGACGGCGATGCGTTCGACCGGACTGATCCGGTCATTCACCGCACCGCCCTTCGACCGCTCGCCGAGAGTGATCCCCGCCGCCTCCGCGACCCGTCGGCAGACGGCGTACGTGGCGTCGTCGTCGGCTCCGTCCGGGGCGCCGGAGCCCCGGCCGGCCCGCTCCGGCTTTCCGATGGAAGCCACCAGCGCCGCCTCCGCCCGGGCGCGGACGGCTTCGCCCGCCTTGATGCCCGCGGCCGTACGGTCTTCGTGAGCCCGCTCAAGACCCTCGATCCAGCGGTCCACGGCGGAGAGCAGCCGGTACTGCTGGTTGACCATCTGCCGCCACAGCGCACTGTCGACCAGCAGATCGCCCGCAGCATCGGCGCTGTACGTGGCGCCGTACTGCACGCTGCCCGGCGGGACCGGCATCCACAGGATGTCGTCGTCGGTCATGGCCCCGTCGGAGGCGCGGCCCTCCAAGGGAGCCTGGAACAGCACGCCCAGGCCACGTCCGGTGCCCAGAGCGAAGGCGTACTCCAGCGGGGTCGGTGCCTCGTACCCACTCCGGTAGCCCGTCTCGTAGACGCTCTCGTACGTCCCGTGGCCGGTCTCGTACGTCCCGTACTCCGGCCGGTACAGCTCCCGCAGAGCAATCCGGTGCAACCGGCAGTCCTGTGACGGCCGGCCGATCAGCGTGTGCCGCGGGCCCTCCACCGGACCGAGCAGCAGGGTGCCCGCCTCCAGCCGGCCCAGGAAGTGCCAGTGCCCCTGCTGGGCGGCATCGACCGCGAAGAGATCCAGGGCACCGCCGACGACGAGCCACAGCACCTGCGGCCCCTCCAGGGACAGGCTGCGCAGCCCGGTGCAGTCGACGGGTGCGCCGAGACCGCCCAGGGCATGGGTCACCGCGTCGGACTCGCCCGGGCCCGCGACCGCGGACGGGTGAACGGAAGCCACGTCAGTGCTCCTTGACCAGCTCGGCGTACGGACCCCCGGCGGCGACCAGATTCTCGTGCCGGCCGCGCTCGACGACCGAGCCGTGGTCGAGCACGACGATCTCGTCGCTGTCGCGCACCGTGCTCAGCCGGTGCGCGATCACCACGCAGGCGCAGCCGCGCCGCCGCAGATTGTCGATGATGACCCGCTCGGTCTCCGCGTCGAGAGCGCTCGTCACCTCGTCCAGGACGAGGATGCTCGGCCGCCGCACCAGCGCCCTCGCGATCTCCAGACGCTGGCGCTGTCCGCCGGAGAAGTTGCGGCCGTCCTGCTCTACCCGGCTGTGGATGCCTTCGGGCCGCCGTGCGATCACGTCGTCGTACAAGGCGGCGTCTTTGAGGGCGGCGACCACGGCGTCGTCCGGTATCGAGGGGTCCCACAGCGCCACGTTGTCCCTGACCGTGCCCTCGAAGAGGAAGACGTCCTGGTCGACGAAGGAGACCGAGGCTGCGAGCGCGCTGCGGGAGATGTCGTCGAGTCGCTGTCCGTCGATACGGATCGTCCCCTCCCACGGGCTGTAGAGACCGGAGATGAGCCGCGAGACGGTGGACTTGCCGCTGCCGGAACCACCGACGAGCGCGACCTGCTGCCCGGGCCCGACCGTCAGCGAGAAGTCGCTGAGGAGAGGCTTGTCGAGCGGGCTGTAGCCGAAGGTGATGTTCTCCAGCGACACATGGCCCTTGAGCCTGCGGGTGTTCGCGTCGGTCTCCCGGCGCGAGTACAGCGAGTCGACCGGGAAGCTCTCGACGTCCTTGAGCCGGGCCACGTCCGCCGCGAAGTCCTGGATCCTGCCCGCCACCCCGTTGAGCCGGGTGATGGGCGCGGTGAAGCGCGTCACCAGCGCCTGGAAGGCGACGAGCAGACCGATCGAGATATGGCCCTCCACCGCCCGCAGGCCGCCGATCCAGAGGATCAGCGCGCTGTTGAGCGTCGCGAGGGTGGGCGCCACGACGGCCAGTACCGCGCTCGGCACACCGAGGCGCTGCTGCTCCTCCAGTGTGGTGGCGTGCTGGCCCGCCCAGCGGCGGAAATAACCGTTCTCCCCGCCGGTGGCCTTCATGGTCTCGATGAGCTGGAGACCGGTGTACGAGGTGTTGGTCAGCCGGGCGCTGTCCGCGCGCAGCTTCTGGGTGTGGGTGGCCCGCAGCCGGACCACGATACGCATCGCAACCACATTGAGCAGGGCGATCCCAATGCCGATGACGGTCAGTTGGGGGTCGTACGTCCACAGCAGCACGGCATAGAGGATCACGACGACGCCGTCCACGCCCGCGGCGGCGAGGTCACGCGCCGGCGTCTCGGCCACCGAGTCGTTGGACTGGAGCCGCTGGACCAGATCGGCCGGGCTGCGCTGGGCGAAGAAGGTGACCGGCAGCCTCAGCAGATGCCGCAGGAACCGGGCGCTGCTGAGGGTGGAGGAGATGATGCGCCCTCGCAGCAGGTTCGCCTGTTGCAGTGCGGTCAGCACCGCGGTGAGCGCGACCATTGCCGCCATCGAGGCGAACAGCGGCCCGAGCAGCGAGGTCTGATTGCCGATCAGGAACATGTCGATGTACGTACGGCCCAGCGCGGGCACGGCCGCTCCCACGGCGACGAGCAGCAGGCTGGCGAGCAGCGCGGCCAGCAGTGTGCCCGTCGTGCCGCGCATCCTGGCGGGCACGGCTCCCATGACACCTGGCTTGCGGCCGCCCCGGCGGAAGCTGTCGGCGGGCTCGAAGATCAGGGCGACCCCGGTGAAGCTGGTGTCGAAGTCCTCCATCGCGACAAAGCGGCGGCCCTTGTCGGGGTCGTTGATGTGCACGCCACGGCGGCCGAACCGCCGTCCCATGCCGTCGTAGACGACATAGTGGTTGAACTCCCAGAACAGGATCGCGGGCGCCCGCATCTCGGCGAGCGCGGCCGGTTCCATCTGCATGCCCTTGGCCTGGAGGCCGTAACTGCGCGCTGCCTTCAGCAGATTGCTGGCCCGAGAGCCGTCCCGGGAGACACCGCAGGCGATACGCAGCTCTTCGAGCGGCACATGCCGCCCGTAGTGCGCGAGCACCATGGCCAGCGACGCCGCGCCGCACTCCAGCGCCTCCATCTGGAGAACCGTGGGGGTGCGCACGGTCTTCTGCTTCTTCGCCCCGGGGGCGGGGGCCGCGCGGCGCGTGCCCCGCCGGGGAGGCGGCGCACCTTCCGGGCGATGGCGACCACGGCCGCCTGCCGGCGGGAGTTGCTGCTGGGCGGTCATGGAAGCAGCCAATCGATCGGATGCTGCTCGGCCAGCCGGATGGCGCCGGTGGCGAGGGTCATGGAGTCGACCGCGTACGGCGGGCCGTCCGAAGACGACCAGGCATAGCCGGACTTGGTGCGCGACGAGGGGTCGAGCCGCACCAGGACCGCCACGGGCTGGCCGTCCTTCGAGAACAGTTCGCCCAGCTGGCTGCTGCCGAGGAAGGCGGTGATCCGGTGGCGGGTCTGGGCGGTCCGGCCGACGGCCTTCACACGGCCGCGCAGTACGCCGTACTGCTGGGTCGGCACCGACTGGACCGTGAGATCGACCGCCGCGCCCACGGGCACGGTCGATCCGCTGTCGGCCGGCACGTACAGGACGGCCATCAGAGGGTCGTCGGCCTGCTCGACCCGTTCCACGGCGGCCACATCCGCGCCGGTGGTGACCACCGAACCGACGTCGGCGACCAGAGCCGTCAGCCGGCCGGCGGTGAGTGTGCGGACGGTGGTGTCGCCCTTCGCCGTACGGACCTTCAGCAGGGGAGCGTTGGCGGGAAGCCTCTTGCCCTCGTCGGCGAGCACTTGGGTGACCTGACCGGAGACCGGGCTCTGCAGGACATAGCTGCCCTGGGCATGGGTGAGGATTCCGGACGCGCCGAGGGTGGAGCTCAAGGTGCCGGTCACCGCCCAGACGGATGCGGCGATCATCACGGCGACCGTGAGGGTCAGCACGAGCCAGCCCTGGGGCCGGGCGAAGCGCACCGGAAGGTCGATTTCCTCGGGCGACTGCAGCTTGGAAAGGGCCTGTTGGCGGAACTGCACGACACTCTTCCCTCAACTGCGGCGGTCTGTGCGGGGGAGCCGGGTAGGCGCCTCCGGTGGCCGGGCACGCGGATGGTGGGCGCGGGGTGGCGGGGCCCCGCCCCCCCCCCCCCCGGGGGGGGGGGGGGGGGGGGGCCGCCCCCCCCCCCCCCCGGGGAGCCCGCCACGCCCCGGCACCCCCCCGGGGGGTGGCGGCCGGCGGG
>NZ_JBJDQK010000001.1:0-108146 GCF_044903445.1 Streptomyces sp. NPDC019890 | reverse complement strand
GGGGGGGGCGGTTTTGTGGGGGGGCGGGGGGGGGGGGCCGCGGGGGGGGGGGGGGGGGGGGGGGCGGGGGGGGGGGGGGGCGGGGGGGGGGGGGGGGGGGGGGGCCCCCCCCCCCCCGGGGGGGGGGGGGGGGGGGGGGGCTGGGGCCCCGGCCGGTCGGCAAGGAGGGGAAGCCGACGAGCCGAGGTCACCGCCGGTGGCTGTGCCGCTCGGCGGCACAGAACCGGCTCAGAGACCGGCGACGAGGCCCGTCACGCCGGCCGTGTTGATGCCGGTCGCGCCCTCGGCGGTGCCGATCACGGAGCCGACGGTGCCCGACGCGGCGCCGACGAGGCCCGAGACCGGGACGACGGAGTCGAGGGTGGTCGTGGTGGCGCCGACAGCCGCGCCCACGAGGCCGCCGGACACGTTGTCCAGGTCGGCGTCGGAGATTTCCTGGGTCGCAACCTGGGGGGTGGAGTTCATGATGAGCTTCCCTTCGCATGGATCTCGAATTGCTGCGACTGAGCCTTTCGGCTGCCGCAGTGCGATGGATCAAAGCACGCAGGCGCGTTGTGCAGCCAATCCCACTGCCGCTGATCCGGGCGGTATGCGGCCGCAGAATTACCTCTCGTGGACGCGTATCCATGGATTGGTGGCAGCTTCTTCACGCCCCGGCCCCTTCGCCAATTCCGTTGAACCGAAGCCCGCTTGACAGTGAACCGGACATTCCCGCATCAACCGGCTTAAGCACTGGTCAGGGCCGGGGTGCCGCACCGGAGGCTGTGTGACGGCTGCGCCTTCGATGTGCAGATTCGCTGAAGGAATCAATTCCGGTGCCAGGTGTCGTACGCGCGCACTCGTCTATGTGTGGGGAGTGTTTCTGCGGTGTGTCTTCAGGTCCTGAGTGCCTGTTGTGTGCGACTCCTGAAGAAAGGGACATCAGCGTAAAACGCCGTTGCATCGGGTGAGTGCGGAGAAGTCGATTTCCGTCCGATATCTCAAGGCATTGCCGCCTCGACGCCTGCTCGTGGCCCTTGGGGCGGTCGCGGCGCAGCCGTTGACAGCTGACGGGTCGTCAGGGAGCGTGGCTGGACATGGCGAAGATGCACGCGCGTCTCATCGGTCTCCTCGTCCTCATGACCGCCTCCCTGACGACGCCGGGCGCGCCGTCTGCCGCGGCGCTCGCCGATCCCCTCTGGTTCGACGAGCAGGCGGCCACCGCCTTCACGGTCGAAGGCGGCCGCTTCATCGACGGACTCGGCCGCGAGGTGGTGCTGCGCGGATACAACGTCTCCGGCGAGACCAAACTGGAGGAGAACGGCGGACTGCCCTTCGCGTCCGTCGCCGACGCCGAGAAGTCCGCGACGGCGCTGCGTGCACTCGGCGGCGGCAACACCGCGCGCTTCCTGCTGTCGTGGGCGCACGCCGAGCCCGTACGGGGCCAGGTGGACCCCGCGTACCTCGCCGCCGCCACTGCTCAGATGCGGGCATTCATCAAGGCCGGCATCCGTGTCTACCCCGACTTTCACCAGGACCTCTACTCCCGGCATCTGTTCAACCAGGGCAGCTGGTACACCGGTGACGGAGCGCCCAAGTGGGTGGTCGACGCGGGCGGCTATCCACGGGAGTCGTGCGGGATCTGCCTCTTCTGGGGCCAGAACATCACCCAGAACGAGGCGGTGAAGAAGGCGACGTACGACTTCTGGCACAACAGGGGCGGCGTCCAGGACGCCTTCCTCGCGACCGCGCAGACCGCCATGGCGTACTTCGCCGAGCACCTCACCGGGGCCGAGTTCGCCGCTGTCGTGGGCTTCGACCCGTACAACGAGCCGCACGCCGGCTCGTACGAATCCGGCCAGAGCAGCCGCGGCTGGGAGCGGGACCTGTTGTGGCCCTTCTACGAGAAGTTCCGGGCCCGCATGGACGCGGCCGGGTGGCGCAGCAAGCCCGCCTTCGTCGAACCGAACCTCTTCTGGAACGCCAACCTCGCCTTCCAGAAGCAGGAGGGCGGCCTCCTCGATGCGGGCGCCATCGGCCCGCGGTACGTCTTCAACACCCACTTCTACGACCAGAAGGCCATCTCGGGCGTCTTCATGTGGGGCAAGGCGGCCGACGGCCAGTACGCGGGCGACTTCGGCGCCGTACGGGACCGGGCGTCGGACGCCGGTACGGCGGCGGTCGTCAGCGAGTTCGGCCACCCGCTGAGCGGAACGGTCTCCGACAAGGCCCCGACCGTCCACAAGGCGATGTACCAGGCCCTGGACTCCCGGCTGCCCGGGGCCGCTTGGTGGTCCCGCCCTCATGACTCGGGGCCGGTGCTGTCCGGTACGCAGTGGCAGTGGGACATCTACCACGGCCGCCACCACGAGCTCATGAACGGCAACCCCGACAAGGTCCTGACGGCGGCGGACGCCTGGAACGAGGAGGACCTGTCGGCCGTACGCCTCGACGACTCGGGGAGGCCGGTACTGCGTCAGGACGCCAGGCTGCTGGACCGCCTCTGTCCGAGCGCAACGGCGGGCCGGGTACTGGCTTTCACGTACGAGGACCGCTCACGGGACGGCTCCACCACCCTCACCTGGAACCCGGTGCCGAAGTCGCTCCCGCGCGTCGCCGAACTGGTCGGCGGGGGACAGTACGGCCTGTTGCTGTGGCGCTCGGACGGCACCTCGGCCCCCACTGAACTGCACCTGCCCGCGTCCTTCGACAGTCCCCGCACGACGGTGGTCTCGGACCTCGGCGCACTGCACGGGCTGCCCTCGTACGGGGCGGGCGTGCCGATCGCGGTGGCCCCGGAACCGGGCGGGACGGGCAGCCGCCGCCTGCTGCTCACGGCGCCGGGCCCGGCGGGCCTGCACTACGCGCTGGTTACGAATGGCGCGACGGGGCCCTCGGCCGGCCTGTTGAAGGGTGCGCAGGACGAACTGGCCGCGTGGGCCGCCACCCGGGCGTGATTCTGACTCAGACCGACAGCGCGTCGACCAGACCAGCCAGCGCGGCGGCAAGGGCGGTGAGGCCCGGGCCCGCCGACCCGCCCGGTTCCGACATGTATGTGTCCCGGCGGATCTCGATCATCAGGGCGCCGACGCGCGGGTCCTTGCCGTAGAACTTCAGCGGTACGTAGGTGCCGGCGAATGGGCTGTTGATCCCCGTGCCGCCGAAGTCGGCGAACGCCTTCTCCGCGTGGGCGAGCAGCTGTGGGGGAGTGTGGAAGTCGTCCGTACCCAGGCAGATCGGCGGGCGCGTTCCGTGACCGTGGAGCTCGTAGGGCAGCGGCTCGGTCGGATACGAGTGAACGTCGATGACGACGGCACGCCCCGTCACCGCCAGTCGCTCGTCGACCGCCGCGGTCATCGCCTGCGCGTACGTGTGGAAGTAGCGGTCGATCAGCGGCTGCGGGTCCGCGCCCGGCGGGCGGAGCCGCTCGCGGTGCGTGGTGTGTGTATAGACGGCGCCCATGCCGACGGCGAGCATCTCCTCACGCTCGTCCGGGAAACGCTCGGGGTCGATCACCAGGCGGGACAGGCCGTTGACGAACCGCCAGGGGGCGACGGGCGCGGCTTCCGCCGCTGCCGCGGCGATCTCGGCCGTGTGGGAGTCGGTGATGTGGTCCAGCTCCAACTCGAGCGCACGGTCGTCCAGCACGATGCCGTCACGCACCGAGTCGGGAATGACCCGCGAGGAGTGCGGGACATGAAGGATTACGGGCGAGTCGGCGGTGCCGGGAAGGAGCTGGAAGGTCGGGGGTGGGTGGTTCATGTGTTTCTCTGTGCCTTGTCGTCGACGGAGTATCACGGTGAACACCTTGGCCTGCGCACGGGCCGGGTTCAGCTTCCGGTGTCCGCGCATTCGCTGTTGTCGCCGCCACTACGGCACCCCACTTCGCCGGTGAACGAGGGCGCGGGAGCGGGGTGGTTGCGCTTGTCCTCGTGCTGCTGGATCGCCAGCCCGCCGAAAAGCCCTGCCGCCAGAATGACGGCCATGAAGGACTGGGTGCACACCGTCACCACAGCACCGGACCGGGACGCGATCACGCACGCCACGAGCGCCAAGGCCCCGACCACACCGGCGGCGACCAGATAGCCCCACAACGGGTCGGCTCTCACTACCTTTCCCGTGTCGAGATTGAACGCTGACAACGCCCAGCGGCCGAAGATCAGCAGCAAGGCAAGGACTTCGAAGAACAGCAGCCCCAGAGCAGCGCCCACGTCGGCGCCCCGATCAGCGCGAGGCTTTACGGAGGCGTCGAACGCCACGGGCGCGTGAGGAAGGTCCATATCCACAATCCTGGCTACCGGATCAGGGCCGACACATGAGCACGCGTACTCAGAGTGCCGGACTCCGTGCTCGCCCCTCGGGCCGCCCCGCTGACCGCCTGCTCTAGTCGATCAAGTGGCTGATGCCGCCCTGGCCGTCCATGCCGTTCCAGATCACGGCCCCAAGCCAGATCGGGTACCAGTACACCTGCTCCGGCAGGATGGGGGCAGCGAGGAGCCAGACAACGGGCAGCACGGTGAACAGCAGACAGCAGCACAAGCCGCGCCTACCGGTAGGGGCAGGTTGTGGCGTCGAGTTCGTGGGCACCCGAAGAACGCAAATTGATGCTGAGGGTTGGGTGACCCGGCAAATCGAGCTCCAAGGGGCCGCGCTTACGCCGTTGGCTGCTGCTTCCCTCGATGAATGGCAGCGGGCGCAGGACGCAGGCCGCCTTGCGGACTACGAGAAGAAGTACGGACTCACGGCTGAGTCGCCTGTTTCAGAGTGGGAGGGTCACGATCCCGAACAGCTGACGGCCGACGCTTCGAGGAGATCTGGGAAGCCGCCCGCCGACAGATCGCAGCCCGTCCCGGTTGACCCCTCTGTCCTGCGGAGTTCCTGGCATCATCTCGGCATGGCCGCAGCCCTTCCCCGCACCATTCGAGCCGTCGACACCGAGCAACTCCTCGATCTGGAGCAGGAGGCCACAGCGCTTGGTTTCAGCCAGAGGCTTCCTGCTGACTGGCTTCGGCAGCACACCACCGCGGGGGCAACGCACTACCTGTTCCCTGCCCTCGAGCACCACCTCAGCCACCGTCCTGAGGTGTCACCGCAGTGGAGGTGCCAGCTCCTGATGACCGTCATGACCGGCGACCAGGTCCTGAGCCTGCTTGACGTGCTTCCCGCGACCTTTGATGAGCTCCTGGAGAACTTGGACGCGGCGTCCAAGGCGGACATCGCCAACCGCGTGGAGCGAGCACAGTCCCTGCGTGAGTGGGCAGAGCAGCTGACCGCGGAAGCAAGTCCCGAACGAGGGCCACGAAACTGAGAGGCGACCGCGTGGCCAAGGACTGAGGCAGCTTGACGCGCCGCCTGTCGGGTGTCCCGGGCGGTCCAGTCTCCCTGCCGTGTCCCACGTGGCCGATGAGCAAGGCCGGGGGCTGGTCATCGTGGATGCACTCGCCGCCGATTGGGGCGTACGGCCGTATCCGCCCTCAGGGAAGACCGTCTGGGCGGACCTGACCTGAGATCAGTTTCGTGGCCGAACCGCTGACCGACGGTGCATGCGTGGCTAGCATGAAACCTGAATTCGCTTGCGCGACAGGGGGAACGCTTTGCTCGAGATCGATGCGCTGCTGGACCAGATCGTGCCGGCAGCCGAAGCGGCGGTCGCCGCCTACGGCGTGAGTGTGCTGACCAGAGCCCAGGACGAGACGGCTGGGGCGACTGTACGGCTGGGGCAGCGGCTGCTCGCCAGGATCCTGAACCGCGGCGCCGACGCCGATCCCGTTCGAGTCAGCGTCACCAGCCTGGCGGACGCGGACGCGGGCGCGGACCGGGACATGCTCGCCTTGCGGCGCGCGGAGTTGAGGATCGCGCTGCGGGAGGCGCTCAGGGACTCCCCAGGCCTTGCCGATGAGCTCTCGGCGCTGCTGCCGGAGCGTCCCGTCGTCCAGGCCGACGGCGAGCGCAGCGTCGCCCTCGCCGGAAACAACTCCGGGATCATTTCCACCGGCGACGGTGCGAAGAACACCCTGCACCAGTGAGCGGCAGGCCCGGTCTGCAGAAGCCGGACCCCGCCGAGCACAAGCCTGACCAGTCGGGCGGCGACCGGTCGGTGAACGTGGAGGGTGACAACCACGGCATCGTGAGCACCGGCGACAACGCGCGCAACGTGCTCATCCTTCCCGCAGCGCGCCCCGCCGAGAACTCGCTGGCCGGGAAGGCCAATCTGCTCGCGGACAGGGTCAGCGGCTTCCTGAAGCGTGAGGAGGAGCAGCAGCGATTATGGGATCCGGCTCCGCTGCCTGTGCGCTGGCGACCGGCACCTCCGGCGTTGGCCGGCCGCCGGAACAGCATCCTCGACGTCCCGGCCGAGGCGGCGACCGCTCTCCCGCTGGACCTGACCGGTCCGCTGGAAAAGATCGCGGCTGTCTACGAGGGGACAAAGCCCGGCAGACTGATGGTGCTGGGCCGGGCGGGCTCGGGGAAGACCATCCTGATCCGGCGTTTCGCAAGGGCCCGGCTGGAAGCTCGCACTCCAACCGGCGAAGCACCGGTACCGGTGATCTTCAGTCTGGGATCGTGGAATCCCACCACCACTCCCCTGCGGGACTGGCTGATCGACCGGCTGGAGCGGGACCACCCCTTTCTGGCCGGGGTCGGCCCCGACGGATCGACGTGGGCCGGCGCTCTGGTCTCTGCCGACCGCGTGCTGGCGATCCTGGACGGGTTCGACGAGATCGCAGACGGCCTGCACGAGGCCGCGCTGCTGGACCTCAGGGCCACCACCGTGCCGCTGCTGATGACGAGTCGCCGCGCCGAACTCGAAGCCGCCGTGGGCACAACCGCGCTCTTCGCCGGTATCGAACTGACCGACCTCACCCTCGACGACTCCGCCACCTACCTGCTGCACGCCACCAATACGCCCGCCTCCGACACGACCCCCTGCGACGGCACGGACACCACCACCCCGACCGGGTGGGAGTACGTCCTGAACACGTTGCGCCGTCACCCCGGCAAACCGGCCTGCGCCAATCTCGCCGCTGTGCTGACCACCCCTCTGATGGTCACACTCGCCCACACTGTCTACACATCCGGCCGCGATCCGGTGAAGCTGCTGGAAATCAAGGAGTTCAGCACCCGAGGAGCCCTTGAAGACCATCTCCTGGACAACTTCATCCCCACCGCATACGACCGCTTTCTCAGCAACCGCCCCGCCGCAAAACGCCGGCCCTGGCGCGCCGAACGCGCCCGCCACTGGCTCGGCTACCTCGCCACACACCTGAAAGAGCTCGACACACACGACATCGAATGGTGGCGACTGGGAACCTCCATGAGCCTCGCTTCGCGCATGCTCGTCTCAGGGGTCACGAGCGGGCTCGTGTCAGGGACCATGCTCGGACTCGTCTACGGGCTCACGAGCGAGCCCAAAGAGGCATTCGTCAACGTGCTTCTGAACGTGCTGGGGATCGGGCTGACCTTCGGGCTCATGCACGGATTCGGGTCAAAACTCAAGGTCGGCGGCGCATTTGAACCGTCGCGCATGCACATACAGATCCGCGGCGGGTCGAAGAGAATGAAGGAGAGTTTCCTCCCCAGAATTCGGGGCGGACTCGCGGGCGGGCTGGTCTTCGGGGTCGTGTTCGGGCTCGGACTGGCGGTCTGTGCGGGCCTCCTGGACTGCCCCTGGACCACGATCGCCCTAGCGTTCGGGAACTGGCTCGTGGCCGGGCTCGCGCTCGGACTGGCGGTCGGGCTCATACTCGCTCTCATGGCCGGGCTTGAGGCTCTCATCGAGACAAAATCCTCGGTCAGCCCGTCGGACCTGTTGAACACGAACCGCACGACCGTGCTCGCCCAAGTGCTCGCGGTCGCGCTGGCACTCGGGCTCGGGTTCGGGATCGTCATCGCGCTCGTGAACGGGTTCGCACTCGGGGTCACGAGCGGGCTCGCGGGCGGGCTCACGGTCGGGCTCGGGGTCGCCACGTTGACCGCTTGGGGCCGGTGGGTGGTCCTGGTCCGGGTCTGGCTGCCCCTGACAGGGCGGCTCCCGTGGGCGGTGAACGCCTTTCTGGAGGACGCCTACCAGCGAGGCGTGCTGCGCCAGGTCGGCGCGGTCTACCAGTTCCGCCACGCGCGGCTCCGGGATCGCCTGGCCGAGGTCTACGAGCAACACGAACAGTCGACGGCAGGTGGTCGCTGATGGGTGTCAGGCACCGCACGGCAGGCAGCACAAGGAGGTACGGGGCCGGAGTCGCCCTTGGAATCGCGGCGACCGTGACAGCCGCGGCCGGAATCGTGGGGGCGTCAGGCTCCCGAACCGCTACCGCTGAACCGGTTTCGCTCACGCTGCACTACACCTGCGCATTTTCGGGCCTCGGCAACCAGCCCGTGACGATGGAGCTCGGATCGGATATCCCGAATGCGATGAAAGTCGGCAAGGCCAGCCCGAAATCCGCCCTGGACGGAGTGGCGACGGTGGGTGCGAGCTTCACGCAGTTGGCCGCCCTGGCCGGCGCGAAGACCCTTGAGGGCTCGTTGGACGGGAACGCCACCGTGACCGCACCGCAGGGCAGCATCCCCCTGACCGTGCCCATGACGATCCCCAGGACCGCCATCCCGGCGTCCGGTTCGTTCGACGTCACCGCCAAGGGCACCGCGCCCTCCCTCACCTTCAGCCGACCGGGCAACGCGAAGGTCACCGTCGGCGACCTCACTTTGCACCTCACCCCGAAGGACGCAAACGGCAACACGACCGCCGTGGGCACGATCAACGCACCCTGCGCACTGGACTCCGGGCAGAACACGGTCCTGCAGTCGCTCGTCATCACGGAGCCGGTGAAGGCAACGGCGACGACGACCGGCGAGGGCTCCTCCGGGACGACCGGCGGGACCGATTCCGGAGCGACCGGAGACGGGGCCGGTTCCGGAACCGCCGGCGGGACGACCACGGGCCCGCGGCCCGGAGCAGGGTCCGGCCGTTCGACGTCGGGTACGTCAGGTACGTCAACTACGCCGAGTGCGTCGGCACACAGCTCGACCGGGTCCGCACCCCGCGCCCCGACCGCTTCGCAAGGAGCACCGACCGTCGATACGGCACCGGACGATGCGACCAGCGCCGCCGACGACAAGACGGCCGATGACCTGGACCCCAAGAATCCGATCGTGCTGACGATGGGCGTCCTCGTCGCGGGCGGCGCCGCGACCGTTGTCGGTTTCGGCTCACGGTTGAGGAAGCGCCACTCCGGCGGCGCGGACGACTGAGCTTGATCTCTGTTTCGCCATCGACTCGGAGATCATTACGGGACAGCCCTTGGCTCCTTGGCGACAAGCGAATTTCGGCCGGACCAGGGAGCAAAGGTCCTGGATACCCAAATTCTCCTTATGATTCAGGTGTGTTCGACTCCCGGCACATCAAGACCTTCCATGAAGTGGTCACGACCGGTTCGTACTCGGCGGCCGCTCGCGCGCTCGGCTACACCCAGCCCGCGATCACCCAGCAGATGAAGGCCCTCGAACGGGACGTCGGCACCCCGCTGTTCATCCGCGTCGGCCGCGGCATTCGGCTCACCGAGGCCGGGGAGGCGCTGTCTCGGCACGCCACGGTGATCCTCGACACCCTGTCCGCGGCCCAGCGGCAGATGAGTGCCCTCACCCGGCTGCGCGCCGGACGCGTCCGTGTCTGCGCCTTTCCCAGCGCCAACGCCACCCTGATCCCCGAGGCGATGGCCCGGCTTGCCGCTGCCCACCCCGGCGTGCGCGTGGACCTGCTGGAGAGCGAGCCGCCCGAGTCGCTGCAGCGGCTGGTGCGTGGGGAGTGCGACATCACGCTCGCCTTCACCTATCCCGGCCTGCACGAAGAGGTGCCGGAGGAGCTGGTGGAGATCCCGCTGCTGGAGGACCAGTTGACGGCGCTGCTGCCGACCGGGCATCCGCTGGCGCGGCGACGGGCGGTCCAGCTGGCGGATCTGGCTCAGGAGCGCTGGATAGCCGGGTGTCTGCGCTGCCGGGCCAATCTTCTGCATGAATGCGCCGAGCAGGGCTTTGTGCCGGACATCGCCTTCATGACCGACGACAACCTCGTGGTGCAGAGCCTGGTCGCGGAGGGCCTTGGGGTCGCGATGATGCCGGCGCTCGTACTGAACTTCCTCTGCCACCGGAAGGTCACCGGGAGGGCGCTGCAACCCGCCTCGCGGCGGCAGGTCTCCGCGTATGTACTGAAGGAGCATCTGCGCATCCCGGCGACGGCACTGGTGCTCGACGGGCTGAAGACGGTCGCTGCGAACAAGGTCGGCTGCTGAGCGTCGCCGAAACGGGGTCTCTCATCTTCCTGAACTCATAAGCGGAGTTTGGGAAGTGGCGAACAAACCCTCCTTGGACGTGATGGATCGGGCAGGCCGACGCTGCCCGTATGACCACCTCGACCGCCTTCAGGGCCGCGCGCACGACCGCCCGTCTCGATGTGCTGATCGCCGAGGTCCGCGAGGCCGTCGGGCGCGGACTCCCACCGGATCTGACGGCGTATCTGGTCGGTGAGCGCCTTGCGCCGCACCTCGGTGCGGACGATCTGCTCACCCCGGAGCAGTGCGGGAGCGACCCCGAGCGCTACCGCCAGCATCTGCTGCACGCCGAGCACGACGGCAGCTTCTCGGTCGTCGCACTCGTGTGGCTGCCGGGCCAGGGGACCTCCGTGCACGACCATGTGTCGTGGTGCACGACGGGCGTGCACGAGGGCGAGGAGTACGAGAGGCGCTACCGCCTTGTCCCGTCCCAGGCCACCGGAGCGGCCGCTCGCCTCGTCGCGACCGGGGACGTCGTCAACGCCCGCGGCGCGGTCTGCGGATTCGCCCCGCCCGGTGACATCCACCGGGTCTGGAACGCGGGCACCGGCCGGGCGATTTCCCTCCATGTCTACGGGGCGGACATCTCCCGCCTCGGCACGAGTGTCCGCCGCGTCTACGAGCTGCCGGCCGACCGCTGATGGCGCTGCTGAGGGAACGGGCCGCGACAGCCGGGCCGACCGCCTCCGCTGCTCCGGGCAGGCTGCCCGGTCTCGCGCTGGCCGTGCTCGGCGTCGGCGTCGCCTGGTGCGTCCATCGGCTGCTGCCGGACATACCGATGCTGACCGCATCCGTGGTGCTGGGCATCATCACAGCCCATCTGCCCCGCGTCCGAGCCGTCGTCCGGGGCACTGCCCGCCCCGGACTCTCGTACGCCGGAAAACGGCTGATGCGGATCGGCATCGTGCTGCTCGGACTGAAGCTGAGCCTGGACGATGTGCTCGGTCTCGGCTGGGCCACGGTCAGCATGGTCCTGAGCGCCGTCGTCGCGACCTTCCTCGGCACCTGGTGGCTGGGGCGGCGTATCGGTCTGCCCGGGGATCAGCCGCTGCTCATCGCCGCCGGTTACTCGATCTGCGGGGCGTCCGCGATCGGCGCGGTGAGCGAGGCGAGCGACAGCGACGAGCGCGATGTGGCGACCTCGGTGGCACTGGTGACGCTGTGCGGGACGCTCGCCATCGCCGTACTGCCCCTGCTGCAACAGCCGTTGGGGCTGAGCGACGCGGAGTTCGGGCGATGGGTCGGCGCGAGCGTGCACGACGTGGGTCAGGTGGTGGCGACCGCGCAGACCGCCGGGCCCGATGCGCTCGGCGAGGCGGTCCTGGTCAAGCTGATGCGGGTGGCGCTGCTGGCCCCGCTGGTCGCGGCGGTGGCGATGTCCGTACGGCACAGGAGACGCGGTGGTGCGAGTGCGAGGAAGCGGCTGCCGCTCGTCCCGCTGTTCGTCGTCGGCTTCCTGGCGATGGTGGCTCTGCGCAGCACCGGACTGCTGCCGCATGCCGCGATCGAGGTGGCGCAGCACGCGCAGGAACTCCTGCTCGCCGCCGCGCTGTTCGGGCTCGGCAGTGCGGTCGACCTGCCGTCGCTGACCCGCACGGGCGGGCGCGTAGCGGCGCTGGGTCTGTGCGCGTGGGTGGTGGTCGCGGGGGTTTCGTACGGGGGTGTGCTGCTGGTGATGGCCTGAACGCAGCCGGGCAGTGCCGGGCTGCGCCCACCCCCCCGACCCGTCCCGGCCGGACTTTCTCACGTTTACTGGCTCTCACCAGGGTGGGGCGGTTAATCTCCAGGCAGCCGTAGTACGGCAGTTCGGCTCCTTCTGACCCAGGGAGACCTCACCGGTGAGCGACCCACACCGGGTTGGGCGGAAGGACGTGGCGCCGCCGCAGTCCGGTGACAACTGACGACCGGGGGGAGTGAAGTGAGCACCAAGAGCGCCATGCGCGAGCTCCGCGACGAACTGGCGCGTGCTCTCGAGCTGGCCGGGCCGTCCAGTCCCGACGACGTCTTCGCCGCTCTCTGTGCGCAGCTCAGCAGGCGTCGCGGCAGGCCGGTGGTGTACCGCCTGGTGGACTTCCCGCCCGGGACGGCCAGCGGTCTGTATCTGGACATGGTCGACCGGGACATCATCTGCATCCAGGCACACACCCGCCCCTTGCACCAGCTGGTCATTTTCGGCCACGAGGTCTGGCACATGGTCGCCGGACACTGCGGGCAGCACCAGGCCGGTTCGGCGGTTGCCGGGCGTCTGGTCACGGACGACGCCGACCTGAACGCGGATCTGCACAACGTGGCGGCGCGCACGGACTTCCGGCAGGCCGAGGAAGCGGAAGCAGAAACCTTTGGCCTGGAACTCGGGGCAGCTCTGCGCGGGTGGCTGGAGGGGGCGGACAGCACGGCACCGCGCAGCGCACTCGCCCAGCGGATCCAGGACGCCCTCGGGCACCGCCAGGGCTGACGCATGCGGAACTCTGACTACTACCTCCCGGCCGTCGCTCTGGGCATCGCCTTTCTCGCCAAACTGCCCGCCCTGCGGCGCGGATGGCGCAATCCACTGGTGCGCTCGGTCTGCTTCCTGGTCTTCGCTGCGGGCATCTGCTTCTTCTTCGCCGCCCCACCCACCATCAAGGCGGTCAACGATCTCACCGGCGTCCCGAATTTCTCGGGTCCGCTGGTCTACTGCATCATGTCCGCCTTCAGCTGTGCCTGCCTCGTACTCATCGTCAACTGGCGAGGTGGTCCACCGGAGTTGGTCCGGCGCAGCTCACGACGGTGGATCGCCTGGTACGCCGCGGTCATCACCGCCCTGCCCGTCTTCTTCGCGCTCAGCAACGCGCGGGTCGAGCGGCTCCGTGACCTGGACACCTACTACGCGACCACGCCGTTCATCCGGGAGATGATCGTCACCTACCTCGCCGCACACATGGTCGCCGCCGTCGTGACGACGACGCTGTGCGTGCGCTGGGCCCGGGCCGTCAGTGAGTGGCTCCGCGTCGGCCTGGTCGTGCTCGTGATCGGATTCGTACTCAACCTGCTCTTCGGTATCGCCAAACTGACCGCGGTCATCGCCCGTTGGGCGGGCCGGGACCTGGACTCCCTCAGTACGACGGTGGCACCGCCCATCGCCGCTTGCGGAGGCCTGATCGTGACCGTCGGGTTCCTGCTGCCGCTGCTGGGCCCGCAGATCAGTGGCGTGTGCCATGCCTGGATCACCTATCTGCGGCTCGGCCCGCTGTGGCGGCAGCTGCGCTCCACCCCGGGCGACCACGTTCCGCTGCCGCAGATCCCGTGGTGGGCCGCTCCCGACATGCGGCTGACCGTCCGGGAGACCGGCATCCACGATGAGCTGCTCAAACTGCAACCGCACCTCGACGACGTCGTGCGGCAGCGTGCGCATGACGCGGCGATCGGCAACCGGGCCTCGACGCAGGCCGCGGAGGTCGTGGGGGTGGCCGCCATGGTGGTTGCCGCCGCCGAGGCGAGGTGCAGCAGGCCTGAGCCGGAGCCCGATGCCCACATCCCCGCCGGAGCGGTCGCGCTGACAGCGACCCTCGGCCCAGGACGCGAGCGGCTCGTGCAGCTTTCGCGTGCCCTCAAGTCCCCCTTCGTGGCCGCTGCCCGCAAGCAGGCGGCCCCTACAGAGAGCAGTTCGCGATGACGCGCCCCGACCAGCCTGCCCATTCCGCCACGTCCCGCCGTGCCGTGGTCATCGGCGGGGGAATGGCCGGCATGCTCGCGGCTGCGGTCCTGGCCGACTTCGGCAGCGAGGTCACGGTCATCGAGCGCGATGAGCTCCCGGAGGGGCCCGAGCCTCGTAGATCGCTGCCCCAGGCGCGTCATGTCCATGTGCTGTGGTCCGGCGGGGCTCGCGCCTTCGAGCAGCTCATCCCGGGCATCACGGACCGCTGGCTGGCCGCCGGAGCCCGGCGCATTCCGCTGCCGACGGGCCTGGTGTCGATGACGGCACAGGGCTGGCTCAGACGCTGGCCGGAGATGCAGTACATGATCGCCTGCACCCGCGATCTGCTGGACTGGGTGGTGCGCAAACAGGTGCTCGGCCTTCCGGGCGTCACTCTGCTGCAGCGTCACGAAATGCAGGCCTTGGAGGGCAATGGCAGCCAGGTGACCGGCGTGCGGGTGCGCACACCCGAGGGAGAGGAGCTCACCGTCGGCGCCGACCTCGTCGTCGATGCCAGCGGTCGCGGCTCGCGAGCCGTCGAGTGGCTGCAGGCGCTGGGCGTCGGCGCCATCGAGGAGGCCGAGGTCGACTCGGGCCTGGTGTACGCCAGTCGTCTCTACCGGGCGCCCGAGGGCAGCGAGAACTTCCCCATCGTCAACGTCCAGTCCGACCCCGGCGACCATGTCCCCGGCCAGACGGCGACCATCGTCCCCGTCGAGCAGGGGCGGTGGCTGGTCACACTCTCGGGTACGCGGGGAGGCGAGCCGTCCCGCGATCCGTCCCGGTTCGAGTCGTTCGCCCGCTCGATCCGGCACCCCGTCGTCGGCGAGCTGATCTCGATGACGACACCGCTCTCGGCCGCCGTGTCGCTCTCCCGCAGCACCGTCAACCGCCGCCGGTACTTCGAGAAGGCCCCGGCCTGGCCCGACGGATTCATCGTGGTCGGCGATTCGGTGGCCACGTACAACCCGCTGTACGGCCAAGGCATGACCGTGGCCGCACAGGGCCTCGTGGAGCTGAGGAGCGCCCTGAGGCGGCACGGGCTCGGTGCACCGGGGCTCGCCCGCCGCGTCCAGCGTGCCATCGCCCGCCCCGCCGGTCTCGCCTGGGAGCTGGCGACGTCCCAGGACATCCTCTACCCGGGCGCCGTGGGCAAGCAGCCGCGAGCGGGGACCGCAGCCGCGAACCGCTATGTCAACAGGCTGGTCCGTACGGCGACCGGTCGCGCCCAGGTCACGCGGGCGTTCCTCGGCGTCGTCACCATGTCCGAGCCCGTCACGTCGTGGCTGCACCCGGACATCGTGGCGGGAACCCTGCGCGGTCCCGGCAGGAAGCCGCTGAGCGGCCCCCCGCTGACCGAGGAGGAACTGAAGGTGGTCGTCGGCCAGGGCGGCCGCGTCACGCAGGTCCAGCCCACCTCCGCGCAGTGACGATCCGACGGCGATGAACGACGGCCTCATCCTCTACATTCCCGGCGTCGTTCTGCTGACCGCCCTCCTGATCAAGCTCCCCACCCTCCGGCGCACCTGGCACGACCCGCTGATGCGCTCCGTGTGCGCCCTGCTCCTCGTGGGCTGCGCCGTCCTCTTCCTGGCGGCGCCGCCCACGATTGCCGCTGTCAACGACCTGACCGGCGTCGTCAACTTCTCGGCCCCGCTGGTCTACAGCGTCCTGACGGCGTTCAGCGGCTCGTGCATCGTGCTGATCATCAACTGGCGTGGTGGCCGGCCCGATCAGATCCGGCGCTCGACCGTCCTGTGCCTCGGCGCGTACGGCGTGGTCACCCTCGCCATAGTCGTCCTCTTCGTCCTGGCCGACGCTCCCGTCGAGCGCCTCCGTGACCTGGACACCTACTACGCAACCACGCCGTTCATGCGTGAGATGATCACGCTCTACCTCGTGGCGCACGCTTCGGGAAGCGTCGTCCTGACCACCCTGTGCTGGCGATGGCTGCGCCAGGTCGACGGCTCGCTGCGCACCGGCCTGGCACTCATCGTCCTCGGCGGTGCGCTGGACGTCGGCTATCTCGCGGCGAAGTTCGCGGCCGTACTGGCCCGCTGGACCCACCGCGACTGGGACTACCTGAGCACCTACGTCGCCCCGCCGCTGGCGTCCGCCGCCGCACTCATGTGCGGTGTCGGGTTCATCCTCCCCCTGGTGGGCGACCGGGCAACGTCGACCTGGCGCGCCTACCTCCAATATCGTCGGCTCAAGCCGCTGTGGCTGGAACTGCAGGGTTCAGCGACGCCATGGGCCGCGACCATGACGATCGCCTGGTGGTCCTCGGTGGAACTGCGCAGGTGCCACCGGGAGGCCGCCATCCACGATGGTCTTCTCAACCTCGCTCCCTACCTCAGCAGCGGCGTCAGGGAGCACGCTCTTGCCACGGCGACCTCACGAGGTGTCCCGCCCGAACGGGCCGGTCTGGTGGCCGAGGCGGCGATGATTGCCTCAGCGTGCAGCGCGCACACGGCGGCGAGCCGTTCGACGGCCCCACTTCCCGATCCGCGCTCCGACGCACCCCGTCTCGAGTACGCCGACGCATCGGACGGCCTGGTCGCCCTGTCCCGAACCCTGTCCCGGTCTTCGATCGTTGCCGCCGCACGCAGAAGCGCGGCCCTGCCGGAAACTGCCCGGCAGGTGTGACGCGCCCGCCACGCGTGAAGGCGTGCGTCAGCCCTGTGGCCCGCGGTATCCCAAGGACGCCTCGATACGGCCGGCGAGTCCGTCCCGTCGTACGGGTCCACGACCGGTCGAACCGGCCAGCCAGGAGCGGCACTTGCTGCCGAGCAGCAGACCGAAGCTCTCCGCCTCGTTCTCCTCGGCCTGGTCGAAGCGGGTCCGTGCGGCGACCTTCAGCACGGTCGCCTGCAGGTCCGCCTCGTCCGAGAGCAGCCGAGCCGCGACAGCTGCCCCGGCGACATGATGGGTACAGTGCCCGGCCTTCATGTGCCACAGCTCATGGCCGAGAATGACCAGTTGGTGGTCGGGTGCGGTGCGCTCCTCGATGACGATCAGATCCTGGTCCGTCATGTCGAGCCAGAGCCCGCTCGCCGTGCCCGGCGGGAAAGCGGCCATGCGGTGCCGGACGGGCCGGCCGCGGCGCTTGCTCATTCCGTTGCACAGCGCGGCATAGAGATCGGCGGGCTCCGCCGGGGCGGGCAGATCGATTCCGGCGATCAGCTCGCCGCACAGCCGACGCATCTCCTTGCCAATGCTCACCGTTCTCCTCTCCCCGTCAGCAGTCGCGTGCACACGCGTAGTTGAAACCGTGTCCTGAAATCACGGTTCCACACATCGCTCCGTAGGTCAGGGCTCGGTCGGCTTGACGCTCTCCAGAAGCATGTCGAGCCACTCGGTGACCTTGTCGCGGTGCTTGTCGGTGGGCAGCTGCGCGGCCCGCCAGGCGATGCCGCGTACACCATGGTCCAGCAGGAGGCGCTCCAGTGGGTCGCTTTCGCCGGCGTAGTCCTGAAGCAGTCGCTGCTCGGTGCGCTGCAGGGCGCCGTTGAGGGCGTCCGCGTCCTCCGCGCTGAGGAATCCGGCATGCACCCCGAAGAACCTCTGAATCGCATCGCAGTGCTCCATGGTCGGCCGGCGGTCGCCGTTGATCAGGGCGCCCGCCTGCTGCCGGGACATGCCTGCGCCGTCGGCGATCTCCTGCTGGGTGTACCGGCGGCCGTTGGGCTTCAGCCGCGTTCTGCGCAGCAGGTCGAAGCGCTGCAGAAAGCGTGCCTGGAGATCGGGTTCACCGGCCGGACGGCCGTCGAGCAGGTCGCTGACCACGTCGGCCGGGACGCCCGAGGCATCGGAGAGCTGGTGGACGTCGAAGACATCGCCGTGACTCAGACCGAGTTTTATGGCGAGTTCGGCGACGCGGGCGACGGATGCCGCCAGCGGGCCTGTGGCCGTTGGGCCCGGAACCAAGAAGCCGTCTGTCACCAGTAGGTCTCCTAGATCACGCGGGGTCACTCCGCACACATTGGCTGCCCGGAGATTAACCGTTTGAGTGGCGCACAGTCAGGTCTTGCCACAGCTGTGGCGCGATCTGAGCGCTCAACGGCGCAGAATGCCACGATAGTTGACATCACTGTGCGTGTGGTAGCAGGATCGCCAAGCAGTTGAAGATCGAAAGGGCGCTCCCACAGCGGGACTTCGAGAAGGGTGGCGTTCTCGATGACACATGAGGCAGGCGCTGAACGGCCTGGTGTTCAGGGGCGTCGAGGGTGCGCGGGGTCGACCCGTGGCGCGCTCCGGGCCAGGCGGCTCACGGATGTCCTCAGACGGCGCCGTGAGGAGCTCGGGCTGAGCGTGGAGGACGTTGCCGCACGCCTCGAGATCAGTACCGGTGCGTACGGCAGCTGGGAGCGGGCGCCCGCCCAGGAGTGGACCGACGAGGCGCTCTGCGCCCTGGTCAAGGCCCTTGAGATGACCGACCAGCAGGGCGGCTGGCTGTTCCGCCTCGCCGTCGACCGTGATCCGCCGCAGGCCTTGAGCAGGCCCCCGGGAGCCTCCCGGCCGGCGCATCCGCTGGGGCCTGCGCGCCCGTCGGGGCCCGCCTTCCCGTCCGGGCCGACGCGGCCGTTCGGGCCCGTCACTGCGCCCGCGCTGCCCACCGTGCCCGTGGCGCCCGCCCGGCCCGCGGAGCCGGTGGACCCTGCCGACCCGGAGACGCAGGCCTATCTGCGCGACTACGCCGCGATGATGGACGCCGTGCCGATGCCGTCCGTGCTCTTCGACCGGCGCTGGGAAGTGGCGCACGCCAACCACGCCTTCGAGGCGCTGTTCCACGGCATCGGGCCGCATCCCACCGCCATGCCGGGCCAGAACTTCCTCCGCTTCGTGCTGTTCCATCCGGACGCGGGCGTCGTGCTCGGCGACCGCGAGACGAGCTGGTGCCTGCCCCTGCTGGCCCAGCTCGACGCGGCCCTGGAGTGCGACTCCGAAGACCGTGTGCTTCAGGCCATTCGGGACGACATCGCCGACGACCCGATCATGGACGCCGCCTACCGGTCCGGGCTGCCGCACTGGATGCGCGCGATGGGGGCGGCCGCCGTGCACCACGACGGAGCCGTACGGCCGCTGAACCACCCGGATCCGCGGTGGGGACGCACCGAGTGCCGGATCGTCGACGAGACGCCCGGGACTCTCCAGGACCGGGGATTCACGCGGATGACACTGGTGCTGCGGGAGGCGCGGGCCGCCGTGCCGCCCGATGTGCGGCGCGGCAAGTCGCATCTGAGGGCGGTCTCCAGCGGCTGACCGCGTCGTATCCCGCGTGGTTGAGGGGTTTCCGGCCGCAGCTAGCGTGTGTCGTCCTGTCGCGCTCGCACGGTTGCAGGCCCCGAGGAAAAGACTTCCGGCTGGGCCTCTTTCCTCGCCCGGGCCCGGGCGCGGGACCACGCGCCCACGCCCACCAGCACGGCTGCCCCGGCCCCGTACATGGGCAGCCACTGGGTCGTAGTGGCCGCCAGGCAGACGGCAACGGCGTCATGGTTCTGGACCTCCTGCGCGTAAGCCAAAGCGGCACTGTCGCGACCAGCCAGGTTCGCCAGCGCGGCCTCCGTCCGGATGCCCTCGTACGCGCCCGGCTCAGGACACTCGCTACGGGTGCCCGACATGGGAAACAGCCAAGCCCGGCGCTGCAGCAATGGGGCCAGTGCGATCGCTACGCACAGGCCGACGACCAGCGAGAACGCAACCAGATTCCGCACGAATGCGGATCGGATGCCGGGCGTCCACGCCGGCAGTCGATAGAAGGCGAAGACCACCGCAAGAAGCGTCAGCCCGATGTATGTGGCGAACCATTGCCAGGAACCCTGGGCGAGTGCGGCCGTCAGCACGGCGGCGAGTGCAATGCCGATGACCCCGGGCTGACCGGCAGTGTCATGGCCCGCGCCGGTGGACGCCGATTTCCGGGTTCCTTGAGGCCTGGGGTGGTTCACGAGCCTCTCCTGCAGGTTCGGAGGCAATCAGCACGCGGCACTTCGCGCCGTCGGCCCGGCGCCATGCCGGACGGGCCCGGCAGACCCGCCCGGTTGGCGGGGCTGCCACAGGCCGGGCACTGCCGCCGAGGGGCTCCGGAGACGCCACCTCGCACCACGGCCGGTCGGCCGGCGCACGCCGGGCCTCGACCGCGCGGCGTGGCCCACCGGAACGCCGGGTGCCGCGCTGACCCGGCGGCCAGCCGAGATTCGAGGTGTCACGCGTAACGTGCCCGAATCCCCTGCGCTGTGCGGGGGAGACGGGGGTCCGCCTCCGGGGACGGTTGCGACGGTGTTCCGGGAGTTCGTGTGGCTGCGCTCATCGAGGACTATGCACTGATCGGGGACATGCAGACCGCGGCCCTGATCGCCAGGGACGGTTCGGTCGACTGGTTCTGTCTGCCCCGCTTCGACTCGCCCGCGGTCTTCGCCGGGCTGCTCGGCACGGAGGACCACGGCTTCTGGCGGCTCGCGCCCGCCCAGGCCGCCGACGGCGCGGGCGCCGCGACCCGGCGGCGCTACCGCGGTGACTCACTCGTCCTGGAATCCGAGTGGGACACCCCCGAGGGCACGGTGCGGCTGATTGATTTCATGCCGCCCAGGGGTGCCGGCCGCGGTAGGCCGGATGCCGCACCCACTCTCGTACGAATGGTGGAGGGCGTCTCAGGGCGGGTCCGCATGACGTCCTCACTGCGGATGCGCTTCAGCTACGGCCGGATCGTGCCCTGGGTGCAGCGCGAGCACGCACCGGGCGGCCGGGACCGGCTCGTCGCCATCGCGGGGCCCGACGCGCTCTGGCTCGACGCCGACGTCGACACGTACGGCAGCGATCTGACCACCCACGCCGCCTTCAGCGTCGGCGCGGGCGAGCGGGTCACCCTCACACTGAGCTGGCAGCCCTCGCACGGCGACGCACCGCCCAGGCCCGACGCGGCGGGGCTCCTGGCCCACACGGAGCGGTTCTGGTCCCGCTGGACGGCCCAGTGCAGCTACTCCGGCCCCTGGCGCGAGGCCGTGGTCCGTTCGCTGATCACCCTCAAGGCGCTCACGTACGCCCCGACCGGCGGAATCGTCGCCGCCCCCACCACCTCCCTGCCGGAGGAGATCGGCGGCGTACGCAACTGGGACTACCGCTACGCGTGGCTGCGCGACGCCGCCATGACGCTCACCGCCCTGCTGCGCACCGGCTACCGCGAAGAGGCGCGCCGCTGGCGCGAATGGCTGCTGCGGGCGGTGGCGGGAGACGCACAGAACCTCCAGATCATGTACGGGGTCGCGGGCGAACGCGAGCTGCCCGAGGCGGAGTTGCCGTGGCTGCCCGGCTACGAGAAGTCCGGCCCGGTTCGCATCGGCAACGGCGCGGCCAGCCAGCTCCAGCTCGATGTGTACGGCGAGGTCGTGGACGCGCTGTGGCTCGGCCAGACCTCGGGGCTCTCCCGCGACGACAGCACCCACATCCTGCAGATGAAGCTCATGAACCACCTGGAGTCCAACTGGCGCGAGCCCGACGAAGGAATCTGGGAAGTGCGCGGCCCGCGCCGCGACTTCGTCCACTCCAAGGTGATGACCTGGGTCGCGGCCGACCGCACCGTACGCAGGCTGAGCAGGCTCCCGCTGGAGAGCCCGGTGGAGCGCTGGCGCGCGCTGCGGGACGAGATACACCGCGACGTCTGCGCCCACGGCTACGACCCCGAACGCAACACCTTCACGCAGTACTACGGCTCGAGCGAGCTCGACGCTTCGCTCCTGCTCATCCCGCAGATGGGCTTTCTGCCGCCCGACGACCCCCGGGTGGTGGGCACCATCGAGGCCGTCCAGCGGGAGCTGTGCGACGACGGGTTCGTGCGCCGTTACCCGGTGCCGGACGGCGGCTCACAGAGCGTCGGCGGGGACGGACTGCCCGGCGGCGAAGGCGTCTTCCTCGCCTGCTCCTTCTGGCTCGCCCACGATCTGGCCCTGATCGGACGCCGGGACGAGGCCCGGCAGCTGTTCGAGCGGCTGCTGGCGCTCCGTACCGACCTCGGTCTGCTGGCCGAGGAGTGGGACACCCGGCGCGGCCGGCTGGTGGGCAATTTCCCGCAGGCATTCAGCCATGTGCCGCTGATAGACACGGCTCTTCGGCTGTCCTGAGCGCAGGTCCGCGACCTGGCCCTAGAGCGAGAGTCGACCGGCGAAGCGCATGGTCGTACGGCACTGGCATTTCTGCGCCAAGGAGAGTACGGCCATGTCGTCGTTGCGAAGTTTTTTGCTCGTCAATGTGCTGCGCCCCATGGGCAGGGCACTTATCGCCTACGGGATGTACTGGGTGTGGATCCCCGGCGTCGACCATGAAGAAATCCTGCCCGGGGACAGTTTTCCGCGAGAGGACAGCGCTGAATATCTCAGTCTTTTCCCGGAGGTCGAGTCGCCTTCAAGGTGGTCTTGAGACGGATTTCCCAAGCTCTGGCCATAAGTACGCGGCTCTGGGGGAAAAGATGGCTGCACACCGGAACTTCACCGAACTCGCGTTGCACAGAACATCGGAACTCGCGCACCAGGAGGCCTACTTCTGCGTCGGTGCGAATCAGCAGGGTGAGCTGGAATCCGATGTGCTCGGCTATGGCGAACTAGGCGAACGGGCCAAACGGCTGGCCTCCTGGCTCCAGGAGCGCGGCTCGCACGGCCACCGGGTGCTCATCCTCCAGAACGAGGTACGCGAGTTCATGAGCAGCTTCCTCGGCTGTCTGTTCGCCGGGGCGGTGGCCGTGCCCGCACCCGCTCCCGTGGGCTCCCGGCAGAACGTCGAACGGGTCGCCAACATCGTCCGGGACGCCTCGGTCAGCTACATCCTCACCGACGCGTCCCTGGCGTCGACGGTCTCCCAACTCCTCGCCAACATCGGCCACTCCGAGGTCGCCTGCCTGGCCACCGACCGCGCGGAGGTCGGCGACGCGGCCGCCTGGCAGCATCCCGGCCTGTTCCCCGACGACGTGGCCTTCTTGCAGTACACCTCCGGTTCGGTGAGCGAGCCCAAGGGTGTGATGGTCACCCACCGCAATCTGCTGGCCAACCAGCGCGCCATCCAGCAGGCGATGCACACGAGCAGCGAGTCGCGGGTCGGCGGCTGGCTGCCGTTCCACCACGACATGGGCCTCGTCGGCCATCTGCTGCATCCGCTCTGGCTCGGCAGTGCCGGAGTGCTGATGCCGCCGATGACCTTTGTGAAGAGGCCGCTGCGCTGGCTGCAGATGGTCGACCAGTACGGCATCACCACCGGCGGCGGCCCCAACCTGGCGTACGACCTGTGTCTGCGCCGGATCAAGGACGACCAGATCGCACAGCTCGACCTCTCCCGGTGGGAGACGGCCGTCAACGGCGCGGAGCCGGTACGGGCCGAGACGATGGACGCCTTTGCCGAGCGCTTCGCCCCCGCCGGCTTCCGCAAGGAGGCCTTCTACCCCTGCTACGGACTTGCCGAGTCCACGCTGCTGGTGAGCGGCAAGGAGCGGGGCAGCCTCGCCACCACCCGGGTCGTGGACGCGGCCGAGCTGGAACACCACCGGCTGCGGCCCGCACCCGAGGGCAGGCCTGCCAGGACGCTCGTCAGCTCGGGCACGCCGCGCAACTGCGAGGTGGCCATCGTCGACCCGGCCAACTGCCGCAGGCTTCCGGCAGGCGCGGTGGGCGAGGTCTGGATACGCGGCGAGAGCGTCGCCCGCGGCTACTGGAACCGTCCTCTGGAGAACGCCCACGCCTTCAAGGCCACCACCGACGAGGGCGAAGAGGGATATCTGCGCACCGGAGACCTCGGCGTCATGGACGGCGACGAGCTGTACATCACCGGCCGCATGAAGGACATCATGATCGTGGCGGGCCGCAACCTCTACCCCCAGGACATCGAGCGCAGCGTGCAGCGGGTGAGCGCCCTCTTCGGCTCCAGTGCCGCCTTCGCCGTCGAGTCGGACCGCGACCATGTCGTCGTCGTCCAGGAGGTGCGCACCGGCTCCGGTTTCGAGGCCGAGCTGGCCTCTCTGTCCGCGGCCGTACGGATGTGTGTGTCCAAGGAGTTCGAGGTCGCCGCCGAGAACGTCTTACTGGTCCGCCCCGGCACCGTACGCCGCACCACCAGCGGCAAGCTCCAGCGCACCGCCATGCGCCAGCTCTTCCTCGACGGGCGCATCCAGCCGCTGCACGAGGTGCTGCACCCCGAGGTCCGCGAACTGGTCTCGGTGGGTGCGCCCACCGACAGGGCGCCCGGGGACGGCGGATGACGGCGACCACCGAACGCACCGGCAGCCGGCACACGGCCGAGGACGCCGGCCCGCGCTGGGAGCTGGCGGAACAGCTGGACGAGAGGCTCGGCGACCCCAACGGCGCGGGACCGCTGTCCTACGCACGCGCCGCGAGCGAGGACGCGGCCGAGGAGTTCCCGGCCGCGGCCTGCGAACTGCTCGGCGCGCTCGGGGTCCACCACTACTACATCCCGGCCGAATACGGCGGCGCGCTCACCGGCTTCCCTCAACTCCTGGAGATCGTACGCACCATCGCCCGCCGCGATCTGACCACGGCCATCGGACACGGCAAGACCTTCCTCGGTTCGGTCTGCGTCTGGGTCGCGCAGGACTTCGCCGGAGCCGAACGCCTCGCGTCCCTGGTCGCCGCCGGCGAACCGGTCTCCCTCGGCCTGACCGAACGCACCCACGGCAGCGACCTGATGGCCGGAGAGGTCGTCGCCGAGCGCACCCGGGGCGGCTATGTGATCAGCGGCGAGAAGTGGCTGATCAACAACGCGACCCGGGGACGTCTTGTCTGCCTGCTCGCCCGCACCGCCTCCGAGGGCGGCCCGCGCGGCTTCAGCCTGCTGCTCGTCGACAAGAACGAACTCCCCAAGGACACCTACCGCACGCTGCCGAAGGTGCACACCCTCGGCATCCGCGGCGCGGACATCAGCGGTATCGCCTTCGACCGCGCGCCCGTGGACGCCTGCGGCCTGGTCGGCCGCGAGGGCGAAGGCCCCGAGACCGTCCTCAAGGCCCTGCAGATCACAAGGTCGCTGTGCACCGCGCTCTCGCTCGGCGCCGCCGACCACGGGCTGCGGGTCGCGTATCGGTTCGCCGCCGAACGGGAGCTGTACGGACGCAAGCTGCTCGACCTCCCCGCCGCCCGCAGGACCCTCGCCGAGACCTACGCCGACCTGCTGGCGATGGAAGCGCTCAGCACCGTCGCCGCGCGCTCCATCCACACCTTCCCCGGCGAGCTCAGCGTCACCTCCGCGGTCGCCAAGTACCTGGTGCCGACCGTCGCCGACGACATCCTGAACCGGCTGCGCGGGGTGCTGGGCGCCCGCGCCTTCCTCCGGGACTACTACGAGCACGGCCGGTTCCAGAAGCTGGAGCGCGACCACCGCATCGTCGGCATCTTCGACGGCAACACCATGGTCAACCTGTATGCGCTGACGGCCCAGTTCCGGAGTCTGGGCCGGTTCCATCCGGTCCAAGCCCCCGACCCGGACACCCTCGCGGCGACCTTCTGCCACACCCACGAACTGCCCGTCCTGCGCCCGGGGCAGCTCAGCCTGCTCGCGCGGCGCGGCAGCACCGTACTCGGCTCGCTGCCGAACAACGCCGAAGTGCTCGGCGCGCAGGCGTCCCGGGAGCCGGAGCTCGCCCGGGCCGCCGCACTCGCCCGCACCCTCGCCGTCGCGGCGGACCAACTGCACACCAGAATGCGGGCCGCACGGCCCGTGCCCGGCGGCGCGCCGGTGGAGAGCTTCGACCTGGCCCGGGGGTACAGCGTCTGCTTCGCGGCCGCCTGCTGCCTCGGCGTCTGGCGGCACAACCGGCGGCTCGCGCGGCAGACGGGCACCGCCGGGCACTGGACGGCGGGCCTGTGGCTCGAAGCCTGCCTGGCCCGGCTCGTGGAACGGCTCGAACAGGCGGTGCCCGGCCTCACCGGACCGCAGCCACGCAGGCCCGCGGCCTACGACAGCGAACTGGAGTCGCTGTTCGAGCGGTTGCTCGCGCGGCTGACCGAACAGTACGAGGCGGGAGAGCTGTTCTCCCTGCTGCCCGGCCGTATCGCAGAAGGACCGCCATGCTGACCCCGAGCCAGACCAGCCAGGAAGAAGTCCTCATCCAGCGGCGTGTCGCCGACCTGGAGAGGCGGCTCGGCGACCCCGGCGACGCCGACAACCCGCTCGGCCTGGACGCGCTCCTCGCCGCCGACGAACGCGGCGAACTGCTCGCCGAGGCCGAGGAAGCCCTCGCCGGCTTCCGGCTCAATGCGGAGTTCGTGCCCACCGAGCTCGGCGGCCGCCTCGACCGCATCGACACCCTCGGCCGGGTGCTGCGCGGCGTCTTCCGCCGCGACGCCAGCCTCGGGCTCGGCTACGGGGCCACCACCTTCCTTGCGGCGATCGCCATCTGGGCGGCGGGCACTCCCGAACAGCAGCGGCGGGTCGCCGATCTGCTCCTCGGTGGCGGCCGGCTGGCCATCGCGTATCACGAACTCGCCCACGGCAATGACTTCGTACGCAACGAGTTCCGCGCCACGCCGACCGACGACGGATTTGTGATGTCGGGCGCCAAACACGTCATCAACAACGTGGAACGGGCCGAGGCACTGGTCCTGTTCAGCCGCACCGAGGACACCGTCGGCAGCCGCAGCCACTCCGTGCTGCTCGTCGACAAGAGCGTCGTGCCCGCCGACCGCTACAGCTATCTGCCGCGGTACGAGACGGTCGGCGTACGCGGCTGCCGGAACGCGGGCGTCGAGTTCACCGACTGCCCGCTGCCCGGGGACGCGCTCGTCGGCAAGCTGGGCGACGGCGTCGAACTGGCCCTGCGGTCCTTCCAGATCACCCGCAGCGTGCTGCCGTCCATGATCCTCGGCGGCGGCGACACCGCGCTGCGCACCGCAGTGTCCTTCGCGCTGGACCGCAAGCTCTACCACCGCTCCGTACTGGAGATCCCGCACGCCCGCGCCACCATCGTCGGAGCCTTCACCGATCTGCTGATCAGCGACTGCCTGGCGCTCGCCGCGACCCGGGCCGTGCATCTGGTTCCCGAGGCCACCAGTGTCTACGCGGCCGCCGTGAAGTATCTGCTGCCCAAGCTGCTCACCGAGACCGCCTACGACCTGTCCATCGTCCTCGGCGCCAACTTCTATGTACGCGACGGGGCTTACGGGGCCTTCCAGAAACACGTCCGGGATCTGCCGATGATCAGCCTCGGCCACGCGGGCACAGCCGCCTGCCAGGCCACGATCATTCCGCAGCTGCCGCGTCTTGCCCGCACCTCCTGGTTCTCCGGGAAGCCCGCGCCCGAGGGGCTCTTCCGGGTCCGCGACGGGCTCCCGCCGCTCGACCCCGCCAGGCTGGTCCTTGTTGCGAGCAGCGACGCGCTGATCGGCTCGCTGGAGGGCGCGGCCGAGGCCATCGCGGGCGCGGCCGGATCCCGGGCCGGCCAGTACGCCGAGGCGCTCACCGCGCTGGCCACGGCGCTCGAGGACGAGCTGCGCAGCCTGCAGGCGGAGTGCAGCGACATGTCGCCCAAGGACCGCACCGTACTGGCCAGCCCCAAGGCGTATGCCATCGCCGACCGCTACACGCTGCTCCTGGCGGGCGCCGCCTGCCTGGGCGTGTGGCTGCACCAGGAGCCGGAGGACGACGCGTTCCTCGCCGCGCCCGCCTGGCTCGCCGCCGCGCTGGCCCGCCTGGTGAAACGGCTCGGCCACCCGCTCCCCACACTTCCGGACGGCTGGGAGGACCAGCTGCTCGACGAGGTGCTGAACCGCTATCACGAAGCCCGCAGTTACGACCTGTACGACACCCCGATCGCCGGCTGACGACAGACACGTTGTTGAGGAGCATCAGATGGTGCTGCATTCCACCGGGCCAGACGCCCCGGGTCCCTGGTCGACCAAGCCTGTGGCCGAGTTCGACGAACGGGACTTCCGGCACTGGCTGATCAACCGGCTCAGCGAGTATCTCCAGCGCTCCGCCGACGAGATCGGCGCACACACTCCGTTCGCGGAGTACGGGCTGGACTCGGTGGCGGCGCTCAGCCTCTACGGAGACATCGAGGAGGAGTTCGGGCTCTTCCTGGAACCGACCGTCGCCTGGGACCACCCCACGGCCGACGATCTCGCCCACCACCTCGCCGAGGAGTTCACCAAGGCCGGCGGCGAGCATCGGGAGGTATGACCATGGGCCGTCCATCGGGCCCGTCCCGGCACCCGGTCGCGGTGGTGGGTCTGGACTGCAGATTCCCCGGCGCGCCAGGGCCGGACGCGTACTGGCGGCTGTTGATGAGCCGGGCCGTCGCGATCGGCGAACGCCCCGCCTCACGCGGCCCCTATGACGTGCCCGGCGGCTTCCTGGCCGACGCCGACGCCTTCGACCGCTCCTTCTTCGGCATCCCCACGGCCGAGGCGAGTGCGATGGACCCGCAGCAGCGGCTGCTCCTCGAATGTTCCTGGCGGGCCGTCGAGGACGCCGGATTGTCACCGACCCGGCTCGCGGGCGGCTCGGTGGGCACCTTCGTCGGCTCCATGTCCGACGACTGGCTGCGACTCAGCCTCGCCGCGCCCGAGGGGATCACTCCGCGCACCGGCACCGGCAGCGGCCGCTCCATGCTCGCCAACCGCATCGCCTACCAGCTCGATCTGCGCGGCCCGAGCCTCACCGTGGACACGGCGTGCTCCTCCTCCCTGGTCGCCGTGCATCTGGCGTGCACCGCCCTGCGCGCGGGGGAGTGCGACCTCGCGCTCGCCGGGGGCGTCAACATCGTGGCCGGTTCGGTGCTCGACGAGATCTACGCCCAGGCCGGACTCGCCGCGCCCGACGGCCGGTGCAAGCCCTTCTCGGCGGCCGCGGACGGCATCGGCCGCGGTGAGGGAGTCGGTGTGGTGGCTCTGCGGCTGCTCGACGACGCGGTACGCGACGGTGACCCCGTCCACGCGGTGATCCTCGGCAGCGCCGTCAACCAGGACGGCCGCAGCAACGGCATCATGGCCCCGCACCGCGCCTCCCAGCGCGAGGTGATCGCCACCGCGTGCCGTCGGGCCCAGGTCGCCCCCCAGCACATCCGCTTCGTCGAGGCACATGGCACCGGCACCCCGCTGGGCGACCAGATCGAAGTCCTCTCGCTCGGCGACGTGTTCAGCGACCCGCAAGGCGTACGGGAGTGGCCGCTCGCGATCGGCGCGGTCAAGGGCGCGATCGGCCACACCGAGGGCGCGGCCGGAATGGCAGGACTGATCAAGACCGTACTGGCGCTGCGCCACGGTGTCGTGCCCGGCAGCCCTTCGTACGGCGAGGAGAACCCTCGGCTCGGTCTCGCCCGCCGTTCCATGGCACTGATCACCGAGCCGCTCGAACTGCCCACCGAGGGATGCCGGGCGGGCGTCTCCAGCTTCGGCATGGGCGGCACCAACGCCCATGTGGTTCTCGAAACCGCCCCGGTGACCGAGGCGTCCGCCGCAGCGGGCCCGCGCGCGGGGGTGTTCACGCTGTCCGCCGACACCCCCACGGCCCTGCGCCGCAATCTGCGACTTCAGGCCGTGGACGTCGCCGGCCGCACCAGTGACGATCTCGCCCGGCTGTGCTGGACCAGCAACCGGTCCCGGGCCGTGCTGCCGTACCGCTTCGCCACCGTCGCCGACAGCACCGAAGAGCTCGCATCCCGGCTGTTCGCCGGAGCGGAGCTGGAGACCGAATATCCGGCGGCGGCCGAAGAGCCCGCGCTGGCCTTCGCGTTCACCGGACAGGGCTCCCAGTACCCGCGGATGACGGCCGGACTGTACGAGGGCTCGGCCGTCTACCGCACCTTCCTGGAAGAGGCGTCCAAGGCACTCCAGCCCTACACCGTGACCCCGGTGCACGAGGTGATCCTCGCCGGGGACCCCGTCGTGCACCGGACCGGCACCACCCAGCCCGCACTCTTCGCCGTGCAGTACGCACTCGCCCGCACGCTGATGGAGCTCGGGGTGCGGCCCGCCGCCGTCATCGGGCACAGCATCGGCGAGTTCGCCGCAGCCGTCGTAGCCGAAGCACTGGACCTGGCGGACGCGGCCAGGCTCGTCGCCGTACGCGGCGCCTTTATGCAGCAACTGCCGGAAGGTGGGGGCATGCTGGCGACCAGGGCGCGCCCCGCGGAGGCCGCCGCTGTCGTCGCGGACGAACCCACCGTCGGCATCGGCGCACTCAACGGGCCCGGCGCCACCGTGCTCTCCGGCGACCTCGACGCCCTCGGCCGCGTCCGCGCCCGTCTTGAGGAGCGCGGCCTCGCCTGCACCCCGCTCAAGGTCTCGCACGCCTTCCACTCCCCGCTGATGGCACCCATGCTGGGCCGCTTCGAGCGGGTCGCGTCCCGCATCCCCGGCGGACGGCCCCGGCTGCCCTTCCACTCGACCGTACGGGGCCGGCTCCTGGCCCCCGGCGAGGAACTGGACGCCGCCTACTGGACGGAGCACATCTCGGCGACCGTACGGTTCGAGGACGCCGTCACCTCGCTGAGCGAGCGGCCGCCCACCCATGTCGTCGAGATCGGCCCCAAACCGGTGCTCAGCAATCTGCTGCGGCGGATCGGCCCGGCCCGCGACATCCCCGCCCTCGGCGTCTGCCGGGGCGAGGGCTCCGGGCCGCGGGAGGTCGGCGAACTCCTCGCCCGGCTGCACCAGGACGGACTCGACCCGGCCTGGGACACCTTCTACCCCGACGCAGAGAAACGGGCCGTGCGCATGCCCGCACATGCCTTTTCCACCCAGTGGCGCTCCTGGCACCAGGCGCCAGGCGGCGCTGCCGCCGCGCCGCAGTTGCCCGGAGTACCGGCTGCCGCGCCCGACCCCGACCGGGTGCGCCAGGGAGTGCGCGAGGCCGTCGTCAAGGTTCGCGGCGGCCGCCACGACGAACTCGACGACACCCTGCGCTTCTACGACGACCTCGGCTTCGACTCCGTGATGCTCATGGAGCTCAAGTACCGGCTGGAGGTGCGCTTTCCGGAGGTCGGCGAACTGTCCATGCCGGAGATGCTCTCCAGCCTGGTCAGCGTCGAGTCCCTGATCGGCTATCTGAGCGAGCAGCTCGACGCGGCGGTGGCCCCATGACCTGGCCGGCGGGCCGCGGCGGGCCCATCGGGCTGGCCGGGGTCGGCACCGCCCTGCCGGGTGAGCCCGTCGACAACGTCAACCTGTCCCGGCGGCTCGGCATCGCGCCCGAGTGGGTCGAGACGTTCATCGGCACCAGAACCCGGTACTTCGCACGAGACCTCGACGGCGGCAACGTCCGCTGGACGCTGGAGGACCTGTGCACCGACGCCGCCGACCGGGCGCTCGCGGACGCGGGAGCGGATCCCGACGACGTGGCCTTCGTCGTCGTGGCAACCGCGACCCCCGACGCGCTGATGCCGACCACGGCCGCGCTGGTGGCCGACCGGCTAGGCATCGACGGCGTGCCCGTGTACCAGCTCCAGTCCGGCTGCTCCGGAGCCGTACAGGCGCTGGCGCTCGCCTCGACGCTGCTCGCGGGCGGAGCACGCGGCGAGCGTCCGGTGGGCCTGGTGATCGGCGGCGACGTCTGCAGCAAGCACCTCGACCTGCGCCAGGACTTCCGGGAGCTGCCGCCGTCGCAGCTGGTCAACTATGTGCTCTTCGGCGACGGCGCGGGAGCCGCCGCACTCACCCGCCGGCCGGGCGCCGCCCGGGCCGTGCTGGCCAGGGCCGAGCACTGGCTCGGCGGACTCGGCCGCGCGCCGGGACAGCGGGTCGAGTGGTTCGGTCTTGCCGACCGCCACAGCGGGCTGCCCGCCGTGACGGAGGACTACAAGGCCGTCGAGGCCCAGGTCCCCGTGATGGCCCAGGAGGTGCTCGACACCCTGCTCGACAGGCTGGGCTGGCCTGCCGGATCGCTCGGTCACGTCCTGCCGCCCCAACTCGGCGGCCGGATGACCGAGCGCATCACGAGGGGTCTGCGGCAGGGACTCGAGTGGGAGGAGGTCTCCTGTGTCGCGGACACCGGAAACAACGGAAACGCGCTGGTCTTCTTCCAGTTGGAGCGGCTGCTGCCGCGGCTGGGGGCGGCGGGCCGCGCCGTCGGCATCGCGATCGAGTCGAGCAAGTGGATCAAGGCCGGCTTCGCAGTGGAGGCGACGGAATGAGCGCGCGAGGCGAAGCACAGCAGGAGGAGGCGCGGCAGGAGCTACGGGCGCTGCATGCGGCGGGCCGGCTCGCCGGCGCATACCCGGCCGTCCCCGCACTCCTCGCCCGGCTCGACGGCGACGCGCTCGACCATGCGGGACGGCTGCTCGCCCGTCTCGACCCCGTGGATGTGCTGGCCGCCCACCCCTCGACACCCACCGTTCGTATGGCGGTGACCGGGCGCTCCAGCACCGCAGGACTCCTGCCCGCGCTCACCGCCGAACTCGCCCGGCACGGACTGCTGCTGATCCCCTACGCGGCGGGCAGCGGCGGCTATGTCCAGGACCTCGCCGACCCGGCTTCCGAGCTGTATGCGCACCGGCCCGACCTCACGCTGTGCGTCCTGGACCCGCTGACGGTCTGGGACCGGGTGCGGCCGCCCTGGCAGCCGTACGAGGTGGCACTCGAAGCCGAACGACAGCGGCTGCTGCTGGCCGAGCTCGCCGCCACCCATGCGGCGCACGCGCCCGACGCCTCGACCCTCGTACTGAACACAGTCCCGCTGCTGCGGCGCTTCACCCATCAGCTGACCGGACTCGCGCAGCGCGCCGAACTGGGCGCGATCTGGCGGGAGTTCAACGCGGATCTGCTGCGGATGTCCGATCCGGCGGCGGGAGTGGCCGTACTCGACCTGGAGCCGCTGACCGCCGCGGGAGTGCGCGCCGACGATCCGCGCCTGGGCGCGTACGCCGACGCCCACTGCACTGCCGAGCTGTTGGCCGGATACGCCCATGAGGCCGGGCACCTCGCCAGAGCACTGCGTGGCGACGCCAAGAAATGTCTCGTCCTCGACCTCGACGGCACGCTGTGGGACGGCGTCCTCGCCGAGGACGGACCGGAGCGGGTGCGCGGGGCGGACTCGCTGCGCGCGGGCGCGTACGGCCTCTTCAGGCGGACGATCGAGCAGCTCGCCTCGCAGGGCGTACTGCTCGCCGTGTGCAGCAAAAACGATCCTGGACCGGTGGCCCGTGCCCTCGCCGCCCACCCCGACTGGCCGCTGAGCAGCGACGACTTCGTCGCCGTCGTCGCCGACTGGGGATCCAAGGCCGAAGGGATCCACAAGATCGCGGCCGGCCTCGGCATCCCGGCATCCGCCGTCGTCTTCGCCGACGACAGTGCCTTCGAGCGCGAGGCCGTACGGGCCGGGGTGCCGGGAGCAGCCGTCGTACCCCTGGACGACGAGCCGGCCCGGCACGCCGAACACCTGCTGGCCGACGGCTGGTTCGATGTTCCCTCCGTCACCGAGGAGGACCGCGGGCGGGCCGCGCGCTACCGGGAACGCGAACAGCGCGACCGGCGGCGCGCACAGGCGAAGGACTACCGGAGCTTCCTGCACGGCCTCGGCATCGAGGTCGACGTCGGCCCCGCGGGCAGCCATGAGACCGCCAGGATCGCCCAGTTGAGCCTGCGCACCAACCGGTTCAACCTCACCGGAGCGCGGCTGACGAGCACCCGGATCCGGAGCCTCGCACAGGACCCGGACGCGCTGGTCCTCGCGGTACGCGCGGCCGACCGCTTCGGCGACGACGGCGTGGTCGGCGCGGTGTTCGCCCGCCGGGACGGCGCGGGACTGCGGCTGGAGAACATGGTCGTCAGCTGCCGGGTACTGGGCCGCGGCATCGAGGACGCCGTTCTGGCCGGGCTGCTGGACGCCGCGCGCGCCGCCGCCCTGCCCGCCGTACACGCACGGTGGCGGCAGACCGCTGCCAACGAGGCCCAGCGCGCGTACTACCCGGCGCACGGCTTCGAGACCATTGTCGAGACCGATGGCGAGATCTGCTACCGGCACGACCTGGAGCAACTGCCGCCCGTGCCGACCCATGTGCGGCTGCGGCTTCGACTGGCCGACACCACGGCCCAGGAGGTGGAGTCATGCACACCGTCGTCGATCTGATCTCGCTGGCCAACGAACATCTGGGCACCGACCTGGGACCCGAGGACGCCGGACGCGATCTGGCCGAACTCGCCTGCTGGGACTCGGTCCATCTGCTGCGCCTGGTCGCCCTGCTCGAACGGGAGCTGGGCAGGCCGATAGCGGTAGCCGAGATGCTGCAGGCGCGAAGCCTCGGCGAGATCTGGACGGCAGCGGTGAGCGCATGAGCCTCTCCCGGGACCGGGTCAGACGCCATACGCGCCACTTCCTGAAGTGGGCGCGGGCAGCGACCCCCGTCCATCTCGGCGCCGACGTCGACATGACCCGTGTCGAGGAGCACCGGAGCGCCGAGCGCGCAGCAGGCCGACGGTACTCGGTCGTGAGCTATCTGCTGTACGCCGCCGGGCGGATCGTCGCCCGGCACCCCGAGGCCTGCGCGATGGCGCGCGGCGTGCTGTGGCCGCGCACCGCGCCGCTGCCGGACGTGGCGGCCAAGCTCGCACTCGACCGCACGACCGAGAGCGGCGAGCGCGTGGCACTCACCGCCGTACTGCCGCGCATGGACGTGGCCACCCTTACGGAGATCCAGGATTTGGTGGACCTGTGCCGCGAGAGCGACCCGCACGACCTACCGGGCGCCGCGGCGGTGCGGCTGCTCAACCAGCTGCCGCCGCCCGTCGGGGAGTTGGCCTTCCGGCTCGGAGTACGCACTCCGGGCGCCAGGGCCCAGCGGCTCGGGACCTTCGCGGTGAGCTCGCTCGGGCACCGCGCTGTCGATGTATTTCACTCCTACGGCGGCACGGCGGTCACCTTCTGCGCGGGACGGGTGGCCGACCGTGCCGTGGTGCGTGGCGGCCGCATCGCGGCGGCGCCGGTCATGCGTCTGGGGCTGACCTTCGATCACAGAGTGCTCGACGGAGCTGCCGCGGCAGACGTACTCGATGGAGTGGTGAAGCGGCTGGAGGGCTGGCATGGTGATCTTTCCGGGACCCGTGGCGAACCCCGCGACGGAGCAGGGATTCGCACGGCCCGTGCGGGTGACCGGCCCCGAGGGCCCCTGGGAGCAAGTCCGTGACGCGGTACGGGAGTACGGCAGCGTGGTCGTGCACGCCCAGCTCGACGACTGGCTGCCCGCCGACCTGGACGCGCCGGAGCTGCGCCCGCTGCTCGGCCGCGACTACGCGCGCTTCGCCGCCATGACGCACTATCAGATCCGGTCCCGCTTCGTGGCGTCCAGGCTGCTGCTCAAGCATGTCGCCTGCGCGGTCATCGAGGCGTCGCCGCAGTCCGTCGAGCTCGCCTACAAACCGGGCGGACGCCCGTATCTGCGCGGCCTCGACCAGATCGACATCAGCCTCAGCCACACCGAGACGCTGCTTCTCGTCGGGCTGACCCGGCGGGGCTGGATCGGGGTCGACGCCGAACTCAAGGACCGGCCGATGCTCGGACTCGGCACCGAGAACCAGGTGTGTACGCCGCACGAGCGCGAGGCCCTCGCACAGATTGCCGACGAGCGCCGCAACGGCGCGCTGGTACGGCTCTGGACGCTCAAGGAGGCGTACAGCAAGGCGATCGGGCAGGGCATGCGGTTCCGCTTCACCGAGTTCGGCTTCGGGCCGCAGGAGCGCAAGGTGCAGGTCCTTCGGCCGGACGGATCGCGCGGCACCGGCGACGAATGGACCTTCCACACCTGCCTGGTGGACCGCCGGTACACGGTCAGCGTCGCACTGTTCGACGCGGGCTTCGGCGACACCAGTGACACCGCAGCCTCCACCATGCTCGACGCCGGACTGATGGCGGCGTTGGTGGCCACCGGACAGGACGAGACGCAGCCATGACGATCAGGACAGAGGTCTGTGTGGTGGGCGGCGGTCCCGGCGGCCGCGCGCTCGCCCTCGCGCTGGTGCGCCTGGGCCGCCAAGTGGTGCTGCTGGAGCAGCGCGCGGGCGGCGGGCGTGCGTTCCGCGGCGAGTCGGTGTCGCCGGACGGGGTACGGCTGCTCGCCGGGCTCGATGTGCTGGAGCGGGTGCGCGAGCACACCCATGAGGTGCACCGGCTCGAGATCGCCGACGGGGGGTCGCGGGTGCTCGACGTACGCTTCGAGACCTTCCCGTACGCCTACCGCTTTCCGGTGGAGCTGGCGCAGCCGGTGCTGCTGTCCGCACTGGCCCGGGCGGCCGACGAACGAGGCTGTTGCACCGTGCTCGAACCGGCCTCCGCGATCGGGCTGCTGGTGGAGGGCGGCGCGGTCCGCGGGGTGCGCGCCAAGACGGCCGACGGGACCGAGGAGATACGAGCCGATGTGACCGTCGGAGCGGACGGCCGCTACAGCTCCGTACGCCGCCTCGCGGGACTCGACCACAGTGCGGAACGCACCCCGCTGGAGCGGGATGTGATCTGGCTGAAGCTGCCGTTCCCGGCGGCCTGGGACCGGCGTGCCTACCGGGTGCGGATCAGCGCGGGCCGGCACGGGCTGTTCCTGCCCAGCACCGACGGCACCCTGCGGGTCGGCCTCAACATCCCCAAGGGCGGCCTGCGCGAGCTGCGTTCGGGCGGCATCGGGCAGCTCCACGCACGGCTCGCCGAACTTGCCCCGGAACTGGAGCAGGAGGCGGCCGAGGCCATTCTCGGCTGGTCCGACACTCATCTCCTGGACATCTTCACCACCGATGTACGACGCTGGTCGGCGCCCGGAGTCGTGCTCATCGGCGACGCCGCGCACACCCTCTCGCCGATCCTCGGGCAGGGCGTCAACCACGCCCTGGCGGACGCGGTCGCCCTCGCCCCGCTGCTCGCCGGCGCACTCGAAGCCCCCCGCAGCGGACGCCAGGCGGCGCTCGGCGCCGCGGTGGCCGCCTTCCAGCAGGAGAGGGAACCCGCGGTGCGGCGCTCCCGGGGACTGCAGCTGCGCCAGGAGCGGATGTTCAGCCTCAGCGCACCCCCGGCGGCCGCGCTGCGGCGGACCGTCTACCGCGCCCTGAACGCCAGCCCCGCGCTGCAGCGCCGGATGCTGGCCCCCGCCTACTTCCCCGGTCAGCGACCCGGGCCCGCCGCCGCGCCCGCCAGGACGGAGCAGCGGACATGACCGACACGCTGCCGGGACCCGAACTGGCCGAGCTGCGGCGCTATGTGCTGCTGCACGCCCGCGCGCAGGGACTCGCCCCCGCCCACTGCCGCGAGCTGCTCGCCGGTGTGACCACAGCGCACGGCGCGGGCCACGACTCCTGGCCCGCCGTCTGGAGCCGCGCGGGTGACCTGCTGGCGGGCCGCGGCAGACAGCTGGAGGCCTGCCGCCACTACGGACTCGCCCGCTTCCCGTACGCCGCGGCCGACGATGTCGTACGCCGTCGCGCGCAACTGCTGTGCGTCCAGTCCTTCGACCGGTGGCGGCGGGGCCGGGCCGGTCTCGACCGTATCGACATCTGCCTGCCCGAAGGCAGGTTCGCCTGCTGGACGGCCGGACTGTCGAAGACCGAGCCGCGTCCGCTGATCGTCGTCATGGGCGGCATCGTCAGCGTCAAGGAGCAGTGGGGCCCGATCCTGGCCCGTGCCGACGCGCTCGGTGTGGCCCTGGCGGTCACCGAGATGCCCGGCGTCGGCGAGAACACACTGCCGTACCGGGCAGACAGCCATCGCATGCTCAGCGTCCTGCTCGACACGGTCTCGGACCGGGCGGATGTCCGGCGAACCTGCGCCGTCGCGCTGAGCTTCGGCGGCCACCTGGCACTGCGCGCGGCCCTCGTCGACGAGCGCGTGCGCGGGGTCGCCACGGTGGGCGCACCGCTGCGCCACTTCTTCCTGGACCGCGACTGGCAGCGCGGCGTTCCGGACACGACGGTGCACACGCTGGCGCATCTGATCGGCTGCAAGCCGGGGGGCGTCTTCGATGCGGTACGCCCATGGGCCCTGACCGAGACCGAGTTGGGGCGCCTCGATATCCCGGTGACGTACGCGGCGGCGCTGCGGGACGACATCGTGCCGCTCACCGAGACGGCGGCGCTACTGCGGGAGCGCACGGCCCGGCGGGAGGTGCTGCTGCTCGACGACGAACACGGCGCACCGGCGGAGCTTGCCCGGGTGCGGGTCGCGTTGCTGCGCGCCGCACTGCGTGCGGTGGGTGCGGGTCCGGTGCGCCGTGCGCTCCTGGGGGCGGTGGGCGGGGCGCAGCGCCTGCTGAGCGGGAGAGGACGGCTGGCTGTATGAACGACGCCAGTAGCGGGACCTTTCCCCGCACCCTCCCCCTACGCCCTGCGGGCGTGGGGGGACCCCCAGTACGCCCTTCGGACGTGTCCTCAATCGCCGGACGGGCTGAAATTCAGCCCCGCCGGCGATTGAGGCGCGGGGGTTCCGGCTGGAGCTACCGCGCCCCCGCGGGCCGCACCCTCAGCGGCCTCGTCGGTGTCGCCGCGCTCGTCGCGGGCGCGCGGATCGGCGGCGGGCGCAGCCGGGTGCTGTGGACGACCGCCGTGCTCCCCGACATCGCCCTGCTCTACGGCATCGAGGCCGCCCCCACGTTCGAGCGCCTGCCGCGTTACGCCGTACGCCCCTACAACGTCCTGCATTCGCCCGTCGTACCCGCCGCACTGCTCACCCTCGCGGCTCTCACGCACAGCCGGCGCACCGCGGTCGCCGGGCTCGGCTGGCTCGGCCACATCGGGGTCGACCGCGCCTTCGGGTACGGGCCGCGCAGGCCCGACGGCACCCGGTAGTGAACTCCCGCCACCTCAGCCCCAGTTCACCGGCAGCGACTCGAGCCGGTTGACCAGCAGCCCGGTGTGCATCCGTATCTCGTCCACCGGCACATCGAGCCGCAGTCCGGGGAGGCGGCGGGCCAGCGAGGACAGTGCGATCTGCAGCTCGGCCCGCGCCAGCGGCGCGCCCAGGCAGTAGTGCGGACCGTGCCCGAAGGCCAGATGAGGGGCGCCGCGGCGGCCCGGGTCGAAGCGGTCCGCATCGGGGAAGCGGTGCTCGTCCCGGTTGGCGGAGCAGATCGCTCCGATCACCGCGCTGCCCGCCGGCACCGTCCTGCCCGCCACTTCGATCTCGGCCGTGGTGACCCGGAGCGGACCGCCGTCCCCCATGGGGTTGATCCGCAGCAGTTCCTCCACGAGCGTGGCGAGCGCCTCCGGTGCCTCGGGCACCAGGCCCATGCCACCGTCGTGCCGCAGCAGCGTGAACACCGAGGCGCCGAGCACTCCCACCGTCGTCTCGTGCCCGGCGATCAGCAGTGTCATCGCCATGGTGATCAACTCGTGCTCGGTCAGCGGCCCGTCCTCGTCCCGTACGAGAACGAGCGCGCTCAGCAGATCGTCGCCCGGCCGTCGGCGCTTCTCCTCGACAAGCTGCTGGAGATACGCGACGAGCGCCAGCTTGTGCTCCAGCATCTGCTCGGGGGTGTGCGCGGTGAGTGACAGGATCGCGTCCGACCAGCCCCGGAAGAGCTCGCGGTCCTCGAAGGGCACACCCAGCAACTCACAGATCACGGCGACGGGATACGGAAAGGCGAAGGCCTCGTTGAAGTCGACCGGCCCGCCCTGCTCGGCCAGCTGCTCCAGCAGCCCGTCCGCCAGCTCCTGGACGCGCGGTCGCAGCAGGTCAACACGGCGCGCCGTGAAGGCACTCGAGACCAGTGAGCGCAGCCGGGTGTGCTCGGGCGGGTCCATGGTGAACAGGCCGCCCGCGTCGAACGGGACGGCCGTGAGCTTGGGCGACTCGGGAAGCACCGTGGCCGCTCTGCTGCACCGGGCGTCGGAGAGCACGGTACGTACATCGTCGTACCGGCTGAACAGATACGCTCCGTCACCACTGGGCATCACGGTGTCGGCCGCCGGAGCTTCACTGCGCAGCTGCGCATACTCATCGGGGATGTCGGTCGCCGAGCGGCGAGGAGGCGGATAGCTGCGCACGGCGGAGTCCTGAGGCATGACCACACCGTCCGACCTGGGACTCGGGATGTGCTCGAGCTGGTGTTCAGAACGGGTCGGGGAGGTATTGTCGGCCTTCGCTGACGGCAGGCTGGGGGAGGCCGAGTGCTGCGTGAACCATCGCACATGATCAGAGTGGTCCTCGCCGAGGACATGCACATGGTTCGGGGAGCATTGGTTGCTCTGCTCAATCTCGAGCCCGACATCCAGATAGTGGCGGAAGTCGGTGCGGGCCGGGACATTGTGCCCGCTGTGCTCCAGCACGATCCTCATGTCGCGGTGCTCGACATCGACTTACCGGGCATGGACGGTCTGTCCGCCGCCGCCGAGGTGCATGCGAAGCACCCGTCGTGCCGGACCCTGATCCTGACCGGCCTCGGCCGTCCCGGCAATCTGCGCCGGGCGCTGGAGGCCCAGGTCTCCGGGTTCATCCTCAAGGACGCGCCACCGAGCCAACTCGCGGACGCGATAAGACGGGTGTCCGTGGGGGAGCGGGTGATCGACCCGCAGCTGGCGCTCGACGCGTGGGCGGCCCGGGACAATCCGCTCACCGCCCGGGAGACCGAGGTGCTGCGGATGGCCGCGGACGGGGCGGAGGCACCGGACATCGCGGGACGGCTCTATCTGACCGTGGGGACCGTGCGGAACTATCTGACGACGGTGGTCACCAAACTGGGGGCGCGCAACCGGGTCGACGCGATCCGCATCGCGCGGGAGCAGGGCTGGCTCTGAGCGCCCTGCCCCCCTGAAAAGCATTCAGACGGCGCTGCGTGTACCGTCCTCGGACGGGCTTTCCGCCAAGCCCGGCACGACACGAAGCGGCTGCACAGGACGGTCCCGGTCGTCCCCTCCTGCCTCCAGAGGTACTCGGGCGAGCAGATGGAAGCAGCCGTCGGCTCGCACCCCCGCCGACAGCCCGCCGCCAAGCGCCGAGACCCGCGCAGACAGATTCCCGATCCCGCTGCCCTCATATGGGTTCGGCTGCTCGGCATTCCGGTCGACGCCGTCGTTGACGACATGCAGCACCGCCGCTCGTTCCGCTGTCTCACGCGCGGTGATACGACACCGTCGTACCGAGCTGTGGCGGAGGATGTTCGTGATTCCCTCCCGCAGCACGGTCGCGAGTACGGTACCCGCCTGATCGGGCAGAGTCGTCAGTGTGGACTCGACCTCGATGTCGATGCCGGCGGCATCGAACACCGAGCGGGCCGACTCGAGTTCGGCGGGGAAGGACATGTGCCGGTAGCTGCGGGCGACGGCCCGGGTGTCGGCGAGCGCCTGTCGGGAGATCTCCAGCACCGTCGAAAGTTCATCCTTTGCCCTCGACGGATGCTGGTCGATCAGACGCAGGGTGAGCTCGCTGCGCAATGTGATCGCCGACAGGCTGTACCCCAGCAGATCGTGCAGATCGCGTGCAAACCGCAGCCGCTCCCTCTCCACAGCAAGACGGGCGATCTCCCGTTGTGCGCTTCGTAGTTGGGTCACCATCTCAGTAAGAAGCGTGAGCCCGTAGACGACGATCGAGGTTGTGGCGATCGACACGCCGTAGTACGCGATATCCAGGGGTTTCATGCCGAACGAGGCTGTCCCGATGACCACGGATACCCATACGAGGCCGGCGCTCAGCCATGACCAGGGCGGACGGAAAGTCAGCAGCAGGGATGCGGCGAGGAACCCCGGCAGTCCAATCCATGCCTCGCCGAGCAGCACCATAGGGATGTAGACGCACACGGCCTGGATGACAAGCAGCCAGTACTGACTGCGCCTCCTCAGGCGCATACCTCCCTGCGTGGAGCGCACGAATTGAGCAGCGAACACGACAGCGAGCGCCCCGCCACCGACGATGATCTGCCACAGACCCTGATCGGTCAGCAGCAGATGCAGGGTCGCCGAGCCCAGCATGCCGAACGTGGCCATGCTGAACAGAACGAGCGCGATCCTCGGCGCCATAGCCACATCGACGGCGAAGGGAAGTGACTCAGTTTCACCGCTGGGCGGTTCGACGGGCAGAACTCTCTCCTTGCTTCGGTCCACACTCACCATGCGCTCCCCCGCTGGACCACTGGATGTGCGGCCGAGCGTAGAGGTGTCGCGTGGCACGCAGAATGTCATTACTAGACAAACACGTGAATGGGGTTCAACTTCTCATAGGGGATGGGCCCGGGCAGACGCCCGAGCCGCACGGGCACGTCGTAGAGTCGCCCGGGGGCGAAGCGCGCCCAGAAGTGGCGAAGTCCCGGAACGATCACTTTCACCACGGGGATGCCAATGTCCGGCTGGGTCTGATCGAGCACCAGGAGCTCCATCCCCCGGGATCGGACGAGCTCCTCCACGGCGTGTATGTCGTCCAGCAGATCCCCGCGTGGCGTGTAGGCGAACTGGGCGCGGGACCGGACGGAAGCAGCCGGGTCGGGGGCCAAGTAGGGCTGATTGGCCAGCGTCCGGCGCGTGCACCAGTCGGCGAGGACCGGATCTTCGGCGAGGAAGCTCGTGTTGAGCAGGCCGGGGAGGAACTGGTTCATTTCGGTGAGCGCCCGTCGCAGCGCGATGCCGGGATCGAAGTGGCAGCCGAAGCCGAACATGATCTCTTCCTCCGGCTGGTCGGTGCGCCGCGAGACCGCCGCCATCGCCGGTATCCGCAGGTCGGATGTGAGGTCCAGGACCCACAGTTCGCGGTGCAACTCGGCGTACCGGCTACGCATTTCGTCGATCCAGGGGTCGGCGAAGGAGTCGAGGGAGACAGCCGGCTGCCGGGTGCGGTTGTACCACCACAGGGCGACCGCGTCCCGCTCCACGAGCTCGAGGAAGCCCTGCAGTACGGCGTCTTCCAGGCTGCTGCCGGCGGCATTGCCGTTGGAGTCGGCCCGGGCGAATACCGGTCCGGGCGACTGCGGTGTGGCGAAGTAGAGCATGGCCGTGGGCAGCATGCGGTGCCGGTTGTGCGTGACCGACCACACGGGTGTCCAGTCGACCACCGCCTTCTCGTCGAACGGATCGCAGACGTACTGGAAGGGAGGGTGGATGGTGTTCCACTCGTGCCGCACCGCGTACTGCTGGTCGTGGTACAGCTGGCACTGGTTCGGATGGATCGCGCCGTCCCCGAGCTCTTCGTAGCTTGCCTTGGTGCGGGGTTCGTCGCCGTGAAAAGTGGCTGAATATCGCTCCAGGGCCTCGCAGAGCGCACCTACCTTCGCGTCCAGTTCCGTGACTCCCTTGCCCCCGCTCTGGCTGCGGATCCCGTAACGGATGGCTGCCAGCCCGTGGCCGGCGACGGCCGGATTGGAGCCCGAGAGGTAGGCGTTGAGGAAGTCGGGAGAATCAGGAGACCGCTGCAGCCGGTGAACCACGCCCGCGACGTCGCCCACCAGGTGCTGGTAGCGGTCCAGGACCTGGCGGGGCGTCAGAGCGCGGTGCCCCCCGCCCGTCAGAGTGGCCTTGGGGCGCCGGGTCAGGCTGAGGGCCTTGCGAACGCGAGAGCTGACCAACTGCGGATCTCCGCACTCGGGGCACTGGGGACGGCGCTCGACAGGGTGGTGCCTGCTCAGACTCTGCACCGTGTTGAGGGTCCAGATGGACGACTGCTTCTCGCACCGGTACCCGGCCAGCCACTTGGCCGTCTCCAGCGCGATGAGCTGAAGTGCGAGAGTGCGGCTCGCCGGGGTGGCCACCCGGGGGGCGAGCGGTGCCGTTACTCCGAGAGCGCTGCCGATGTACTGCTCCGGCTGGCGGTGCTGACGCAGCCGGTGGGCCATGCAGGTCCAGCAGGGACCGGAGCCCGGTGTGAGCACCGGGCCGATCCACGGCTCGACGCCATGGGGTTTGGCCAGCAGCCAGGGTCCCCCGCTACGGCGCTGCGCGCGCTCGACATCCGCCAGTTGAGCTTCAAGGTAGTCGTCGCAGAGCACGACCGTGAGCTCCTGCCCCGGTGACGTGCTGACCGTGACGCCGGCGGCATGGAAGGCGTTCTGAACCTCTTGGTGATCAGCTGATGCCAGGTCGATCAGCGAGACTCGTCCGGCGGCGAGCCCGGCTCGCGCCCGTGCGCTCTCCAGGCCCGCGGACTCCCAGAACGCGTCCGCAGCGGCGTTCTGGGAGTCCTGGTGTGCAGGCGGGGCGAATTCGCCGACCAGGCCTGCCTGGGCCAGCTGCCCCAACAAGCAGCCGAGCTGCGCGGGCGAGAGAACTCCTGCGACATCCCGGACCAGGGTCGGCAGATCCCGGCTGCCGTCGAGCAGCGGGGCCAAGTGCTCCATGGACTCGCTCTCGACCGCGGTGACACCCATCTCGGAGACGAGATAGGTCGCGTCTCCGGCCACCACGGCCGGGGTCAGATGCCTCTTGAACCCCAGCCGGGGCAGCGGGGAAGTCATCGGATGTTGGCCCGGACGGTCCGGCGCGCGGAGTCCTCGCGGACCGAGGGAGTGGGTTCAGGGGCGTAGCACCAGCCAGAGCCCGCGGGGCAGACCGGCGCGGCCTGCTGATCGAGTCGAACAATCGTTACTGTCGGTGCGACATCCGGCGCCAGCGCCGGGATCGCCGTCGACGAGTCGGTAGCAATGCCGAATTCGGCGAGAACATTGCGCGGTTCCAGCGCGTACCGCAGGGCCAGCTCCGGCTGCAGAAAGCTCCGTGCGACCAGTTCGGCGAAGCGCCAATCATGCTCGACAGAGCTGGCGCAGGCTTCCTGAACTGCGGTTCCGCTGGACGCGTAACCAGACATCATCGTGCTCCCATCGTGATCTGAAAGGTGCCGGGCGAGTGTTTCCCGTGCGGATGTTCGGCTGCGCATACGAGAGCAGTGTGATGTCGGGTGACTGGAACCGAACAGTGGAGACGTCATCACCCTGGATGTGAAGATTTCATAGGCCCGATCCAGGTGATCTCCATACACGGCTTGTGAGCAGCTCACTGTTCCTGCCCCTGTGCTGCGTGGGACTCTCCCGGAAACAGCCCTTCGCCGACGAGGGGTTGTCCGACGGGGTAAGGAAAAGGCCATGCCGAACCGGGGGCGCACCGTAAGCGTCGAAGTGCTGGGAACTCTCCGCGGCGAGGCCGCGGGAGTGTCCGTACTTCCAAGTGCCTCCAAGCCGCGGCAGATCCTCGCCCTGCTCGCCCTGAACGCGCAACACATCGTGCCCGTACCGGTCCTCATGGAGGAGCTCTGGGGCGCGGGACCGCCGCGCAGCGCCCCGACGACGCTGCAGACGTACATCCTGCAGCTCCGCCGCAGACTGCGCTCCGCGATCCCCGAGACCACCGGCGTCTGGGACAAGAACGTGCTGGTGACACGGCACGGCGGCTATCTGCTCGACGCGGACCCGGTCGACATCGACGCCCTGGAGTTCGACCGGCTCACCGGAGCGGGCCACACCGCCTTCGAGGTCGGCGACATGGCCGCGGCATCGGGACATCTGACCGCGGCCCTGGAGCTGTGGCGCGGGCCCGCACTGGCCGACGTACCCCATGGCCGGCACCTCGGCATCGAGGTGACCCGGCTGAAGGAGAGCCGGCTCGGAGCCCTGGAGCGGCGTATCGGCGCCGATCTGCGGCTCGGCCGTCATCGCGAAGTGCTCGGCGAGCTGTGCGCGTTGTGCGAACGCCATCCACTCCACGAGAGTCTGCGGGCGCTCCAGATGCTCGCCTACTGCGCGGACGGCCGTTCCTCCGATGCGCTGATCGCCTACAAGCGCCTTCGGGAAACCCTGGTCGAGGAACTGGGACTTGAGCCCTCTCCCCGGATTCAGCGGCTTCATCAGGCAGTCCTCCGAGGTGAGGAAGCCATGGAGGTATGGAGCGGCCCCGTTCGCCTGGGCAGTGACAGCGAGCTCACCGGCTGACGCCGCACCCGGCACCACCGCTCCCTCTCGCTCCAGCTCCGATCAAGCGGCCTTCCAGTGCCGGTCGTGAGGATCGGGGCCCGCGTAATCGAGAACCGGTGCGGTGTGAGGAGGCGGCGTGAACCACTACCTAGCGGTCTCGCCCGGAATTACGGAAATGCCCCAGACGGCGCTCCGGCTCTTCTGCTTCCATCACGCGGGGGCCGGAGCGCTCACCTTCGCGCGCTGGCGCGCGCGATTCGCAGCGGACGTCCAGGTGCTGCCGGTACGGCTGCCGGGTCGCGAGACCAGGCTGCGTGAGCCGCGGATCGTCGACTCCGAGCAGCTGCTCGGCGAACTCGACACGTATCTGGGCCCGTTGCTCGATGCCCCGCATGCCTTCTACGGGCACAGCCTCGGCGCCCTGGTGGCCTACCGGTTCGCGCTCCGGCGCGCCCGGGCCGGACACCGGCCGCCCGTCCTGGTCGGCGTCGGCGCCTGCGCCGCGCCCCATCTGCCAACCCCGCTCGTCGAGCAGCCGGATCTGCCCGACGACAGACTGCTGGCCGCCCTCGCGCGGTACGGCACCCTGCCGCCCTATCTCTTCGAGCGGCCCAAGTGGCTGAGCATCCTGCTCTCCACCATGCGCGACGACCTCCAGCTCGCCCGCAGTCTGCGGGAGGGCTCGGGCGAACCGCTGCCCTGCCCCCTGTACGCCTACGCGGGTGCCGAGGACAAGGTCGCAACCGAGCGGACGGTCGCCGCATGGAGCCGCTACACGAGCGCCGCCTTCGATCTGCGGACGGTCCCCGGCGGCCACTTCTTCGTCCGTGACGCCGAGCTGCCCACCCTGCTCTCGTCAGAACTGCGCCGTATTGCCACAACACACCCGATCGCTCGAGCCTGAACGCCTCGAAGGGAGTAGCGGATATGGACATCAGCGTGCTGGGGCCGTGCCGGGTCGTCCAGTCGGGGGTTTCCGTTGTCCCCACTGCAGTCAAACCACGCAAGGTCCTTGCCCTGCTCGCCATGCACCCGGACCAAGTGGTCTCGGTGGGCTCGCTGGTGGAGGAGCTGTGGGGCGAAGCACCGCCGCGCAGCGTCCAGACCACCTTGCAGACCTACATACTTCAGCTGCGCAATCTGATCGCCGCCGCCATCGGCGGGTCCCGCAGGCCCGAACTGCCGAACGGCGCCAAGAGCATCCTCGTCACCGAGTCGGGCGGCTATCTGCTCGACACCCAGGGCGGCGTGGTCGATGTCAGTGAGTACGAACGGCTTGCCGGCACCGGGCATCGCGCCCTGGAGAGCGGCAACTGCTCGGTGGCGTCCGACTCCTTCCGCAGGGCGCTCGCCCTGTGGCGCGGTCCCGCGCTCGTCGACGTACAGTGCGGAGCCCTGCTGGAGATCGAGGCCACCCGTCTCGAGGAGTCGCGCCTGAGCATCCTCAACCAGCGCATCGAGGCGGATCTGCGGCTCGGCCGCCACCATGAACTGGTGGGTGAGCTCTCGGGTCTGGCCGCTCAGCATCCGATGCACGAGGACACGCAGGGCCAGCTGATGCTGGCGCTCTACCGCTCCGGCCGGCGAGGCAACGCCCTTGAGGTGTATCAGCGCCTTCGCTCGGTGCTCTCCCAGGAGCTGGGGCTCGACCCCTCGCCCCGGCTGCAGCATCTTCAGCGGGCGATGCTGGAATCCGCACTCGAACTGGAGATCCCGTCCGAGCCGGTGCGGGTGGGAGTGGGGGCCGGAATGGGCGTCGAACGCGCTCTGCGGGCGCGCTGAGCGCTCACGCCCCGGTGGTGCGCAAGCCCTTGCGCCGCCGGGGTCACGTCCGGTTCCATGACCCGGGCTCATCGGCCCCCTTCTCGCCGGGCGCGTGGACGGCGCCCCGCGCGCACACCGCATCGGCCGGATCCTCCCGGCGGCGCAGCGCGCGGGCCGCCTGCCACATCTGCGCGGCGGCCCGCGCGGTCTCCCGGCCGCTGAACCCCTCGCACAGCTGCGGCAGATGGGGCCGGAGCGCCTCCTGGACGGAGGGGGCGAAGTGCACATCGCCGGCCGGGTCGATGCGTACGCCTTCGGCGAAGGTGAGCCGTTCGTTGTAGGCGACGGCGTCGGACAGCGAGAGCCCGTACGGCAGATCGAGCTCGATCCGGCGGCGGGTGACCCGGGCCGGATACCCGCCGGGCAGCCCCTGCGGCCCCGGCACGGCGGCGCGCAGCTCCGGGCCGCCGTGCAGCGCCGTGAGCAGGCGGGCCACCGTGTGCGCGGTGACCGGGTTGAGCGCCTCGCGCGGCACACCGCGCTGCTGGGCCAGGAGCTGTCCGACACCGCCCAGTTCATGGTTGCCGAGCCAGACCCTGGCCTCGTCGTCGGGGTGGTCGGGCCGGTGCAGATGACGGTGGTGGGCAAGGACCCGCAGTCCGCGGCGGGCGGCGGGACCGAGTGCGGCCTGGACGGACGCGGTGACCAGAGCGCCGTTGCCCACCCCGCACACGACCGGCAGACCGAGCCGGTACAGCAGCGGATTGACCGCGTCCGGATAGCAGGCGTTGACCAACTGGGCCCTGGAGCCATCCTGTTGGAGTGCCCGGCCGACCCGCAGCGCGACCGCGGCCTGCAGGGGCAGCGTCGCCGCGAAGCCGCAGCGGTCGAGCAGCCGCGTCCAGGCGGACGGCGTACGGTCGCGCTCCCAGGGCGAATACCAGGACGCACACACCAGCACCGTGCCGGGTCGCAGCGCCGCCAGCCTCTCCCGCAGCACCGCGTCGTCCGCGTCCAGCTCACCGGGGGTGAAGCGGCGCGGCACCCGGCACAGCGCCGCCTCGGCCCGGGCCAGATAGCAGACGGAGGCGGCCCGCCCGGTGTCCCGGCCCAGCACATGGACCTGGCTCGGCCCCTGGGCGGCCGGGGTGCGGGCGAGCGCGACACAGACGGCACGGGCGAGGGAGCCCGTGCCGACGACCACGAGCGTGGCGGGGTCCTGTCGCCGGATCACTGGCCGGCCTCCTCGGTGGCCGGGGGACGGGCATCCGCCGATGAGGTGCCGGTCACGGCCGCCGTCCCCGGTGCATCGACGCGGGTCCCATCGCGCGGCTGACAATCGGCAGCAGCCCGGCCGGGTCGTCCGCGTGGTGGAGCCGCTGAGCCGGTATCGCCGTGAAGTCCGTGTCCCCGTACGACCCCGAGCCGTGGACCAGTACCTCCGGCTCCGTCAGCAGCCCCCGGTCGATTGCTTCCAGCACCCCGGTGAAGACCATGACGAGGGACCACTCGCGCAGCCCGCGAGGGTCGTGCGGAAGCTCGACACCGGCCGGCCGCAGCATCTCGCGGATCTGCGGATAACGGGCCAGGCACTCGTGCAGCGAGACGACGACGCCCCCGCCGCCGTTCTCCCGGATCAGCCGCGACATCGTCCGGCTGGTCATGGGCGTACGTGTGTAGAACGTCGGGTCGATGACCTCGTCGGGATGGTGGGTGGTGCGCGGGAAGTGGGGGTCGATGCTCTGGTGGTAGAGCCCGGTGGCCGGGTCCAGGGCGTAGCGGGGCATCCGCTCGCGGGAGAAGTCGCCGTGCAGCAGGTCCAGCACCATGTCGGGGGTGTTCATGTGCTGTACGAGGAAGTAGTGCGGCGGTATGCGGTGCTCGCCGCCGCCGGTGAACGAGGTTCCGTAGTGATGGCCGAGCAGGCCGAAGGCGCTGGACACGGCGTGTGCGTGCACCCGCCCGCCGACCGGCGGCGGGGGCAGCAGCTCCTCCTCCATCAGGGCCCTGACCGTGTCCGCGGCCTGGTAGTTGCCGATGTCGAGGGTGTACCACAGGGCGCTGCCGTACCGCGTGCGCAACAGGTCCGCGTACTTGTCGTGGAAGTCGCGGGCGAGTTCCTTGACGCCCGAGGGGTCCGCGCCGCAGTAGCTCACCACCGGGTTGCGGCGGCGCAGTTCGGGGTCGGAACTGAGCAGCGAGTCCCACAGCTTGGTGCGGGCGCGCTCCGGAACGACGCTGACGATCCGCAAATGGTCCCGGTCCGCGAGCCCGGCCCGGTGGGCGCGCAGGACGGCGTCGCGCAGCGCGGTCGCCTTGTTGCCCGACGACGGAGTGAGCAGGGTGACGGGCTCCCCGGTACGCCGTATGTACGCCACGGCCCTGGCCACCATCAGCAGGGACGCGAAGGTCTTGGTGGTACGGGTGCCGGGATTGCGGCGCAGATCCAGCAGCCGCATCCGGGTGTCCCGGTAGTCGGGGAGATCGACGATGGCGGCCTCGGCGGCTTCGAGGTAGCGCAGCATGTCGTCGTCGAGCGGCGGAAGCTGCGCGCCGGGGGTGAAATCGCCGGGCAGGGAACGGTTTTCATGCATGGCTTGCACGGCCCGGCCCACCGTCTCCCAGTACCGCGACAGGGCGGGGACCGTCGTCGTGCAGGCGTGCTGAAGCTTCTCGGATGTCTCGCTGCTGTTCATGTCAGGCTGACTCCTGATTCTGCTGTGTGAGGGAAGCGGTGGGTCTCGACGGCGCACGTCCGTGGCCGACGCGGTCATGTCCAGTGCTGCCGGATCCGCCGGTACGCCTCGGTGAGCGGCAGGCCGGGCCGGGCGGCCGCGGTCCGCACCAGGCCGACGGCGGCGTCGAGGAACGGGGTGCCGTCCGCGAGGACGCGCGGGTCGTGCTCGATACGGAGGATCAGCGGTGCGTCCATGTCCTGGACCAGCCGGACGCGCAGGGCGAAGCGGGCCGACTGGTCCTCGGGCTCCATTGCGGCGGCCAGTTCGGGTGGACAGGGCAGGATCCGAAGCCCCGCGGCGGACAGCCGGCCCAGCGGCGGAAGGAAGTTGAATACGGCGATGCGTTGGGCGTCGCTCTCGGGTGTCTCCAGCTCCCGCAGCGAGAGTCCGAAAAAAGGGGGCGATGCGGCGTTGGCGCGTACGAAGCCCTCCAGCCACTCGCCGAGCAGCCGGGTCTCCTGAGCCTCCTGAGCCGGTGGAACGGTGACGGCATGTTCGGCGAGGGGACCCGGGACGTTGAGCCAGCCGCGCCGGTGCCGGCCGTTGCGGAAGTAGTTGAGCGGCACGAACAGCGGCTCGGCCTCCTCGCTCCAGGCAGAGACGACAAGCTGGGTCACGGCGAGCAGCAGACGGTGGCGGTCGCTGCCCGCCGACTGGGCGAGCCGGCTGAGGACCGCAAGGTCCGCATCGGCAAAGGCGAGTTGGGCAGCCGCATCGGTGCTGTAGGACGTGACCTCGCTGTCCTTGGCGCCGGGGAAGCGCGGCCGCCGGCGTGGGTCAGCGGCCCGGCCCAGTGCTTCCTGCCAGTACGCACGGGCCGCCGACCGCTCGGCGGACGATGCGTCGAACTGCCGGGCGAAGGAGAGGAATGCGGGGAACGGGGCCGGAGCGATGGCAGGCTCTCCTGCCAGCACCGCGTACCGATGCAGCAGATGCCGCAGGAGCAGCACCAGCGTGCGCCCGTCCGCGCAGGCGTGGTCGAGGGCGATCAGCAGCAGATGCTCGTCCGGACCGGTCCGGGCCAGCAGGAAACGCGCGGCCGGATCCTCCTGGAGGTGGAACGACGCCTCGGCGGCCGCCCGCAGGCGGGCCCGGATCGCCTGGCGCGCCGGACCCGGCTCAAGCTCCTCGAGACGGGAGGGCGGGCGGCCGCCGTCCGGCACCCAGCGCACCGTACCGCCGCCGCGTAGGCGCAGCCGCCCGCGCAGCACATCCACTCCCTCCGTCGCCTGCCGTACGGCGCGGGCCAGCAGCGAGGTGTCCAACGGACCCCGCAGCAGCAGGAGTTCATGGACGGGGGGATAGCGATGGCTCGTCGGATGCCCGTCGGGCCCGAACTGGGCGCGCAGCAGCATCTCCCGCTGCAACCCGTACGGCTCGGCATCCATCGGCTAACGCTCCTCGGCGGTGACGGCAGCGGCGGGCTCCCGCTTCGGCCCCGCCGCCCTGCCGCTCAGCAGCCCTGGCGCGAGCATCAGTGCGGGGCCGGCGATGACGACGGCGATCAGGGCGGCCAGGCTCGGCTCGCCGAAGCCGGTGAGCGCTCCCGAGGCCCAGACGCCCAGCACCAGGCAGGCGTCGCACAGCGGGACGAGCAGCGCGAAGTAGCGGCCGGTCATCCGGGCCGCGAGACGGCTCTGCACCTCGGCGTAGAAGACGACCGTGCCCACCGCCTCGAAGGCGCCCGCGAGCACCAGCACCCCGATCGCCGGGGCCGGGTGGTGAAGCAGCGGAAGCAGCAGCCAGCAGACTCCCTCGATGACATTCACCGTCATATAGACGGCGCCCTGCCGAAAACGCCCGAACATGGCGGCGAGAAAGCCGCCCAGCGAGGCCCCGAGCCCGATTCCCGCGGACAGATAGCCGAACATCCCCGGGATTTCGGAGTAATGGTGGAGTGCATAGAGCGGGAGGAAGAGTTTGCTGATTCCAAAGCCGAACATGTAGGTGAAGGAGGTGAGCGTCAACACTCCCAGGAAACGGTCCTTGGCGACGAGCCGGGTCAGCTCCCGTACGTTGTCGACGAACATCCGGCGCAGGGTGACGGCCACCAGCGCCGCACGGCCCGGCGGCGCAGAGCCGGCCGCCGCCCGGTCGTCCAGCGGCACGGGCGGGGGAGCGGGCATCCCGATCATCAGCACGGCCGCGATCAGAGCGAAGGCCGCGTCCGTGAGGAACAGCAGGGACAGCCCGAAGGGGACCAGCACACCGGCGACCGCCGGGCCGATCAGATTCGGCACCCGCTGCGCCGAAACCAGCAGCGCGTTCCCGCGCAGCTCCGACCCCTTGGGGACGGCGACCGTGCGCAGCGACATCCGGGCGGGCACCCCGAAGGCGTAGGCAACGCCGCAGGCGATGGCCAGCAGCTGGACCTGCCACAAGTCGTCCGCGGCCGGCAGCAGCGGGACCACCAGCGCCCCGCCGAGCGCGCCTCCCATGGCATAGCGGCGCGGGTCCCCGCGGTCGACGAGGTCGCCGACCACCGCCCCGAACAGCACGTTCGGCAGCAGCTCCAGGGCGAGTGTGAGCGCCGCCTGAAGGCCGGAGCCGTACTGCTCGAGCACCAGCAGGGGCAGTCCTACGGCCGTCATGGTGGCGCCGAGCCGCAGGGTGAACAGGGACAGGGCCAGCCGCAACAGCGGCCAGTTGCGCTGCGACCCCTGCATCTCAGGCCCAGGTGAGGACGGCGTTCTCGGTGGCGTTGTACTCACCGACGCTCACCTTTCCCTCGGCGCCGGAGCCACCGTCCGGCAGGAACCGGGCCCAGCAGCCGCCCGCCCTGCCGTTGAAGAGCATGGGGCTGAGTACGGGCGAGACGTGCGCGGTCCATGTCTGCTTGCCGTCGGTCATCTCCAACGGGCAGGAGACGGGCTCGACATACTCCTGAACGACGCTGTCCCCCGCCGCGAACGCGCTGCTGACGGCGGCTTCCCAGGTCTGCTCCGAGGTGTGGCGGCCGACCAGGACCTCGCGCCCCATCTGGCCGATGGCCCGCTTGAGCACGAATCGTTCGCGCTCGCGCAGCAGCAGTGCGGGCAGCTCGTGTTCGCCCTCCCGCCAGCCGGTGCGGCCGGGGATGGTGATGCGGGTCCACGGCAGGTGACGCTCGACAATGCGGCGCTCGGCGCGGGTCATCCAGGGGCGCCCCTCGGAGACCAGCGCCAATGCCTTCTTGTTCGCCAGCAGACCGCTGCTCTGCGGTGGCAGCAGCAGGAAGCCCGAGCGCTGTGACTGATGGACGGGTTCCAGGCTGATGCCGCGCTCCCGCCAGTCGGGCAGGGCGAAGTCGCGCAGGCCGAGCGGATAGCGCAGGGACCCCGGTCGGCCGAGCGCGTCGGGGAGCTGGTGCGGTTCGAAGAACTCGGCGGTGAAGCCGCGGCGCCGGAACTGCTCGAGTGCGAGTTCATGGAAGCGGATGTCGGAGTCTTCGAGCAGATCTCCCAGACTGCCGACGACGGCGACCGCCTTCGGCAGCCGGCGCCGGGCACACACGTCCTCATAGGCGCGGACCCGGGCGATGAGCGGATCGTATCCCGTGAACGGCGTCCTGCCCGCCTCCTGGTGGGTCTGCTGCCAGACCGCGGCGAGCGCATGGGTCTCACTGGGTCCGCCGAAGGTCCCGCTGACGTTGAACTCCAGCAGCTGTGGGCCCTGTTCGCCGATGACCATGTCCGGGCGGGCCATCATGGCGCAGTACTCGGTCTCGGTGTTGTCCTGGCCCGACAGCAGGGGATAGTCGTCGGGGTCGGCGCCGAGCGCCACGGCGCGGGCGGGCCAGCTGCCGCCCTGGGCCAGCACGGCCCGGCGCACCAGTGACAGCAGCACCCGGCTCACGTCGAACAGCTCCTCGTAGGAGCGGCGCGGCAGGACGAACGGCTGCGCGGGAAGCGCGGGGCCGGGAAGCGAGACGCTCAGCCCGGCCATCTCCCGGCGCAGCAGCTCGGATATCCCGGCGCCCGACAGTCGCCGCAGGTCAGACGGGTTGGGCCGGCCCTCCTCCTGGAACCAGGGAGGCACCGTGGCGGCTGAGGGAGGAACGGTGCTGGTCATGATCGGCCTCCTGAGGGGTGGTACGGCTCAGCTGACGAGGTCGCCGGACCTTCGGCTTGGCACGGTGATTCCTGGATTCGAGCAGTTCCCTGAGCATGAAGGTCCTCACGGAGGGGCACCGGATCCCCGGCATTCCAGGGGTCTTCGAGTCGAGGCTGAGTGCGCGGGTATTTCAATGAGGAGAATTCCACGCCCGGAATTCTCTCTTCGGTTTCTGCTGGACACGCATTCGTAGGTCTGCTTACGCTGTCATTTATCGCTGCACCGGGCCGAGTTCCGGGCTCCCATGCCACGTGGCGGCAGGAAGAATAGTCGGACGGTCTCGAGAACTCCTGGAGGCCTTCGGCTGCCACCGGTTCCGTCGGCCCCGCCCGACACCCCAGTGCCGCGAGGAGACAGCTCGATGAGCCATCCGTCCATGCCAGTTCTGGAGTCGTTCACCCGTACCTGGCCCAACCTCGAAGCCGCGCACGAGAAGGCGATGAGGTCGGCCTCTGCCCTGCTGACCTCCCGCGACGAGGTGCTGTCGCTGCTGACAAAGGTCGCCACCTACAGCAGTGCGCGCGATGAACTCTTGCGTTCCGTAGCGGCGTTGACCGGCGCACCCTGGGAGCTGGCCCGCAACTGCCCGCCCCAGCTCTCCAGGCTCTCCGTGTTCCTGCCGTCGAACAACGTCCTCTACTCATATGCCCTGTTCGGCCTGATCCCGGCCCTCTACTGCGACGAGGTGGTCATCCGTCCCTCGGCCCGGATCAGGGACACCGCCTATGCCGTGCACAAGCTGATCAGCAGCCGTCTCGACCCGGATCTCGCCCAGCGGATCAAGGTGGTCGACGTCTCCCAGCGGCAGTTCAAACCGATCTGCTCGGAGTCCGACGCGGTGGTCTTCACCGGTCAGCCCTCCAATGCCTACGACGTGATGAAGTCCGTCGGCGGCCGGCCGCTGTTCCTGGTGATGGGCTCGGGCCCCAACCCCCTGGTCGTCGGCCCGCGCACCGACCCGGGTGCCGCCTGCAGGGCCATTCTGCGCGCCCGGCTCTACAACTCCGGTCAGGACTGCCTGTGCCCGGACGTCATCTTCGTGCACCGGCTGCGGCTCGACGCCGTTGTCGAGCAGTTGCGCGCCGAACTGTCCGTGCTGACCATCGGCGCGCGCAGCTGGCCGGACACGGTGCTGACCCCGCTGGCCTACGAAGACGCCGTGGAAGGCGCGGCGCAGTTCCTGTCCGAGCATGCCGACCATGTGGTCAGCGGTGGCGAAGTGGACCCGGACCGGATGCTGGTCGAGCCCTCGCTGCTGGTCCTCCCGGAGGGCGTGGACTTCCATCCGCCGGAGCTCTTCTCACCCATCTTCTGCATCGTGCCCTATGAGGACCCGGAGATGCTCCGCGAGTGGGCGCGCAGCCCCCAGGAGCTGGAGCGGGGCATGTACGTATCCGCGCTGGGCGAGCCGCGGCTGACGGGAGAGACCCTGGGCACCGGCGTCATCAGCCGCAACGCCACCACCCTGGACGCCGAGAACGGCAACCAGCCCTTCGGCGGGTACGGCGTGCATGCCAGCAGCATCCGGCGCGACGGGCGGCTGATCGGCCGGCCGCTGCTGCTGTCGGCGGAGGCCGGACTGCGGCAGTCGGTCATCACCGGGCCGCTGCGGTGAGCGTCGCGACGCGGGCGGACAGCCTGGTGGCAGGGTTCGCGCGGACGCTGGTCGCGGGCGCCGTGCGGCCGGGGCCGGGGACCGTACAGCTGGTCACGCGCGTCCTCGGCGCGCTGGTGGCGGAGTCGGCTGAGCCACCGCGGGACGCGCCCATCGTTCTTGCCGCGACCGACCACTGTCTGAGTGCCGTCGCCGAGTTCGTCGCCACATGCGAGGACACCACAAGGCGGCTGCGGCCGTCGGTGTCCCTCGCGTTGGAGCCCTCGCTGCTGCTCGGCCGCTTCACTGTCGAACAGCGGTGGGCAGCGCCGTGCTACGCCCTGGTGACGCCCGGCGGGGCCGGGGTGTCGGCCCTGGGCTGGGCGACGGCGGCCGTCGACAGCGGCAGCGTGCCGGCCGCGGTGGTCTGCGAGGTCGTACACGGCCAACTGGACGGAAAGACGGCCGTGTTGGCGGTCGCCGCGCTCATCGGCCCGGGCGGCTCTGCCACCGGCGGCGTGCACGCCGTGACCGAAGACCTCGATCCCGGTGCCTTCGACAGCGTGCTGCTGCGCGCGGCCCGCGGGGAGGTGCCCGGCACATGAGCGGTATCCCCTCCGCGTGGCAGCAGGCGGCCGACTGCCTCGCCGAAGCGGGCTGCGAGACCGTCTTCGGCCTGCCCACCGATGAACCCGGGCTGCTGGACGCGGCCGACGCACACCCCAAGCTTCGAGCGGTAGGCGTACGAGGCCACCGCGCCGGGGCCTGCATGGCGATCGGCCACGCGGTGGTCAGCGGTCGGCCCGTCGTGCTCGCCCTCGGTGCCGGACCGCCGTTCGGCGACGCGGTCACCGCCCTGATCGAGGCCGACTCGGTCTGCGCCCCGATCGTCGTGGTGACCACCCGCATACCCGCCGACGGTCTGGGCCGCGGTGGCTTCCAGGATGTCGACCAGGCGGCCCTGGCCACCGCGTTCACCAGCACGTATCTGCGGGTCCAGGATGCGGGAACGCTGACCTGGGCGCTGCGCAGGGCCGTTCACATGTCGCTGAACGGGAGGCCCGGAGTGAGCGTCGTCGAGGTCGCCCAGGAGGCCATCGAAGCAGCCGTCCCGGCCGCCGTCCCCGCCGACGGTCCTGCCGCCAACGGACCGGTACGCCGACTGCGGTCCGTGCCGGAGGACGCCGAACTGCGCCGTGCCGCACGGCTCCTGGCCGCGGCCGAACGACCCCTGCTCCTGCTCGGCGGCGGCGCACGAGCGGCTGCGGCCGGACCCGCCGCCCTCGCGCTGGCCGAGCGCTGGGGAGCACCCGTGATGACGACGGCGGCGGGCCGCGGCACCGTGCCCGAGGACCATCCCCTGGTGTGCGGCTCGGTCGGCCTGTACGCCACACCTCCCCTGGACTCCGTCCAGTGCGGCGCGGACACCGTGCTCGCCGTGGGCAGCCGCCTCGAGGAGACCGCCCGCATGGGCTGGGACACCCTCGAATCGGTGCGGCTCGTCCAGATCGACGGCGACCCGGCCGCCTTCGGCGGGGGAGTGGCCGAGCCCGCCGCCGCGCTGCTCGGCGACGGGGAGGCGACCCTTGCCCGGCTCACCCCGCTGCTGCCGGAGCCGAGCGCGGAACGCACCGACTGGCTGCGGACCGTGGCACGTGCCCGCCGTAAAGCGTGGCTGAGCTGGTCCGCCGAGGGCGACCGCGCCGGATCTCCTGCCCGCACCGCGCTGCACGCGCTCGCCGAGCTCTTCCCCGACGCAACCACCGTCCACGACAACGGCATGAACGACATCTGGTCGTACCACTGGCCCGTCCACCAAGTCGGCCCGCGCGGGCGGACCGTGGTCCCCGGCGAACAGACGATGCTCGGCTTCGGCGCCGGTGCCGCCCCCGGGGTCGCGCTCGCCGCAGAGGGCCGCCCCACCGTGGTGGTGTGCGGCGACGGCGGTGTCGAGATGGGCCTGGACGCCCTGCCCACCGCCGCGGAACTCGGCCTCGGCATCGTCCTGGTCGTCTTCGACAACCAGGGCTACGGCTGGCCCCGGCTGCTCCGCCAGGAACTGGGCGCGCCCGCGGGACTCACGCGTTTCGCCCGGCCGCTGCCCGTGGACGACGTCGTACGCGGACTCAGCGGTCAGGCCGAGTCGCCGGACGGCGTGGACGAGATCCCGGCCGCGCTTCGGCGGGCCCGGGAGGCAGCGGCGTCCGGTCGTATCGCGCTGGTCCGGATCAGGGTGCCCGACGACGATGTGCCGCCCGGGATCAGGAGGTTGTTCCTGACCGGGGGACAAGTCCCGGGAGACGCGTCATGAACGCCGTGCCCGGCCCCCTCGTCATCGACGGGGACCTCATCACCCCCACGGCGTTGCGCACCGCGGTCGAACGTACGGTTCGGGACCTCCGCCGCGAACTCGGCCCGACCGGAGCGTCCCGCGCGGTCGGTGTCGACGCGACGACCGGCCCCGCCGTGATCGTCACCGCCCTCGCCGCGGTACGGCTGCGGGTGCCGCTGTTCCTGCGCGGCCACTCCGCAGCCGTACAGAACTGGCCGCCGCAGGTCGGCGCGGTCGCCTCGCCCAACGGGTCGGAACTCGCCCCCGCCGTCCTGGCCACTGTGCCGCGGGACGCGTCGGAGATCGCCTCGGAGATCGCCCCGAACACCGGCGCGGTGTTCTGGACCTCCGGCAGCTCCGGCGCGGCCAAGGCGGTCGAGCTGTCCAGATCCGCCCTCGCCTACCAGTCCGAGGCGACCGCCCGTCACCTCGGGATCGACGGCGACGACGCGCTGCTGCTGCCCCTTCCGCTCAACCACGCTTACGGATTCAGTGTGTTCGGGATCTGGCGGCGCCTGGGCGGGGAGCTCAATGTGCACACCCTGCTGCGCCCGGAGGCGGTCGCCGCGGATGTGAAGGGGCGCCGTACGACATCAGTGGACGGGGTGCCGTTCCTCTACACGCTGCTCGCCAGGGCCGCGGAGACCGATCCCGTACTGCGGGCGGCGCTCGCGCGGTTGAAGGTGCGCGGGTGCGGCGGGGCGGTGCTGCCGGGCGCTGTCTCCGCCCACTTCCTCGATGTCGTCGGGGCACCGGTGCACGACGGCTACGGACTGACGGAGGCGGGCCCCAATGTGGCCCTCTCCTCGGCAGCGCACTGCCGAACGGGCACGGTCGGCAGGCCACTGGCCGGCACGGAGGTACGGATCGCCCCGGGCACCGGCGAAGTGCTGGTGCGCGGGCCGGGGTTGATGACCGGGTACCTCGGCCGCCCGGACGCCACCCGGGACGCGCTGCCCGGCGACGGCTGGCTGTGCACCGGGGACACCGGCGCGCTCGACGCCGACGGATTCCTGCGGGTGCTGGGCAGGTTGAAAGACATCATCATCGTCCTCGGCGAGAACCATGCGCCGGCCACGATCGAGGACGTGCTGCGCGCGGACGAACAGGTCGCGGACGCGGTGGTGGTGGGCGTCCCCACACAAAAGGCGCACGGCGACGCGGTGTTCGCCTTCGTGGAGGCGGCGGACCCGCACCGCCCACCGAGCGAAAAGACCCTGCGCACCCGCTGCTACCAGGGACTGCCGCCGCTGCTGCGACCGCGCTTCATCCAGGTCGGCACACTGCCGAGGCTGCCGGGCGGCAAGGCCGACCGCCAGCGCTTGCGGAAGCTGGCCGCGACGTCGGGAGGACAGCGCTGATGTCCGTCGTGATCACCGGGATGGGCCTGATCACTGCGTACGGCTGGGGAGTCGACGCGTACTGGGCCGGTCTGCTGGCGGGTTCCTGCGCCCTGCGCCCGCATCCTGCACTGGCGGCGGAGGGCTTTGCGCACACGGTGACGGGGGTGGTCGACGCGGTGGCGCCTCCTGGCACGTCGCGGCGCAGCCGGCTCGCGCGGGCCGCGGCCGCGGAGGCCCTGAGCCAAGCCGCGCTCTTCGGCACCGGTGGCGCGGGGGCGCCTGCGGCGGGGTTGTTCCCCACCCCGCCCCTTCCCGTAACTGGGGCTCCGCCCCAGACCCTCTCCCTACGCCCTGCGGGCGTGGGGGGACCCCCACGCCTCAATCGCCGGCGGGGCTGGATTTCCGCCGGACCGGCGGAAATCCAAGCCCGTCCGGCGATTGAGGACACGCGCGAAGCGCGCAAGGGGGTCTGGGGGCTTGCCCCCAGTTCGGGAAGGGGCGGGACTGGGGAACAAACCGCCACACCCGGCCCCGCCCCCCACCCCCTCGTCGTGCTCGTGGGACAGACCCCCCATGCCGACCCGGGCACCGCCCCCCGCTGGGGGAGCCATGAACTCTCCGGGCCGCGTGCCGACGACCTCCCCGGCATCGGCCCCGGCTCAGAGACCGTCTATCTCTCCCAGGCCTGCGCCTCCCTCTCCTTCGCCCTCGACTACGCCCGCACCTGGCTCCGATCAGGCCGCGGCACCACCGCCCTCGTCGTCGGCACCTCCGTGCTCAACGCCTACGAATACGCCGGCATGGCCATCACCGGCGCCCTCAGTCCCACCGGCGCACGGCCCTTCGACACGGCGCGGGACGGCACCAGCCTCGGTGAGGGCGCGGGGGCGCTCGTGCTGGAGACCGCGGACGCGGCCCGGGGGCGTGGAGCGCGGCCCCTCGCCGTGCTCGCCGGCGCCGCCGCACGTGTGAACGGCCGCAGCCCGGCCGCCTCGGACGAGGAAGCCATCGCCGACTGCATCCGCACCGCACTCGACGACGCCGGGCTCGACAGCGTCGGCTACATCCACGCCCACGCCACCGGCACCGTCCAGGGCGACACCGTCGAGCTCGCCGCGCTGGATGCCGTGGGGGCCGAGCGCGGCTGGGACGCCGTCCCCGTCAGCGGCCACAAGGGCGGCATCGGCCACCTCATGCACGCATCGTCCGCCCCCGGCATCGCCGCCGCCCTCGGTTGTCTGCGCACCGGCAGTGCCCCCGGCACGCCCGGTCTCGGTACTGCCGAGACCACCGGCCGGTCCGTGCGACTGCTCACGGCCGCCGAGCAGTTGAACGGCGCGCCCCGCAGCGTCCTCGTCAACAGCTTCGGCTTCGCCGGAAACAATTCCTCCCTCGTCCTGACCGCACCGGACGGGAGCACTTCATGATCCGCACGCTCCGCGCCCGCGCCGACTACGGCTGGCGGCACAGCCCGCGGCCGTACGTCGCCCGGCTGCGCCTCCTGGTCGACGGAGAGCTGCGGGCCGCGTTCCCGGGCCGTCCCATGCACACCGCAGCCGGGCCGCGCCTCGCATACACAGGGCCGTACGAGATCGGCAAGGGAATGCTTGCCCAGGTGGCGCGTCACCCGGACTCCGACGCGGCCACCGGCGCCGATCTCGAACTCGTCGCCGCCTCGGCCCGCAGACTCGCCGCGCTGCCCTCGGCCCGCACGCTGCAACTGCCGCCCAGGGTCCATCAGATCGTACGGATACGCGAAGACCTCGAGACGACTCTGGGCGGCAGATGCCGACGCGAGCGGCAGCGCTTCAACCGCAACCGCCGCAAGGAGCAGTGGACGTGGGAGCACTCCGAGGCGGCCGAGGACGTGGAGTTCTTCCACCGCAGGATGCACGTTCCCACGGTCCGTGCGCGGCACGGCGCGGATGCGGTGAGCGAGCCGCTGACCGTGGCCCGCGAGTGCCTGTTCAAACAGGGGCACTTGTTCTTCATCCGGGCGGGCGGGCCGCAGGGCGAGCGGATCGCCGGGACCCTCTGCCGCTGGGACGAACGCCGCCGGACCCTGACCTACCGGCTCGTCGGCATCCTCGACGGCGACCACAGCCTCCGGCTGGCCGGCGCCCTGACCGCGCTGCAGTTCTTCGTCTTCGAATGGGCCGCACAGCACGGCGTCCCGACAGTGGACCTCGGCGGCGGCGCCCCCTTCCTCAGCCGCGGCATCGTCCAGCAGAAAATGCGGCTCGGCGCCGAAGTCGTGCTCGCCCCCGTCCCCGTACGCCATCTGCGGATGCGGTTGCGTGTTGCGCGGGACACCGAGGGGGTACGTGACTTCCTGGTCGCCAATCCGCTCCTCGCCACCACCCCCGGCGGTGGACTGGAAGCCGTCTACTTCCACGACCGCACGCGGCCGATCCGCGACGACGTGGCGTGGCGCAGCCCGGGCGTGGACCGCCTGCGCATCGTCGACCTCGATGAATTCCTCGACCGGCAGGTCAAGTTGGACGGTGGATCGAGCAGAGCTCCAGCGCTGCCTGTCACGGTTGGGACGAGCCCGCCAACCGCAGGGCTTCTCAGCACATTCCACGAAGGAGGCCGACGGTGGCACACCGGACGCTCATAGTGGCTCGGATGGAGCCGGGCAAGGCCGGCGACATCGCCAAGATCTTCGAGGAGTCGGACTCGAGCGAGCTGCCCCACATGATCGGTGTGACGAGGCGGTCGCTGTTCACCTTCCACGATCTCTATTTCCATCTGGTCGAGGCGGACGAGGACATCAGCCCGCGGCTGTACCAGGCTCGCAGCCACCCGCTCTACGACGACATCAACACCCGGCTCGCCGAGTGCGTTTCGCCGTACGACCCGAACTGGCAGGAGCCCAAGGACGCGATGGCGCAGTCCTTCTACATCTGGACCAAGGAAGGAGGGCGAATCCAGTGAGCGAATTCACCCTGCCGGAGCTCGCCGACAAGCTTCGCGAATGCGCCGGTGAGTCCGAGGGCATCGACCTCGACAGCGACGCAGTGCTGGACGTCCCGTTCATGGAGCTCGGCTACGACTCCCTCGCGCTGCTCCAGGTGACCGGAGTCATCAAGCGCGAGCGCGGCGTGGAGCTCTCCGACGACGCCGTGGTGGAGGCCGAGACCCCGCGCCTCCTGCTCAAGATGATCAATGCCAACCTCCCCGAGGCGGCATGAGCACGGAAGATGCCCTCACCTCGGGTCTGGCCGGCAAGCGCGTGCTCATCACCGGCGGCACCCGCGGCATCGGACGGGCGTCGGCTCTGGCCTTCGCCCGTGCCGGGGCACAGGTGGTGGCGGGCCACAGCAAGGACGGCGAGGCCGCCCAGTCGCTCGCGCGGGAGCTGGGCGAGCTGGGCGTCGGCCATCTGACCGTGCGGGCGGACGTCACCACCGCTGACGGTGCCAGGAAGCTCGCCGAGGCCTGCGAGGAGCAGCTCGGCGGGCTCGATGTGCTGGTGAACAACGTCGGCATAGACGGGCACGCGAAGTTCGGCGATCTCGAAGCGGCGGAGTGGCAGCGGCTGTTCGACCACAACGTCACCTCGGCGTATCTGGTCACCCAGGCCGTGCTCGACCTGCTCTCCGAGGGCGCGTCCGTCATCAACATCGGCGCCTCGGTCGCCCTGCGCGGCCGGCCGTTCAGCGCCCACTACTCGGCCTCCAAGGCGGCCCTCGTCGGCTTCGGACGGGCGCTGTGCAAGGAGCTCGGGCCGCGCGGTATCCGGGTCAACACCGTGGCCCCGGGCGTCACCGAGAGCGAGACCGGCGGAGATCTGCCGCCGCATCTGCGGGAGCGGATCGCCGCGATGACCGCCCTGGGCCGGCTCGGCCGGCCCGAGGACGTGGCCGGGACGGTGCTCTTCCTGGCGGGGGACGCCTCCCGCTATGTCTCCGGTGCCACGATCACCGTCGATGGAGGAATCTGATGCCGTACGCAGCGATCACCTACCGGGTCAAGCCCGGCCACGAGGACGAGATCGCCGAGATATTCGCCAAGTTCACCCGCGTCGACACCCCCGACTTCAAGGGTGCGGACGGCTCGGCCGCCGGGCGTCTGCTGGGCACCGGGGTCTTCATCAAGGACGACGTGATGGTCCGCGTCATCCACTACGAGGGCGACTTCGCGGCCGTCGGCCGTCATATGGCCACGCAGCAGGGCGTGCACATCCTGGAGGAGAAGCTTCAGCCGTATCTGGCCGAGGAGCGGGACACCAGTTCGCCGACGGCCTTCGCGGCGTACTTCCGCAATGCCACGATGCGCTCCATCGCCCAGCTCACCGTCGACTCCCACCCGGCCGGGGCCTGAGCGCCATGACCGAGGTGCTGGGGATAGCTGTTCTCCTCGGCAGCGGGGTCACCGCGGGGGTGCTCTTTGCCGTGGCGCTGAGCGTGCTTCCCGCGCTCTTCGCGATGGAAACGGGCACTTATGTGTACGCGCACAAACTGCTGGGCCGCAACTGGGACCCGACCATGCCGGTCGTCGTCCTCACCTCCACGCTGCTCGCCGCGGTCCTCGCCCTGACCGCCGACGACGGCGCGGCCCAGGCGCTGTTCGCCGCCGCCGCGGTGCTGCTGCTGGGTGTTTCCGCCGTGTCCCATCTGTGCAATGTGCCGATCAACCGGCGGGTCAAGTCCGTGGAGAACCCGGACGAGCTGCCCGCCGACTGGGAGGACCCGCGCCCGCTGTGGCGGCGCTGGCACCTCCTTCGTACCCTGCTCGCGGTCCTCGCCCTGGCGCTCAACGCAGCGGCGGTCACCGCCCTCTGACACCACAAGAAGGCCCGGTACGGAAGCCCCCACAGGGGGCTTCCGTACCGGGCCTTCCTCCTTACTTCACGATCTCCATCTGGCCCATCATGCCCATCATCTGATGGCCCAGCATGTGGCAGTGGTACATGTACGGGCCGGTGTAGTCAGTGAACCGGAGCATGATCTCCGCGGACTGGCCCGCCATCACCGTGATGGTGTCCTTCAGCCCGGCCTCGCCCGGCGCCGGAGGCCGCCCGTCGCGGCTGAGAACCCGGAACTGCTCCAGATGCGGGTGGAGCGAGTGCGGAATACCGAGGGTGTCGGAGTTGCGGACCGTCCACACCTCGGTGACGTCCAGCCGGGGACGGATGTCGATCCGGTTGATGTCGAACGGCTTGCCGTTGATGAGGTGCTGGCCGCTCGCCGGGTCGAAGGCGACGTGGAACTCCCGCCGCACCTGCGCCGTTCCCAGGTCCGGCACCGGGCGCAGCGTGGCCGGCACGGAGCTCGCGTCGGCTGCCGGGCGCACCACGTCGAACCGCATCACCTCCGGGGTCTCCCCCTCGAAGGCGGCCAGGTTCTCCAGGACCAGCTTGGTGCCGACCGGGTAGCGGGAGAAGTCGACGACGATCTCGTTCCGCTCGCCCGGCCACAGGGCCAGCGCACCGGTGGGCGCCGGGGCCGGCAGCAGGCCGCCGTCCGTCGCGATCTGCACCAGCTCCGCGCCGCCCTGGGTGCCGTCGTTGAGGCGGAGGAAGAAGCCCCGCTCATTGGCGGTGTTCACCAGACGCAGCCGGTACTTGCGGGCCGCCACCTCGAAGTACGGCTTGGGGCGCCCGTTGACGAGGATGGTCGGCCGGTCCTCCGGCTTGTGCATGTCGTAGACGAACGCGCCGTTGTCTTCGAACTTCGCGTCGCGCAGCTGCAGCACCACGTCGTACTGCCCCTTCGGGAGCGGCAGTGCCTCCTCGAAGCGGTCGGTGAGCAGATAGGTCGCCGACAGACCGCGGTAGATGTTCTCCGCGTGCGCGCGGTGGGTGTGGTCGTGCATCCACAGCGTCGAGGCCCGCTGGGTGTTGGGGTAGTAGTAGCTGCGCCGGCCGCCCGGCTGGATCTGGTCCTTGGGGTGGCCGTCGGAGCGTACCGGCACATGTCCGCCGTGCAGATGCAGCGCGAACGGGTCGGCCAGCTCATTGCTCAGCTCGACCAGGACGGGACGGTCCCGGTGGGCCACGATCAGCGGCGCGAGCACGCCGTTGAAACCGCGGATCCGCGTGCGGGTGCCGGGCAGGATCGTCGCATCCCCTTCCCGCGTCTGAAGCCGGTACAGATCGTGGCCGGGCAGCCGGGTCGGCCGCAGCGGCTTCGGCACCGCCAGCGGGACGGTGAACGGGGCGGTGGCCGCCTCGGCCCTGGAGGGCCGTCCAGCGACGATCAGTCCGGCGGGTGCGGCGACCAGCAGCCCCACTGCCGCGCCTCTTCTCAGTAACTGTCTGCGGTTGAGCACGAATTCTCCCTCAGTTCGCTGACGGTGCCGCCGCCGCGTCGCGTACGGACATCTGCGCCATACAGGTGAGCAGGGACCGCTTGAAGGTGGCCACGAAGCCCTCGACCGTGCCGGTGTCCCGGGGCCGGGTCAGATAAGGGGCGAGCTTCTCCTCGACCTCCTTGACGCCGGGCTGGGTGGCCATGTGCCGCGCGATGGCGTCGAGGTCGCCCTCGTACTCGATGACGCGGACCATGGTGTCGTCGCGGATGAAGACGGCGGTGGCGAGAATGCGCGCCGTCTCGCCGCCCCCGGCGCCCTTGACGACGGGGGAGCCCACCCGGCGGAAATTGCCGAAGATCTCGGTGATCTCCTTCTCGTAACCGGCCTTGATGTCATACGTGATCGCGGCGAACGGCATGCCAGCTCCTTCAGATGGGCGAAGTCTTGCCTCGCCAATACGCCGCATCCCACTCGCCATGTACTTGAGCGCCGGTACACCACTCTCCCGGCCGATTCCAAGCCGCTCATCGGGTGGTTTTTCCGTCAACGCGTGTTCGAGCCGCCTTCTAGGTACGGCTGAGAACGTGCTGGCGCTGAAGAAGAGGCTGTTGAGGAGGCGGGCAGTGACCACCGAGATCACGCGGACCGTCCGGGTTCACGCCGATGAAGTCGAGCACAACACTCGGCGCGGCGGCGATATCCGGACGACGCTCAGCCCCAAGACCGTGGGGTGCACCTCCGGTTTCGGCGGAGTGCTGAGCCTGGAACCGGGCGACTTCATCACCACGCACTACCACCCGTACTCCGAGGAGTTCCTGCACGTCGTCACCGGCGAGCTGGAGATGACGCTGGACGGTACGCCGGTCAGCCTCGGCCCGGGCGACTCGCTGCTGGTGCCCATCGGAGTACGCCATCGACTTGTCAACACGGGTAAGGAGACCGCTCACGCGGCCTTCCATCTCTCCCCGCTGGCCCCGCGTCCCGAACTGGGACACGTGGACATCGAGGAGGTCCAGCGGCCGCAGGAGCCCAATCCGCAGGTGGGCGGTGCCGCGTGAGCCGCAAGGCCGTCATCACCGGCATCGGGGTGGTGGCGCCCGGCGGGGTGGGCCGGGAGGCCTTCTGGGACCTGCTGTCCGCCGGCCGCACCGCGACCCGCCGCATATCGCTCTTCGACGCCTCGTCCTTCAGGTCCCAGGTGGCCGCCGAGGCCGACTTCGACCCGGTCGAGGCCGGCCTGTCCCCGCGCCAGGTGCGACGGATGGACCGGGCCGCGCAGTTCGCGGTGTTCAGCGCGCGCGAGGCGGTCGAGGACAGCGGCTACGACTTCGCGAACACGCCGCCCGAGCGGATCGGCGTCAGCATCGGCAGCGCCGTCGGCTGCACCACCGGGCTTGAGGAGGAGTACGTCCTGCTCAGCGACGCCGGCCAGCACTGGCTGGTGGACCACACCTACGGCGTGCCCCATCTGTACGGGTACATGGTGCCCAGCACCCTCGCGGTGGAAGTGGCGTGGGAGGTGGGCGCCGAGGGGCCCGTCGCGCTGATCTCCACCGGCTGCACCTCCGGTCTCGACTCCATCGGCCACGGCGCGCAGCTGATCGAGGAGGGCTCCGCCGACGTGGTGCTCGCGGGCGCCACCGACGCCCCGCTCTCACCGATCACCTCGGCCTGTTTCGATGCCATCAAGGCCACCTCGCCCAGCAACGACGACCCCGAGCACGCCTCGCGGCCGTTCGACCAGAACCGGGACGGATTCGTCCTCGCCGAGGGCTCGGCCGTGCTGGTCCTGGAGGAGAAGGAGGCCGCCGAGCGGCGCGGCGCCCGGATCTACGGCGAGCTCGTCGGCTTCGCCAGCCGCAGCAACGCCTTCCATATGACGGGCCTGAAGGCGAACGGCCGGGAGATGGCCGAGGCGATCCAGGTGGCGCTCGACCAGGCCAGGCTCGCCCCCACCGCCGTGGACTACATCAACGCCCACGGCTCCGGCACCAAGCAGAACGACCGGCACGAGACCGCCGCCTTCAAGCGCTCGCTGGGCGAGCACGCCTACGACGTCCCGGTCAGCTCGATCAAGTCGATGGTGGGCCACTCACTGGGCGCCATCGGCTCCATCGAGGTCGCTGCCTGCGCCCTGGCGCTCGAGCGCCAGGTGGTGCCGCCCACCGCCAATCTGCACACCTCCGACCCTGAGTGCGATCTGGACTATGTGCCGGTGACCGCTCGCGAGCACCGGATGGACGTGGTGCTCAGCGTCGGCAGCGGCTTCGGCGGCTTCCAGAGCGCGATGCTGCTGGCCCGCCCGGGTGTGGTCCGAAACGGGAGGAGCTAGACGGTGAGTACCACCGCTGCACAGGCACCGGTCGTCACCGGCCTCGGTGTCGTCGCGCCGACCGGGCTCTCCGCCGAGGCCCACTGGGCCGCCGTACTCGCCGGGAAGCCGGCCATCGGACGGATCAGCCGCTTCGACCCGTCGGCCTACCCGGTACGGCTCGCGGGCGAGGTGCCCAGCTTCGTCACCAAGGAGCAGGTGCCCAGCCGGCTGATCCAGCAGACCGACCGCTGGACCCATCTGGGTCTCGCCGCGGCCGAGGCGGCGATCAACGACGCCGATGTGCACCCGGCCGAACTCCCCGAGTACGAACTGGCCGTGGTGACTGCGAGCTCGTCGGGCGGCACCGAGTTCGGCCAGCACGAGATGGAGAACCTCTACCAGCACGCCCCGGACTGGGTCGGCGCCTACCAGTCGATCGCCTGGTTCTACGCGGCGACGACCGGCCAGGTCTCCATCCGGCACGGGCTGCGCGGCCCCTGCGGAGTGATCTGCAGCGAACAGGCCGGCGGTCTGGACGCCATCGGTCAGGCCCGGCGGCTGATCCGGGGCGGCTCGCGGCTCGTGGTGACCGGCGGGACCGACGCGTCGCTGTGCCCGTACGGACTGACCGCCCAGCTCTCGACGGGCCGGCTGTCCACCGTGCAGGACCCGGCCCGCGCCTATCTGCCGTTCGACTCCGAGGCATCGGGCTATCTGCCCGGCGAGGGCGGCGCGATGCTGCTCGTCGAGAGCGCGGAGGCCGCCGACGCCCGCGGTGCGCAGCAGATCTACGGCCGGGTGCTCGGCTACGCGGCCGGCTTCAACCCTCCGCCCGGCTCGGAGCGCCCGCCGTCGCTGCGCCGTACGATCACCGCCGCACTCGCGGACGCGGAGCTCGAACCCGGCGACGTGGACGTCGTCTTCGCCGACGCGTTCGGCGTCCCCACCGAGGACCTCGCCGAGGCCGAGGCGCTCGCCGCGGTCTTCGGCCCGCGCGGCGTCCCGGTGACCGCGCCCAAGACGCTGACCGGGCGGCTGTACGGCGGCGGAGCCGCACTCGACGTCGCCACCGCACTGCTCGCCCTGCGCGACCGGATCGTCCCGCACACCGTGGGGCCCACTGCCCCGGCGCCCGGTATCGAGATCGACCTGGTGCTCGGCGAACCGCGCCGCCAGGAGCTGCACACCGCGCTCGTCGTCGCCCGCGGCCACGGCGGCTTCAACGCCGCGCTGGTCCTCGGGCGGGCGGACTGACACACCGGCCGACCGACACACGCCACACCGACTACCGGGAGGAGGCCGCCATGGCGGGCCACACCGACAACAGCATTGTGATCGACGCGCCCATGGAGCTGGTCTGGGACATCACGAACGACCTGAAGGGCTGGCCGCAGCTGTTCAGTGAGTACGCCTCCGCGGAGGTGCTTGAGGAGAAGGAGGGCGAGGTCACCTTCCGCCTCACCATGCACCCGGACGAGGACGGCAATGTGTGGAGCTGGGTCTCCCGCCGCATCCCCGACGCCGAGGCCAGGACCGTGCACGCGCACCGCGTCGAGACCGGGCCGTTCGAATTCATGCGCATCTACTGGGAGTACACCCAGGAGAAGGCCGGCGTACGCATGCGCTGGGTGCAGGACTTCCATATGAAGCCCGAGGCCCCGGCGAGCGACGAGGGGATGACGGAGTACCTCAACCGCAACACCGCCGTCCAGATGAACCTCATCAAGCAGAAGGTCGAGGCCGCGGCCGCAAGCCGGGCCGAGGCGGCGGGCTAGGAGGACGCAGGTGCTCGCCTTCCTGGTCCCCGTCGTCGTGCTGCTCAACGGCCTGGCGGCCGGAGTGCTGTTCGGCACACAGCTGGGCGGCTGGCCGCTGCTCGCGGCGCTCCCGGCCGACCGCTATGTGCACGCCCACGCCTTCTTCGCCACCCGCTACGACCCGGCGATGCCGCTGTGTCTGCTCGGCACGCTGATCGGCGACGCCGTACTGGCAGTGCTCGCCCCCGATGCCGCGGTCCGGGTCCTGTTCATCGTCGGGGCCGTGCTCGCGGCGGTCACGGTCACGATCTCGCTCACCAAGAACGTCCCCGTCAACAAGTGGGTGCAGACCCTCGATCCGGACAATCTGCCGGACGACTTCGAGGCCAATGACCCGCGCTGGAACTGGGGCGCCTGGAATCAGCGGCGCAGTGTGATCACCGTGATCGCCCTCTTCGTCAACTGCTCCGCGCTCGCCCTGCTGCTCTGACGCCATTCGACGCTTACGGAGGAAAATCATGGATCTCGGCCTCAGGGGCAAGAAGGCCCTGGTCACCGGCGGCACCCGAGGGGTGGGCCGGGGCATCGTACGGGCTCTGGCACAGGCCGGCGTCGATGTGCTCACCTGCTACCGGCAGGAGAGCGAAGCCGTGACGTCGCTGGAGAACGAACTCAAGGAGACCGGCGGAGCGCACCATGTGGTGCGGGCCGACGTCGCCGACCCCGCGGATGTCACGGCCCTGATCGAGCACGCCCGTACCCACTACGGACACCTCGACCTCGTGGTCAACAACGCGGGCGCCATCAGCCACATTCCGTACGAGGATCTGTCGCTGGAGGAGTGGCGGCGCATCGTCGACACCAACCTCACCGGTTCGCACCTCGTCATCCAGACCGCACTGCCCCTGCTCGGCGCGGGCTCCTCGGTGATCAGCATCGGCTCGAAGGCCGTCGACGCGGGCATACCCCTGCGCTCCCACTACACCGCCACGAAGGCGGCGCTCGCCGGTCTGAACCGGTCCCTGGCCAAGGAGTTCGGCGGTCGCGGCATTCGCTTCAACATCGTCGCGCTCGGCGTCGTCGAGACCGAGAACCTGTACGCGCTGCCCGAGGACCAGCAGAAGCTGATGATCGAGCGGTACAGCGCGAAGACCGCGCTGGGCCGGCTCGGCACGCCGGACGAGGTCGCGGGCGCGATCCTCTGGCTCACCAGCGACCTGGCCCGCTATGTCACCGGCGCGACGATCAGCGTGGACGGAGGAATCTCCTGATGGCCGCCACCGTCTTCCGCGTACTGCTGCGCATGGACATCGAGCCGGGCCTGGAGGAGGAGTTCGAGCGGGAGTGGCTCGCGGGCACCGACGCGGTGACCGGACACCCCGCCAACCTGGGCCAGTGGCTCTCCAAGGCCACCGACGCACAGAGCAGTTACTACATCATCAGCGACTGGGTGGACGAGCCGCGGTTCCGCGCGTTCGAGGAGAGCCCGGCGCATCTGGAACACCGCGCGAAGCTCCACCCCTACCGCCGCGGCGGCGAGTTCCACACCATGAACGTCGTCACGCACATCGAAGGCAAGGCGTCCGCCGATGCCCGGTGAAGTCAGGGTGCTGGTCTACCAGGCGGCCCACGACGAGGAGCAGCTCCAGGCGGTGCGCGAGGCGTACCACCTGGTCAGCAAGCGACTGGCGGAGGTCCCGGGGATGCTCGGCAACGAGCTGCTGCGCTCCCCGGCCGACCCCACCGCGCTGATCGTCGTGAGCCGCTGGGCCGATCTGGCCGCATTCCAGCGCTGGGAGGAGGGCGCCGGGCACCGCGAGGACACCGCGCCCCTGCGCCCGTACCGCGACACCCGGCTCGCCGTGCCGTTCGGCATCTACGAGGTCGATGCGTCCTACTGAAGGGCAAGCTCCGATGACCACCACCGCACGACCGGCCAGGGCTGCCGCGGAGAACGAGCCGGCGGCCTGGGTGACCTGTTCCCAGTGCCGCTCCCTGGTCTACGGAAAACGCTATATACGCCTGCTGCAGGTCTGCCCCGAATGCGGTGCGCACGCCCGGCTGGATGCCCCCAGCCGGATCCGGCAGCTCTTCGACGGGGGCACGGCACAGCCCGTCCGGGTGCCCGAAACCCTCATCAACCCGCTGGACTTCGTGGACCAGCGGCCGTACGGAGAACGTCTCGACCAGGCCCGCCGCAAGACCGGCCAGCAGGACTCGGTGCTCGTGGTGCGCGGCCGTATCGACGGGCGGCCGCTCGTGGCCGCCGTCATGGACTTCCGGTTCTTCGGCGGCAGCCTCGGCGTCGCCGCCGGCGAGGCGATCACCACCGCCGCCGAGACCGCACTGAAGGACCGTACGCCCCTGCTCATCGTCACCGCCTCCGGCGGCGCGCGGATGCAGGAAGGGGCGCTGTCGCTGATGCAGATGGCCAAGACCAGCAACGCGCTCGCCGAACTCGACGAGGCGGGCCTGCTCACCATTACCCTGGTCACCGACCCCACCTACGGCGGAGTCGCCGCCTCCTTCGCGACGCTCTCCGACGTGGTGGTCGCCGAGCCCGGTGCGCGGATGGGCTTCGCCGGGCCGCGGGTGATCGAACAGACCATCCGGCAGAAGCTGCCGCCCGGCTTCCAGACCGCCGAATTCCTCCTGGAACACGGCCTGGTGGACGACGTCTGGCAGCGCACCGAACTGCGCGCCCGGCTCAGCCGGCTCCTTGCGGCCACGGAGGTCCCGGGACCGAGCTGGGGCGCCGGCGAGGAGGACCCGGTGGTCCGCGACAGCCAGCTGCTCGACCAACTGCCCGCCTGGGAGTGCGTGCAGCTCGCCCGCGAGGCCGGCCGGCCCACCGCCCTCGAGCACATCGGCTACTGGCTGGACGGCTTCGTCGAACTGCACGGCGACCGCGCAGGCGAGGAGTGCGCGGCCATCGTCGGCGGAATCGGCCGGCTCGACGGGCTCCCGGTCATGGTGATCGGACACCAGAAGGGCCACACCACCGCCGAACTCGTCAGCCGCAACTTCGGTATGCCCTCGCCCGCCGGATACCGCAAGGCCGCCCGGCTGATGCGGCTCGCGGCCAAACTCGGCATGCCGGTGATCACCCTCATCGACACCCCCGGCGCCTATCCGGGGCTCACGGCCGAGGAGAGCGGCCAGTCCAACGCCATCGCGGAGAATCTGCGGTTGATGGGTTCGCTGACCATCCCCGTGGTGGCCGTGGTGACGGGCGAGGGCGGCAGCGGGGGCGCGTTGGCGCTCGGCGTCGCCGACCGCGTGCTGGTCTGCGCCAATGCGACCTACTCGGTGATCAGCCCGGAGGGCTGCGCCGCGATTCTCTGGAAGAACGCCGCCGAGGCCGCGGTGGCCGCCGACGAACTCGCCCTGGACGCCGCTTCGTTGCTGCGCCTCGGCGTGGTCGACGGCGTGATACCGGAGCCCGAGGGCGGCGGCCACACCGACACCACGGTGATGAGTGACGCGGTACGCCGGGCGGTCGTCGTGGCGCTGCGCGATCTGCGCGGCACGACCACCTCCAGCGCCGCGCGGCGCGCCCGCTTCCGCGCCTTCGGGCTGGCGGACGGCGCGCATCTGCAGACGTCAACAGGTGCAACCGCAACGGCAGGTTCTACGGAGAGAGACCGATGAACGAAGTCACCAAGGACAGCGTGCGCAGCGGGTCCGGCGGCCCGCTCGCCGGACTGGACTACGACACCAGTGGACTGGCCCTCACCGACATCTGCCGCAGCATCGCGGAGGTCGTACGGGTCGGGCCGAGCCACCCGCGCCGGGTACGGGTGGCGCTGGGCGCGGCGAGCGTGGAGGTCGAGTGGGAGGAGGGCGAAACGCCCCCCGGCCCGCGCGCCACCGCGGCCCCGCCCCGCGAGGAGGACGAGGAGGCACTCGACGGCTTCCGCGAATGCGCGCCGCTGGTCGGCACGTTCTACGCGGCGCCGTCACCGGGATCCCCGCCGTTCGTCCAGGTCGGCGACCATGTCGAGGCCGGCCAGCAGCTCGGCATCATCGAGGCGATGAAGCTGATGAACCCGCTGGAGGCCACCCGGCCCGGGCGGATCGTCGAGGTGCTGGTCCAGGACGGGGAGCCCGTCGAGTACGGACAGCCCCTGGTCCTCCTCGACCCCGAGGCCTTCACCGGCACCGACAAGGAGGACTGACCGTGGCCCTCGACACGGTCTTGGTGGCCAACCGGGGCGAGATCGCCCTGCGGGTCATCAGGACATGCCGCGAGATGGGCATCCGCACGGTGGCGGTCCACTCCACCGCCGACAAGGACAGCGCCCATGTGCGCGCGGCGGACGCCGCCGTGCAGATCGGCCCTGGCATGCCCCGCAAGAGCTATCTGTCAGCCCCCGCGGTGATCGAGGCCGCGCTGCGCACCGGCGCCGACGCGGTGCACCCCGGCTACGGTTTCCTCTCCGAGGACCCGGACTTCGCCGAGATCTGCGCCGACAACGGCCTGGTCTTCATCGGCCCGCGGCCCGAAGTCCTGTCCCGGCTCGGCGACAAGGCGGTGGCGCGTGCGCTGATGACGGATGCCGGGCTGCCGGTCCTGCCCGGCAGCCCGGGCACGGTCGACAGCGCGGCCGAAGCCACCGACCTCGCGGGCCGCATCGGCTTCCCGCTGATCATCAAGGCCGCGGCGGGCGGCGGTGGCCGCGGCATGACCGTCGTACGCCAGTCCTGCGACCTGCTGCCCGCCTACCGGCAGACCCGCGCGACCGCGCAGGCCGTCTTCGGCGACAACCGGGTGTATCTGGAGCGCTTCTGCGACAGCGCCCGCCATATCGAGGTCCAGGTGCTGGCGGACGGCCACGGCAAGGTGCTGCACCTCGGCGAGCGCGACTGCTCCGTACAGCGCCGGCACCAGAAGCTCATCGAGGAGAGCCCGGCGCCCGGGCTGCACCCGGGCCTCTCCGAGGCCATGGCCAAGGCGGCGGTGCGCGGCGCCCGCGCCGTCGGCTACACCGGCGCGGGCACCTTCGAGTTCCTTGTCCACGACGAGGGCTTCTCCTTCATGGAGATGAACTGCCGCATCCAGGTGGAACACCCGGTGACCGAGGCCGTGTTCGGTGTCGATCTCGTACGCGAACAGATCCATGTCGCGGCGGGGGAGGCGCTGGCCTTCAGGCAGGAGGACCTGGTCCCGCGGGGCACGGCAGTCGAGTGCCGCGTCAACGCGGAGGACCCGGCCCGCAACTTCGCGCCCTGCCCGGGCACGCTGGACGAGTTCGTCCCGCCCGGCGGTCCGTTCGTACGGGTCGACACCCATGGCTACGCCGGCTGGCGGGTGCCGTCGCAGTACGACTCGCTGCTCGCCAAGGTGATCACCTGGGCGCCGGAGCGCGGCCAGGCGCTGGACCGGATGGACCGGGCGCTCGCGGAGTTCCGGGTCGTGGGTCCTGGGGTGCACACCACGATCCCGCTGCTGCGGGACGTGCTGGCGGACCCGGTCTTCCGCGACGGCAAGCACAACACGTCGTTCCTCGACGAGCGCCGCTGAACGCAGCTGCACAAAAGGCCCGGCCCTTTCGGGGCCGGGCCTTCCTCGTGCGTCACGTCATTCGGGCCGGTTGTGCGCCTTGCCGCCGACCGCGTACGGCGTGGTGACGCCCTCGTAGGCCAGATGCATCACCATGCCGAGACCGGTGTGGACGAAGTTGTGGCAGTGGTCCATCCAGATGCCGGGGTTGTCGGCCTTGAAAGCGACCTCCCACTGGTCGCCGGGCCGGACGTTGATGGTGTCCAGCCAGACGGGGCTGCCGGTCGTCTTCTTGCCGTCCTTGCTCAGCACCAGCATGTGGTGGCCGTGCAGATGGATCGGGTGGTCCTCCTCTCCGCGGTTGATGAACTTCGTGCGGACGAGGTCACCCTCCTTGACCATCAGCATCGGCGCGTCCGGGAACACCTTCCCGTTGATGGTCTGGCGCAGGCCGAACTTCCCGTTGTAGAAGCCCAGCCAGTCGTCGAAGGTCAGCTTGAAGCTGCGCTCGCTCTTGCTGTCCGCGTCGAAAGGCGTGCCGGTCGCCTCGCCGTACTTCGTGAGGTCGAACTCGGGCCCGTCCAGCTTCGGTTCGATGTCGCCCTTGCCGTCGGGGGAGTAGATGATCCCCGCGCCCTTCGCCGCCGCGTCCGTCAGCCGGACCGGCGAGCTCGGCATGGTGAACTCCACGTCCATCCGCTGGGCGCCGCCCACCACCAGCTGCTCGTCCTTGATCTCGCCGGGCTTGTTGATGTCGGTGCCGTCCAGTGCGGTGACCTTGAACGGCACGCCGGTCAGCGCGAAGGTCTTGGTCAGATTGCTGCTGTTGACCAGCCGCAGCCTTACCTTCTCGCCCGCCTTGGCCGTGCGCCGCTCCAGCACGTCGGAGTTGCCGAACGCGGGGTAGCTGCCGCCGGGGGTCTCCCAGTCGTGCGCGACGACCGTCACGTCCTTGACCGCCTTGTTGACGGAACGGGCCTGCTTGGCCGGCTCGATCACCAGCGGGCCGAAAAGACCCCGCTTGACCTGCTCGGATGCCTGCTGATGGGAGTGGTACCAGCGGGTGCCCGACTCCTCGACGCGGAACCGGTAGGTGTACGACTGGCCGGGCTGCACCGCGTCCTGGGTGGCGCCCGCGACTCCGTCCTCGCCGTTGGGGATGTCCAGCCCGTGCCAGTGGATGGTGACCGGGGTCTTCCCCGACAGCCGGTTGGTGAGTTTGATCTCCACCAACTCGCCCTGTTTCACCCGAAGTTCAGGGCCCGGTATCTGCCCGTTGTACGTCCATGCGGTGAAGGTCCTGCCCGAGGCGAGCTTGACCTGCTTCTCCTGCGCGGTGAGGTTGAAGACGCGGTCCGGCTTGCCCTCGCGCGGGCCCTTGAGCGAGTCGACGCTGACGGCCGTGGTGCTGCCGGTTCCGCCGTGCAGATGGGGCCCGCCCGCCATATGACTGTGGGCGCCCGCCGGGCCGCCGCCGTAGTCGGGCTCGCCCTGCATCATCGAGAAGGTGCCCGGCAGCCTGCTGTCGTTGATACCGAAGGTGACCAGGCCGAACGCGGCGCCGAGCGCCACGACCGTGGTGCCCAGCCGCACACCCCAGGTGCGCCCGGCCGAACGCCGCACGGGCGCGCCACCCTGGGAGAGCCGGCGGACCCGGCCGCGGGCGCGGACCGAGAGCAGCACACCGGCCAGCACCAGCACCCCGAGGCCCACCGCCAGATTCAGCACCGTCGAGCGGTGCGGCGGGAGGAACTTCTCGAAGAAGCCGCCCAGCGCGCCGACCGCGGTGATCTGCGGCGGCAGCACGGTGCGTACGGAAGCCGCCTGCGCGCGCTCCGCGTCCGAGGGGGCCGCATCCCGGTCGGCCGGCCGCCTTCTCGCGGCGGACACCACCCGGGGCAGGGTCAGCACGAGGGTGGCGAGAGCACCGGGAAGCAGCAGCGCCAGGGTGCTGATCGCGCGCCGGTCCTCGACGAACACCCAGTCCAGATTGGCGAGTTGGATGAATCCGACCAACCGCGCGACGGTGGCGATCAGGGCGAGGGAGAGCAGCACGAGAGCGATACGAGCGGTGCGACGCGCCCGGCCGGCCGTGGGGCGGCCCGCCTGGCGTCGCACCAGTAACGCCGCGGCGAGCCACGCGGGGAACAGAACGAGGCCCAGGATGAAATCCAGCCTCGAAAGGGTCACATACATGTCAGTACTCCGGTCGAGGGGCGGTCACCGCAAGGCGGTCCGGGAGCATCCCGGACCGCCTGAGCGCCTGTGTCCCTGGTGTTTAGGGGCGGTCGACGGTCAGGGAGCTGGCGCCCCCGACGACCTCGATGTCGTACCGGTTCTCAGCCGCCTCGAACTCCGGGACGGCCAGCTCCAGTCCGCCGCCGACGGCGTCCAGGTGCTGGTTGTCCAGGGTCAGATGGGAGGCGCCGCCGGTGACCTTGACCCGGGCGGGCACGTCCTGCGGCCGGCGGAACGTGACATTGCTGGCCCCGCCCCCGATCCGGATGCGCACCGTACCGCTGGGCCGGGGCAGGACGATCGAGACATGGCTGGCCCCGCCGCCGAGGTCGAGCCTGGTCAGTTCGAGCGAGGACAGATCGGCCGTGACCCGCCCGGCGCCACCGTCGATCTCGACCGCCCAGGGCACCGACGCATTGACCGTCAGCTGCCCGTTGTGCCGGCGGATGGAGAACGGGTGCAGGCGGCGCGGGTAGCGCACCGTCACCACACCGGCGGCGGCGTGCACTTCGGGGACCAGCCCGGAGAAGCGTCCGCGGTAGAGATCCTCGCTGTTCTTCTCCTCGGCGGCGAGGGTCAGTTCCGACGCCCCTCCGACGAACTTCAGCAGCCCGGTCGTCACCGACCCCAGAGCCTCGCTGAACTGCTGTTCCTGGTCCTTGGCCATGATGGATCAACTCCTTCTCTCTCTTCACACGTCTTGCTTCACACGAGCCGGTCGAGCACGTGGCCCAGGACCTGTTCGAGTTCCTGCTGCGGCTCGGCGGCAGCGCCGTCGCTGCGCCAGGCCACAAATCCGTCCGGACGCACCAGCACCGCCCCGTCGTTGCCGACGGCGTAGGCGGCGGTCCAGGAGTCCTCCGGGTCGGCGGGCGCGATGCCGTTGCCCACCCGGTGCACGTCGATGTCGACGCCGAGCCGCTGGGCGGCGGGTCCTGCCGCGTGCTCCCACCCGGTCGCCTCGGGTCCGGTGAGCAGCACCAGCGATTCACCGAAGAGGTCCAGTACGGACAGCTCCTTGCCGTCCTTGCGCAGCGCAAGGTGGGGCGCGCGCGTCCCCGGACGGCCGAGACGCCGCGGGTCGATCGCGGGCGGCGCCTGCTCGTCGCCCTTCTCGGGCAGCAGAGCGCCTGCCTCGTAGCGGTAGCCGAGGATGGCCGCGGCGTAGCTGACTTCCTGGCCGTCCTCATGGCCGTCGGCCGCCGAGCGGCCCTGCAGTTCGGCCAGCGCGTAGCCGATGGTGAAGCGGGCGACGGGCCTGCGCTCCGCCTCGTATGTGTCGAGCAGCCCCTGACCCGCTGTGCGGTCGAGCACGGCGGCCAGTTTCCAGGTGAGGTTGTGCGCGTCCTGGATTCCGGTGCTGGCGCCGAACGCCCCGGTGGGCGGCATGGAGTGGGCGGCGTCCCCGACCAGGAAGACCCTGCCATCGCGGTAACGCTCGGCCAGTTGGGCGGCGATCTCGAAGCCGAGGATCTTCTCGCCGGTCTTCTCGATCTGCACCTCCAGGCCCTCGACATGGAGATCGGGCACGCCGACCGCGGCGCGGATGGCCTCGATGCAGCGGGCCTCGTCGAAGTCCTCCAGCCGCTCGCCCCTCTCGGGGTGGTACGGGGTGTAGAAGACCCAGCGGGAACCGTCGAGCGGCATCAACAGCGTGCCGTTGTCGGGCTGGTCGAAGTAGCCGAGTCCGAGGTCGCGGCCGCGCAGCGGCCCGGTCAGATCGGCCTTGAAGACCACGCTGACGGTGTGCACCAGCGTGCCGGGGCCCTCGGCGGCGATGCCGAGCCGGTTGCGTACGGGACTGCCCGCGCCGTCCGCACCCACCAGGTAGTCGGCGTGGACGGTTCGCTCCTCGCCGGTGACCGTGTCGCGGACGACGGCGGTGACCCGCTCATCGGACTGCTCGAAGGACACCAGCTCGGTGGACCAGCGGATGTCGGCGCCCTCGTCGGTGGCGCGCGCCGCCACGATGCGCTCCAGCTTGTCCTGGTCGATGGAGCACCAGGTGACCGGCGTGACCGCGGAGGTGAGCTCCGGGGCCTCGTCCTGCATGGGGGCGGAGAAGATCTCCGGGCCCGCGAGGTTCTCGGCGCGGACCATGAGCTTGACGCTGAGGTCGGAGGTGAGGGAGCGGTCGGCGAAGATCGCGTCCTCGAGGCCGGCCGAGCGGTAGACCTCGACGGTACGGGGGTTGATCACCCGGGCCCGCGGGTGCAGCAGGGCGTTCGGGTGGCGCTCGACCAGCAGGGTGCGAATGCCCTTGCGGGCGAGGAACAGTGCGGTGGAAAGGCCGACGACAGCGCCGCCGACGATGAGCACCTGCACCTGTTCCGTGTTCTGTTCCGACATTGGGGTGGACCTCCTCGACGGGGGTGGGCGGGGGCCCCGCGGACGGTGCCGCGGGGCCCCCGGCGGGGGGTGAGGGTTGGTCAGGGCTGGTCAGGGCGTGCTGGTCAGGACGTGCTCTGCGGTGAGGGCGCAGTGGCCGGCGCGGTCTGGCCCGGGACCTGCCCGGCCGCGGCTGCCTCGGTCTCGTCCTCGTCCTCGAACGTCTCCTCGTGGTGCTGCGCCTTGCGCGGCAGCAGGAAGATCAGCAGGAAGACGACGGCGACAAGGCCGATCTGCGCGAGGATCGTGCGCTGCAGCGCGGTGCTGAAGGCGATCCGCCGAGCGTCCTGCGCGGCGTCGCCGATCGCGGCCTGGGCGCCCGCGCTCTGCACGGAGTTGAGGGCCTCGCAGCTCTTGGGTGTGTCGGTCGGGTCCGCGGCCGAGGTGCGGTCCGCGAAGCACTGGGCGAAGGAAGCGGTGATCTCGCCCTGCTGGCTCGGCGCCACCGCGGCCTTCTCAAGACCGGCCCGCAGCTGAGGTGTGACGTCCTTGATCGCGCCGTCCGCGGCGCCGCCGAGGAAGCCGAGGAAGATCGCGCCGATGACGGCGATGCCGATGGCTCCACCCACCTGCTGGACGGCGTTGACCACACCGGAACCCGCGCCGGAGTGCTCCGGCGGCACGTCGGAGAGGATGAAGTCGAGGATCGGGGCGATGATCATGCCCATTCCGAGACCGCCGACGAGCAGGGTGGGCAGCAGCCACCAGGAACCGATCTGGTCGCCGCGCCACTCGACGGTCGCCGAGATGCCGCCCAGGCCGGCGGCGAGCAGGACCGCACCGATGACCAGGACCTTGCGGCCCAGCTTGGCGGTGAGCACGGTGGCCGAGAACGCGGCGCCGAAGCTGACGCCGAAGGACCACGGCAGACCGGTCAGACCCGCGCGCAGCGTGGAGAACCCGAGGCCGGTCTGCAGGAAGATGATGAAGATCAGGAAGTGTCCGATGACCACGGCGAAGAAGACGACGTTGGCCAGCAGACCCGCGGAGAACGAGCGGCTCTTGAACAGGCCCGGCAGGATCAGCGCCGAACCGCTGGAGGCGTGCCGCCGCTTCTGGTGCACCGCGAAGATCACGAGCACCGGCACCGAGGCGACCAGTGAGACGAACGCCCACGCCGGCCAGCCGGCTTCACGGCCCTGCACCAGCGGGAACAGCAGCAGCAGCAGACCGAGGCTGACCAGGATGGTGCCGACGATGTCCAGCTTGATCGGGTGCGGGGACTTGGAGTCGCGCACCACCGCGGAGGCGGCGGCCAGCAGCGCGATGCCGACCGGGATGTTCAGCAGGAAGATGACCCGCCAGCCCAGGTCGAAGAAGTCGGCGTTGATCAGCACGGCTCCGACGATCGGTCCGCCCACGGTGGCGAGCCCAGCGACGCCGCCGAACGCGCCCAGTGCGGCGCCCCGCTCCTTCGGCGGGAAGGTCGCGGTGATGATGGAGAGCACCTGCGGCACCATCATCGCCGCGGACGCGCCCTGCAGGGCACGCGAGGTGATCAGCATCTCCGGGCTCTGCGCCATCCCGCACAGCGCCGAGGTCAGCGTGAACGCGGCGACACCCAGCAGGAAGAGCTTCTTGCGGCCGAACATGTCACCGAGGCGGCCGCCCAGGATGAGCAGCACGGCGAAGGAGAGCAGGTATGCGGCGACGACCCACTGGACGGCCGAGTAGCTGGCGCCCAGGTCACGCTGGATCGGCGGGATCGCGATGTTGACGATCGTGGAGTCGAGGAGATCCATGAACGCCGCGAAGAGCACCACGATGAGCGCCTTCTTGCGCTGTGGATCAGCCCCGACGGCGGTTGCCTGTACGGCTGGGGACTCGGACATGATGCGACCTTTCGGTGATCTTCACTGCGTCTGGTGGGGAACCCGGCCGGGTCTAGACTGGGCCGGTAGGTCAGCGGCTAAAACTCTCTCGGAGTGATTGTCTTAGTCGCTAAGATAATGACTTAGCTAGATGATACGGAAGGCGGGACACATGTCAAGCGAGGGCCGTGAGGAGCTCGTCCGGGAAGTTGACCGGGAACTTCGCAACCTGGTGTCCCGCTCGGTGCTCTTCCACCAGGCGGTGGCGGACCGGCTCGGCATGAGCGTGCTCGATCTGAACTGCCTGGGCGCCCTCGTCCAGCGAGGCCCCATGAGCGCGGGCGGGCTCGCCGAGGAGAACGGCGTCACCACCGGCGCGATCACCGGAGTGATCGACCGGCTGGAAGGGGCCGGTTTCGTACGCAGGGACAAGGACCCCAAGGACCGCAGGCGGGTCATCGTGACCCCGCTGCCCAACCTCGAGGCCCAGATTTTCCCGCTCTTCGAAGGCCTTGCGACCTCACTCGTCGAGCTGAGCGGGAAGTTCGGTGACGACGAGCTGAGGACCGTCGTCGAGTTCATGCGCGCCGCCGCCCCGATCACCCAGGAGCAGACCGCGAAGCTGCGGGCCGTCGGCAGGCCGAGGAAATGACCAGCGCAAGGCGGCCGGTGCGCCCCGAGGGGTGCACCGGCCAACGCTTTGCGCTCCTGGAACCCGAATAAGCCGTTCACTACGGGATCCTGCCCTCGATCAGTCGCAGCGGCGTGCCCGTGGGAGTGACCCCGGTGAACTCCATCCCGGCCCGCTCGAACATGACGCGGTACTCGTCGGCGGTACGTTCCCAGCCACCCATCACCAGCAGCATGTGCAGGTCCATCAGGGCGTCCCAGGGCGTCTCCGGCGGATCCGCGACCAGCTGTTCGAGGAGTACGACCCGGCCACCGGAGTGCCCGGCCTCGACGCAGTTGCGCAGCACCGTGTTGCAGGCGTCGTCCTCCCACATGTGCAGCACCTGGCGGATCAGATGGACGTCCGCCGCCGGCACCCGCTCGAAGCAGTCGCCGATCACCAGCTCGCAGCGGTCGCCGAGCGAACCGCCCTCGCGCAGTTCCGGCAGCGCGGCGTCGATGGCGTGCGGCCGGTCGTACAGCACCGCGTTCACGTGCGGATTGCCCTCCAACAGGCTCCGCACCAGGCTGCCGTGACCACCGCCGACATCGCAGAAGGTCGTAACCCCGCTCAGATCAAGAGCCTTGACGACCCCCGGGTTCATCGCCTGGGACTGCGCGGCGTACCCGCGCAGGCACTGTTCGCCCGCCGCGTTGTCGTCCTCGTGGAAGTAGGTGAACAGGTCCTTGCCGTACGTCTCCTGGAAGGCGCACTTGCCGCTGCGGACGCTCTCCGCGAGCTTGCCCCACATCGCCCAGCCCCAGCTGCCGCCGGTCAGCATGATGTCGGTCAGCGACGCCGGGGCGTCCGAGCGCATCGCGCGCGAGGCCTCGCTGTGCGAGTACCTGCCGGGTCCCTCCTGACGGAAGATGCCGAAGCCGACCAGCGCCCGCATCAGCCTGGTGAGCGCCGACGCGTCGGCGCCGACGGCCGTCGCCAGCTCCTCGACCGTGATCGGTTTGTCGTCCACGGCGTCGGCCAGGCCCAGTTGGGCCGCGGCCTGGACTGCGGCGCTCGCCCACATGCCCCAGCCGAGTTCGGCGACGTGCTGGGCGGCCGGCGGACCTATCACTGGAGCGCCCTCGCAGGCAGGCACCTGATTTGCCGTCACATCACTGGTCATCACATACCACCTCTGATTCTCCTCCGGCCTCAGGGGCGGACGGATTCGAGCAAAACGATGGGGGCCCGCTCATGGCCGGCCAGGGGAAGTCGCCTGACCGGGCCGAACCCGGCCTTGGTCAGCAGCTCCTCGTACTGGGCCGGAGTGCGGGCACGGCCGCCGGTCAGCACCATGAACTCCACGTCATTGGCGTGGACGTGCGAGGAGTGCAAGGTGTACTCCCAGTCCAGCAGCAGCAGCCGGCTCCCCGTCGGCGCCGCCTCGCAACAGTTGGACAGCAGCCGCGCGGCGCCCGTGTCGTCGAGATCGCACAGCACGTTCTTGAGCAGATAGTGCGAGCCGCCGGCCGGCACCTCGCGCAGGAAGTCACCGGCGACCACCTCGGCCCGGTCGGCACTGCCGGCCCGCGTCAGCGTCTCGTCGGCGTACGGCACCGCCCAGTCGAGGTCCAGCAGTACCCCGCGGGCGGCCGGGACCTCTTTCAGCAGCCGCGCCAGCACGGTGCCCGGGCTGCCGCCGATGTCGACGATCGTCCGCGCGCCGGTGAAGTCGTAACTGGCCACCAGCGCGTCCGCGGCCTCCAGGGACAGCGAGGCCGAGGTCTCGGCATAGCTGCGCGCCTCGTCGGGGTTGGCGGCGTAGTACTCCCAGTGGTCCAGGCCCCACACGGCCTGCGTGGCGGGCCGACCGGTACGCACCACGTCGGCGATCCGCTCCCAAGGGCGGGTCATTCCGGGCGCGTTGACCGCGATGGAGAAGCCCCGCAGCGACGGGATGTCGGAGCGCAGCAGTTCACCCGCTTCGGTCAGCTGCCAGCGGTCCGGGGCAACAGGGGTGATCAGTTCATGCAACTCGCACACCCGCAGAAAGCGGGTGAGGCTCTCCTCGTGCGCGCCGATCGCCGCGGCCAGTTCGGACGCCGTACGCGGCTTCTCGCCGAGGTGATCGGCGATACGCAGCTCCGCCATGCCGCGGATGACCAGGCCGGCGGACCAGTGGAAGGGGTTGAGCCGGCGCAGCGCGCCGAGCGGGGAGAACGTCACTCGTGACCTCCTGTCGCCTCTCGTCGGCACGGGATGTGCGGACGAGCGGCACTGTCCAACGGAGCGGTCGTGAACGGCTCGCGCCGCGGTGATCAGTGGCCGCCGTCGACGTTGATCACATTCCCGGTGATGTTTCCGTTGGCCGCGGAGGCCAGGAACAGCACGGTGTTGTTGACGTCGTCGACAGTGGAGAACCGCAGGTGCGGCATGCCCTCGTTGAGCAGGCGCTTGGCCTGTTCGGGAGTGACGTCCGCGATGCGCTCCTTGAGGCTGTCGGGAAGCTTGCCGAGCAGCCCCTCGGTGACCGTGGGCCCGGGGGCCACGACATTGCTGAAGATGTTGTCGGTGAAGAGCTCGGTGGCCAGCGTGCGGCTGAGCCCGTGCAGGGCCGCCTTGCTCGCGGTGTACGCCTCTTCGCCCTTGCGGCCCCGGTGCACGATGCTCGCCGACATGAACACGATGCGGCCCCAACCGCCGGACTTCATCGTGGGCAGCACCGACTGGACCGTGTGGAAGGCGCCCTCAATCTCGGAGCGCAGCAGCGGCAGCCAGGTGTCGGCGGAGATCTCCTCGAAGCCCACGGGCTTCGGGTTCGGTCCGCCGGTCGCCGAGGCGTTGACCACCAGAATGTCGATCGCGCCCCATGTGTCGACCACCTGGCCGACCGCCGAGTCAATGGATTGACGGTCCGTCAGATCAAGCTGGACCGGCAGGGCCTCGCCGCCGGCCTCCTCGATCGACGCCGCCACTTCCTTGGCGGCGTCCGCGCGCCGCAGATAGGTGAGCGCCACCCGGGCACCCTCGCGGCCGAAGGAGCGCGCCAGAGGGCGGCCGATGCCGCCGCTGCCCCCGGTGAGCAGCACGACCTTGCCGGTCAGTCCCAACTCCATGCCATGCTCCGTCTTCCCGGCCGCGGCCGGCTCGGCAACAGGTCCAGCCCCGGCCGTTCCCGGGCACGGAGCTGATTCATGGCTACAGCAGTGCGCTGGAGATCCACTCAAGGATCGGTCGACCCGGCATTGACCCCAAACCGGACCAGCCATGTGCGCGGGTTCTGTCCGGTCTCCAGGTGTCTTCGAGGCGCGGCACCAATAGTGCTCCCGGCTCTCACCGCGCCGTCCCGGCGTAGCGGGAGGCCACGGCGCAGACACGTCTCTCCGTCACACCGGGAAAGGACCTGGCGCATGACAAGCACACCCGAAAAGCAGGGTTCGCTGAGCCTCCAAGACATCGTCGGACTGGGTATGGCCTTCGGAAGCGCCAAGGTCCTTCTGACGGCCACCGAACTCGAGCTCTTCACCAAGCTGAGCGAGACCGGGCCTGCGACCGAGGGGGAGATCCGCGAGCGGCTGGGCCTGCACTCCCGGGGTTCCCGCGAGTTCCTCAACGCGCTGGTCCGCCTCGGGCTCCTGGAGCGCAAGGACGGCAAGTACGGCAACAGCGAGGCGTCCGAAACCCACCTCGTCAAGGGCAAGCGCACCTACGTCGGCCGCTTCCTCGACCGCTCGAACGCCGTCCTGTACCCGGCGTGGGGCGGCTTCACCGAGTCGCTGAAGACCGGTGAGTCGCAGATCGAGGGCCACGGCGACGACAACATGTTCAAGCACCTGTACAAGAGCGAAGAGCAGATGCGCGACTTCGTCGCCATGATGGACGCGCTCAACTGGGCCGTCGGCCCCGAGCTCGCCAAGGAGTTCGACTGGAGCTCCGTCAAGACCGTCACCGACGTCGGCGGCGCGCGCGGCAATCTGCTCGCCACCATCATCGACGCCCACCCGCACCTGACCGGCACCGTCTTCGACCTGCCGACCGTGCGGCCGGCGTACGAGGACCACATCGGCGGACTCGGCCTCAAGGACAAGATCGCCTTCCACGGCGGCGACTTCTTCGCGGACCCGGTTCCCACGGCCGACGTCGTCATCATCGGACACGTCCTGGAGGACTGGTCCCCCGAGCGCCGGCAGCAGCTGATCAAGAGCGCGTTCGCCGGTCTGAAGCCGGGCGGCTTCCTGCTCGTCTACGACCCCATGCTGGACGACGAGCTCAGCCCGCTGAACAACCTGCTGACCAGCCTGACGATGCTCGTGGTCACCCACGGTGGTTCCGAGTACCACGTCGACGACGCCAAGAAGTGGTTCGACGAGGCCGGCTTCGCCGAGGTCACCGCGAAGCTCCTGGCCACCAACGACATCCTCCTGGTCGGCCGCAAGAAGTGAGGGACGCCGCGTTCCGGCCGCCTCACGGCGGCCGCCGCGGCGCTTCGCATACAGAGAAGGGGTAGCGATGTCGATCGACGAAGAACTCCTCACGTTCCCGTTCCCGGCGCCGGAGGGTTTCGAACCCCCGGAGGAGTTCTCCCGCCTGCGCGAGAAGGCTCCGGTGAGCCGGGTGACCCTGCCGACCGGTGACAAGGCGTGGCTGCTGACCCGGTACGCGGACGTGCGCCAGGCGCTGGTCGACCCGCGCCTGAGCCGCGCCGCGGCGGAGGCGCCCGGGGCACCGCGGATGGGCAACACCAGCCCCGGGCCCAAGACCATCCTGGGCATGGACCCGCCCGACCACTCCCGGCTGCGGCGCCTGGTGATGCAGGCCTTCACCGCCCGCCGGGTCGAGTCGCTGCGGCCGCGGATCCAGCAGCTCGCCGACGAGCAGGCCGGCCTGGTGCTGGTCGCGCCGCACCCGGTCGACCTGATGTCGTGCTTCGCGCTCAGCCTGCCGATCAAGGTCATCTTCGAGCTCCTCGGAGTTCCGTACGAGGACTGCGACCGGCTGCACGCCTGGAGCGAGGTCATCTTCAGCCTCGGCGGCCACACCCGGGAGGAGGTCGGCGAGGCCCGCGGCAATATCGTCGGCTATCTGCGGGGCCTGATCGAGGCCCGCCGGCAGGAGCCCACGGACGATCTGCTCGGTGTGCTGGTGCACGCCCGTGACGAGGGACAGTCGCTGTCCGAGGAGGAACTCCTCGACTTCGCGATGATCCTGATGACCGTCGGGCACCAGTCCACGTCCAACTCGCTCGGCATCGCACTGTTCACCCTGCTCCAGCACCCCGAGCAGCTGGAACTGCTCCGGAAGAAGCCGGAGTTGGTGCCCGGCGCGGTCGAGGAACTGCTGCGTCACAACCCCTTCGTCTTCACCGGAACCCAGCTCAGGGTCGCCACCGAGGACGTGGAGATCGGCGGGGTGACCGTCCGCGCGGGTGAGGCGGTCATCGCCGCACTCGGATCGGCCAACCACGACGAAGAGATCTTCGCCGACCCCGACCGGTTCGATGTGGAGCGCACCCCCAACGTCCATCTGTCCTTCGGCTACGGCGTGCACCACTGCCTCGGCGCCCAGCTCGCCCGGCTCGAGATGCAGATCGCCCTGCGGACACTGATCGAGAAACTGCCGGACACCCTCCGGCTCGCCGTGCCCGTGGAGTGGCTGACCTGGAAGACAGGTCTCACCGCCCGTGCGCTGGCGAACCTTCCGGTCACCTGGTGAAGGCGGGCGGACGATGACCACGCAGCCCCCGCCCCAGTGGCGCATCGCGGTGGACCGCGCGTGCAAGCGCAGCGGCATCTGCACCGCGCAGGCCCCGCGCTACTTCACCGTCGACGCCTTGCTGCGCACCCGTCCGGTCGCCGAACTCGTCGACCCGGACAGTGAGTTGATCGAGGTCGTCGAAGCCTGCCCGGCGGAGGCCATTTCCGTCACCGACCAGAGCACCGGTCGGCCCGTCGCACCGAACGAGGAGTAACCATGTCCGGCAGACCGTCGACCACTCGCCGCCGGCTGCTCACAGGCACCGGTGCGGTGACGGCAGCGGGCCTGACGGCCGCCGTCGCCGCACCGGCCGCCGAGGCCTCCGCGCACGCAGGCGCCGGCGGCCCGGCCGGCGTATGGGCGGTCCAGGTGAGCATCGACCAGCGGCCCGGTGAGATCGAGCGCGCGCACTTCTCCTTCGGCAGCGACGGGCAGCTCGTCGTGCAGACCATCAACGCCTCGCACACCGGGCTGGGCGTCTGGCGCAGGGCCGGCGAGAACAGATTCGTCTTCGTACTGCGCCATCTGTGGACCAACGGCCTCGGCGCTTTCCAGTACGAGGTCAGGATCCGGCACGAAGGGAGGCTGACCTCCCCGACGACCTTCGTCTCGGAGGGGTCCGGCACCGCCGTCGACGCGGACGGCAAGGTCCTGCTGACCGTGAAGGCCAAGGTCAGCGGCACACGCTTCGGCATCGACGACTGAACGACCGATCGACTGAGGAGACACTGAATGTGCGGCATCGCCGGGTGGGTGGACTTCACACGTGATCTGCGCCAAGAGGTCGCCGCCGTAAAGGCGATGACCGACACGATGGCACTGCGGGGACCGGACGCGGGTGACGTCTGGATCACCGAGCACGCTGCCCTCGGCCACCGGCGGCTGTCCATCATCGACCTCGAGGGCGGCCGCCAGCCCATGGTGGCCGAGGAGAACGGGCAGGTACTCGCCGGCCTCACCTACAGCGGTGAGGTCTACAACTTCCAGGAGCTGCGGGAGGAACTGGTCGGCCTCGGCCACCGGTTCCGCACCCGCAGCGACACCGAAGTCGTGCTGCGCGCCTATCTGGAGTGGGGCGCGGGCTTCGTCGAACGCCTCAACGGCATGTACGCCTTCGCCATCTGGGACGCGCGCAGCGAGGAACTGCTTCTCGTACGCGACCGGGTGGGCATCAAACCCCTCTACTACCAGCAACTGCCCGGCGGCGGCGTCCTCTTCGGCTCCGAGCCCAAAGCCATCCTCGCCAACCGGCTGGCCAGCCGCACCGTGGACGCCGACGGCCTGCGGGAGATCCTCGCGGGCACCAAGGCACCGGGCGTGGGCGCCATCCGCGACATGCCCGAGCTCACACCCGGATACGTCCTCAAGGTCGGCCGCGGCGGATCGACCCTGAGCAGGTACTGGAAGCTGGAGGCCCACGAGCACGAGGACGACCTCCCGACCACCATCAGTACGGTCCGTGAGCTGCTCGAAGACATCGTCACGCGGCAGATCGTCAGCGATGTGCCGCTGTGCACCATGCTCTCCGGCGGCCTCGACTCCAGCACCCTCACCGCTCTCGCCGCGATCGCCAAGCGGCAGGACGGCAGCGGAAAGGTCCGCTCCTTCGCGGTCGACTTCGCGGGCTACCTCGACAACTTCGAACCCGACCTCACCCACCCGACGCCCGACTCCCCGTACGTCCACGAGGTCGTCGAGCACGTCGGAGCCGACCACAACCACATTGTGCTCGGCAACGACGACATGATCGAGGCGTCGGTGCGACGCGCGGTCGTGCGGGCCATGGACTGGCCGGTCCTCATCGCGGGCCCCGGCAGCATGGACATCTCGCTCTATCTGCTCTTCCGTGCGATCCGCGGACAGTCCACCGTGGCGCTGACGGGGGAGTCGGCCGACGAACTCTTCGGCGGCTACCCGTGGTTCCACCACCCCGAGTACGGCCGGCCCGGCACCCTGCCGTGGACCCTCGCCCACAACCTCGGGCTGCCCGCGCTGTTCGGGCCGCTCTCGGCCCATCTGGACGTGCCCTCCTACCAGGCCGACCAGTACCGCCAGGCCGTCTCGGGCATGCCGAACCTGCCCGGCGAGAGTGGCCGGGACAAGCAGTTCCGCGAATGCACCTACTTCTTCCTCACCCGCTTCATGCGCACCCTGCTGGACCGCAAGGACCGGCTCAGCATGGCGCTCGGCCTGGAGGTGCGGGTGCCGTTCTGCGACCACCGGCTTCAGGAGTACGTCTTCAACGCGCCGCGCGAGTTCAAGACCTTCGACGGCCAGTGGAAGAGCCTGCTGCGTGCGGCGGTCAAGGATCTGCTGCCCGAATCCATCCTGCACCGCCCCAAGACCGGCTACCCGATCTCCAACGACACCGCCTACGACACCTACGTCCAGGAGCAGTTCGGCAAGCTGCTGGCCACCGGCGACGCCCCGGTGCTGCCCCTGCTCAACCCGACGGTCGTCGAGGACGTACGGCGGGACCAGACAGCGGCCGGCAAGCTCACCCGTATCGAGGTCGACATGGCCCTGCACATCAACGAATGGCTGTCCGCGTACGACCTGGCCCTCGACTTCTGAGGCCTCTTTGACGCATACGACGGTGCCCCCGGCCTCTGCTCGAGTCCGGGGGCACCGTCGTATGCGCGCCTGCCGTCACCAGGTCACAGGCAGCGTCTGAGGCCGCTTGAACGCCATGCCCCGCACCCACTCGAGCTCCTCGGCCGGCACCGCGAGCCGCAGCCCCGGCAGCCGGTCGAGCAGTGCGCCCAGCGCCTCCTGCAGTTCGATCCGGCCCAGCTGCGCGCCCAGGCAGTGGTGCAGCCCGTGCCCGAAGGTCAGATGCGGATTGTGCTCGCGGGCGATGTCGACGTCGGCGGCCCGCTCGAAGACCGTCTCGTCGCGGTTCGCCGAGGTGATCGCGGGCAGCACCGCCTCGCCCGCGCGGATCAGCGCGCCGCCCAGCTCCATGTCCTCGGTGGCGATCCGCATCGCGCCGGCGCCGCCGCCCGCCAGCGAGTAGCGGAACAGCTCCTCGACCGTGCTGGGCACCAACTCACGGTCCGCGAGGAGTCGTTCCCACAGATCCGGCTTGCGCAGCAGCGTGATCAGGGCGCCGACTATCTCGCCGGTCGTCGCGTGGTAGCCCGCGACCAGCAGCGTGTGCCCGAAGGCGAGCAGCTCCTCCTCGGAGAGCCGGTCGCCCTCCTCCCGGGCGTCGATCAGCACGGTGAGCAGATCGTCCGCGGGATCGGCCTTCTTCGCCTCGATCAGCTCCGAGAGATAGGTGTTGAGGCTGATGCGCGCCTCCATCACCGCATCGTGCTGCGCGGCGGAGACGCTGAGCATGACGTCGGTCCACTCCCGGAACCGCTCATGGTCGTCGTACGGCACACCGAGCAGCTCACAGATGACCGTGATCGGCAGCGGCTGCGCCAGATGCCCGATCAGATCGGCGGGCGCCCCCTCCCCGGCCATGGATTCGATCAGCCGGTCGGCGGTCTGCCGCACGGCGGGGCGCAGCTGCTCGATCCGTCGCGCCGTGAACGCCTTGGTGACCAGCTTCCGCAGCCGGGTGTGCTCCGGCGGATCCATCACGAAGATGGACTTCGAGCCCTTGGCGACCGGCAGCAGCCGCGGCGCGTCCGGCTCGGTCAGCGCGGCCTTGCTGAACCGGGGGTCCGCGAGCACATGGCGTACGTCCTCGTAACGGGTCACCACCCACGCCCGGTGGCCCGTGGGCAGCGTCAGCGGCGCGACGGGCTCCGACTCGCGCAGCTTCGCGAACTCCGGCGCCGGCTCCAGCGGATCGGGCGCCGGGAGCGGAAAGGTGCGCGGAGGATCCTCAGCGGTCATCGCGTGACTCCTTTGTGGTTCTGGCTGCTTCGATCGGTTGCAGGAGGTCCTGCACGGTGCTTGCCGGGGAGCTTGCAGGGGGCGGACGCACTGCGTCAGGCGGATCGTGACAGCCCCCCTTCGACCCGCGATGGAGCCCGGCTCGATGCGGGCGGCGGCATCGAGTCCGCTTCAAGCAAGCCCTGTCAGCCTGCGCGTACATACGCGTATGAGGAGGACGGATGACTACGGATGCCACGGCTCCGGTGGCCGACAAGCAGGAGCCGCAGCCGCCCCGCCCGTCGAAGAGCCGACGCACCTTCCTCGGCTGGCCCCGCTGGTTCATCACCCTGTTCGGCACCGACATGTGGGAGCGCTTCAGCTTCTACGGCATGGCCGCGCTGCTCTTCCTGTACGCCTCCGAGCCGAAGGCGGACGGCGGCCTCGGCCTCGGCAACAGCACCGCGGCAGCCCTGTTCGGGGTCTATCTCTCCACCGTCTTCATGGCCTCGCTGCCCGGCGGCTGGATCGGCGACCGGATCCTCGGCGCCCGCAGGGCCGTACTGTACGGCGGCATCACCATCGCGCTCGGCCACTGCTTCATGGCGGTGCCGACCGTGCCGACGTTCTACGGCGGCCTCGGGCTGCTGGCCGTGGGCACCGGCCTGCTGAAGCCGAACCTGGCCAGCATGCTCGCCGCCTTCTATCCGCGCGACGCGCATGCCGAGCGGGACGCGGGCTTCTCCATCTTCTATATGAGCATCCAGATCAGCGCGGTGGTCGCACCGCTGGTGACCGGGGGGCTCGGCGAACTGGTCAACTGGCACCTGGGCTTCGGCGTCGCGGCGCTCGGCATGGCGATCGGCGTCCTGCAGTACGTCCGCGGCAGCGCACACTTCGGGGACGTGGGCAATGAGCCGACCCGCCGGGCCGGTGCGGCGGAGCGCCGACGGGTACTGCGCGGCGCGCTGGTGATCCTCGCGGCCGTGGGCCTGATCCTCGGCGCGGACGCGGTCGCGGGCACCCTGAAGCTGCGTCATGTGCTGATGCTGGCCGGGCTGTTCGCGATCGGGTCGACCATCGCCTGCTTCACCTATCTGCTGCGCAGCCGTGAGGTGACGGCCGAGGAACGCGGGCGCGTGAAGGCGTACATCTGGGTCTTCCTGGCGGCCGCGATCTTCTGGATGATCTTCGTGCAGGGCGGCTCGGTCTTCAGTCTCTTCGCCAAGGCGTCGACCGACCGCACGATCGGTGACTTCACCATTCCCGCGAGCTGGTTCCAGTCCGCCGTACCGCTGTTCATGATCGCGGTGGCGCCGGTCTTCGCCCGGCTCTGGGTGCGCCTCGGGGACCGCGTCGGCGCCCCCGCGAAGCTCGCCTGCGGGCTCGGCTTCATGGGTTCGAGCCTGGTCGTGATGGCACTGGCCACTGTCGCGGCCTCGGGCGGTGAGGACGTCTCGCCGCTGTGGCTGCTGGTCGCCTATCTGCTGCAGGCCTGTGGTGAGATGTCGTTCGCCCCGGTGGGGATGAGCGTGACGACCAAGGTCGCTCCGGCGACGTTCATCAGCCAGATGATCGGCGTCTTCTGGCTGGCAGCGGCGCTGGGCGCGGGGGTCGGCGGCCAGGCGGTGCGCTTCTCGGAGGACAACCTGCCGGGGCCGGGGTACTTCCTGGTGATGGCGGGGCTGGCCGCCGTGGTGGGCACGGCGTTGGGGCTGGCGTCGGGCCGCCTGCGCCGTGGACTGGGCGTGTAGGACGCTCAACAGATTGAGCTCTCCTCTTGTGGTCGAACGGCTGCGGAGGGTGAACCGCTGGTGGGATCATCGGTTCGTTGCAGGACGCGCACCGGTGGGTGGCCGATGCCGCACGAGTTCGTAGAAGGCTGGTGAGGGGACGCGATGGTTGAAGTACGCGTCGCGGTGGACGGGGACAGCGCTGCTGGTGAGTCGCTGTGGGACTGGTTGCGTCAGGAGCCGTCGCTGCGCGGGCGTGTCCGCCACGTCAGCCTGCCGCCTCAACCGGGGACGATGGGGTCGGTCAGCGAGCTGGTCGTCGAAGGGGTTGTCACTGGCACCATCAGCACCTTCGCCGGACTGCTGGGCCAGTCACTGTCCGTCTGGCTCAGCCAACGGCTCTCTCACGGCGACGCGCACACGGCAGTCGAGATCACCACGGCTGACGGTCGAAGTGTGATCGTGACGACGGAGAGGGCGGCCGAGGTCGAACAACTGGTGCGACTCGCGCTTGAGGGTTCGACAGCGCCAAGCGCCACGCCATCCGCTTCAGCAGGGGACGTCCAGGGCGGATAGTTGTGCGCCTACCTGATTCACAACGGTCATATGCGCTCTTGATCGGCACCAGTAACTACGGGTCTTCTCAGCTGGTCGATCTACCCGCCGTCCGAAACAACCTCGATGACCTGGCTGCAGTCCTTACAGACCCTGCCCTGGGCGGAATCTCTCCCGGACGCTGCGTCGTGATCCCTGATCCGGCCGATGCGCGTACGGTCTACCGGACGCTGCGTCGTTATGCGACTGCCGCCGAGGACACCATCCTCGTCTACTTCGCCGGCCACGGCCAGACCGGGCCGCGCAATGAGCTCTACCTGGGCCTGGCCGACACCGACCCCGACGAACTCAGGGTCAGCGCCCTTGCATTCGACCTTGTCCGGGAGGTGCTCGCCGACTGCCCCGCTGCCAACCGCGTCGTCATCCTCGACTGCTGCTTCAGCGGCCGGGCCATCCAGGACATGGGTGGAGATGCGGAGACGATTCTCGGACAGGTGGGCATCGAGGGGACCTACGTCCTCGCCTCGGCTCCAGTCAATGCCGTGGCACTCGCACCCATCGGGGCGACGCATACCGCTTTCACCGGCGAGCTCCTCAACCTCCTCAGAACCGGGGTCCCTGACGGCCCAGAGTTTCTCACCTACGGCGAGATCTACCGCAAACTCCTGCACGCCACCACGACCCGCGGTCTCCCAACACCCAGGCAACGCGGTACCGGGACCGTCGACCTGCTCGCCCTTTGTCGAAACAGTGCGGTCGCAACTGTGGAGGCGGTTATCCGTCCGGCCACCTCCCCCGAGCAGCCAGTGGTGCCACATGCACCGGCGTACCCTCCACGGCCTCGCGTGCCACCAGTCCGGCCTCGGCCGACCTCGTTGGCCGACACCGAGCCTCCTCAGGGGGAACCGAGACTTCTGCGGAGTGCCGGCCGGATCGCCCTGCTGGCGATGTTGATCTACGGTCTCAGCGCGATATGTGATCCGATTCTCATGATCGCAGACGGTTTTTCCCTGGTAACGAGCCGCGCGCAAATGACGACTAGTCCTGGGCCAACTGTGGGTGACTTCGCGGGGCCCGTGTTCAATATCCTGGTCGGCGCAGTCGTGTGGCGGCGTACTCGATTGCCCAACCCGCGGGCATGGACGGGTGCCGGTGTGCTGCTGGGGTACGGACTGGTAAACGCGGTGGGTATTCCCTATGCTGTCACGGAAAATGTGTACGCGTCCCACCGTTTCAGCTTCGAGTGGATGCCGCAGGTCATCATTTCCGGCAGGATTCTCTTGTGCATCGCCGTAGTTGCCGCCGCTGTGGCAGTAACTCGGATGCGCCCACAACCAAAAGCGACTCGTCCGGTGCGGCTGCGTCTGGCCGCCGGTATCGCTACCTTGGCGCTGGCCGGTGCAGGCATCGACATGGTGGCCAGGATGGGTTCCGGCAACGCCTCGGGATCCCTCCTTTTCATGTGGGTGTCCACCGGGGTTCTCGCGGTTTTGCTGCCTGTGGCTGGGCTTTTCGTTCGGCCCGTCAGGCTGGCGGCGGGACTTTTTGGTGGCTGGCTGGTCTCCGCTCTGTCCATCGGAATCTATTTCGTGTCCACCTGGGGTCTGAACCCCGACGCACGCGCCAATTACGTGCTGTTCGGTGTTATCAACCTTGGGCTTTTCATCGCCTCGTGGATGTATCTGAGAAGAGCGTCAACCGTGGACCCGCAGAGTGCGGCGGCTGCAGAAGTAGGCGCCCGCTGAGCCGCAGGAAAAAGCAGCATCGTGCTGTCATCCGGGCCAGGAAGACCGCCCTGGTTGGAGCGCGAATGGCAAGGTCATGAGGTGACATCATCTGCCCGAAGGGGGCGTGCTTCCGATGCGCGATGCCCAACCCAGCGGGCTCACCCTGCGTTTCGCGCCGGAGGTGCGAGCCGGAGTTCTCCAAGGGCATGCCGTGATCGTGGCGGGGCCCCCGGCTGATCTCGATCCAGCGTCCGGTGTCGTCCTGCGGTTGCGCCTGTTCTGCGCCCGGATCACCTCCATGCGACGTCGCACCGCCTCCTCGGACGATCGGCTGGAGGACGTCACCCCCCTGGTGCAGACGGAGCAACCGCGCATCGTCCACTGTCCGTTGGACATGCGGCCTGCCGCCGGCGCCCTGGAGTTCCACCTCAGCTGGGCAATCGACGCGCCGAACGCGGGATTCGGAGCCGACGAGGACGCCCAACTGCGGCAGCATGTCACTGCCGCCCGCCTCCGACACCTCGCACACCAGCGCCGCACGCCGGGCAGCACCTGACACTCGTCGTGACGCAGAGGATCGGCTCGGCTCACCAGCCGACAACCGCCCCGCTGCGGAAGAACACCCCGCTCGGCGCCCCGTCCGGCAGCGTCGCCGCGTACGCGATGTCCCCCGCCGCGTCCTCGGCGGACCGCTCCGCCTCGGGACGCATCCGGGTGCGGACCAGGCCGGGGTTCACCGCGTTCACCAGCACACCCGTGTCCGCCGTCTCCTTGGCAAGCAGCACGGTCACCGCGTTGAGCGCGGCCTTGGAAACCGAGTACGCCGGCGCCTGCGGGAAGAGCCCGTTGGTGAAGGAGCCCGTACCGCTGGAGACCATCACGACACGTCCCCAGCCGTGCTCCACCATCCCGGGCAGAAAGGCCTGGGAAACCCGCCAGGAGCCCAGCACGTTCACCGAGAGCGTGGCTTCCACCAGCGAGAGGGGCACGCCGGACGGCACATCCCCGCGGTCCAGGAAGGTCCCCGCGTTGTTCACCAGGACATCGACACGCCCCACCCGCTCGGCCGCGCTCTTGACCGAGGCGTCGTCCGACACATCGAGGACGACGGCCGCCGCACCCTCGCCGAGCGATTGCGCGGCGGCCGTCACCGCCTCCTCGTCGCGTCCGCCGAGCACCACCCGAAACCCCCGGGCGTGCAGCAGGGTGCTGACCGCGAGGCCGAGCCCCCGATTGGCGCCCGTCACAAGCGCCGTACGGGAGCGGAGTACCGGTGTCATTCGTCGTCAGCTCCTTCAGAGCACCGCGTCGGCGAGAAGTTCCAGCTGGCCGGTGTCGCTGCCGCAGGGCATGAAGACGATCTCGTCGCAGCCCGCCTCCTCGTACTCCTTCACCGCCCGCCGCAGCCGGTCCGCGTCGGTGAACGCCATGCCCACGATCGACTCGGCACGCCCGCTGAAGGCGTAGTAGTCCAGCAGATACTCCTTCGCCCGGTCGGCGGCAGCCGTACCCAGCGAGAAGTAGAGCAGTGTCACCAGATGCGGACGGTCCATCCGGCCGGCCTGCTCCCACGCTGCCTTCACACGCACGGTGTTGGCCCGGTAGCCGGAGGGGGAACTGCCGCCGGCGATCCAGCCGCGGCCGTACTGCGCCGCGCGCCGGAAAGCCGCGTCGGACGTGCCGCCGATGAGCACCGGCGGCAGCGTCGTCGGCGTCGGGCCGACCGGACGGTCCAGGCCCAGGCCGTCGCCGCCCCAGATCCGGCGCAGATCCACCAGGAGGGAGTCGAGCACAGGACCGCGCGCGGAGTGCGGAACGCCCGACACCTCGAAGTCGTCCTCGCGGTTGCCCGCCGCCACCCCCAGTGTCAGCCGCCCCCCGGAGAGGCGGTCGAGCGAGGCCAGCTGCTTGGCCAGCAGAGGGGTGTTGTTGCGGTACGGCGGGGTCAGCACGGTCGTCGCCAGCTTGATCCGGTCGGTCACCGCGGCCGCCGCCGCGAGCGCGATCAGCGGCTCGTAGTTGTCGTACACCAGGCGGTCGAGCACGCCGAGCGTCGAGAAGCCGAACTGCTCGGCCTGACGCGCCCAGTCGATGATCTCCTCCCGGCGGGCGCCGGGGACGGTGGAGGGGAGTCCCACACCGATCAGCATCAGCGGCCTCCTTCGGCCGGGTCGGTGGCCGGGCCCGCTGCCGCGAGCCCGGTAAGGACGTCGACGATGTGGGCGGGCGCCGGACGCTGCTGGATCTCGTGGCGCACTTCCTGCGCGGCCTTGCGGTACGCGGGCTCCTGAAGCAGTTCGAGCACCGCCGTACGGATCTGCTCCGGCTCGGCCTCGTCCTTGGCTAGGCTCAGCCCCGCCCCGGTGGTCGTGAACCGCTGGGCGTTGAAGGTGTGGTCGATGAGCTGGGGAACCACCAGCTGGGGCAGCCCGGCGGCGAGCGAAGTGAGGATCGTGCCCGCGCCGCCGTGGGCCACCACCGCATCGCAGTGCGGCAGTACGGCGTGCAGCGGCACCGATTCCAGCACCTTCACCCGCTCGGGCACCGCACCCAGCAGATGGCGCTGCTCCCGGGTGACCGCGACCACGATCCCGACGTCGAGCGAGTCGAGCGCGGCGACGATCCGCGGCGCGAGATACATCTCCCCGTCCAGCCGTCCGACCGTGGTGCCCCAGGTCACGCAGACGCGCGGCCTGCGGCGCTCGACCGGGGGCAGCGGCACGGGCAGCGACCCGGAGCCGTTGTACGGCACCGGGCGGACCGGCTGCCGCGTGATCGGCCGCGACGCCTCGACCGCCGGCACCTGCATGGCTGCCGGGCAGAGATCGAGGGTCAGGCTGCCCAGCAGATCGACGCCGTCCAGGCCGAAACGCTCGCAGAGGGGGGCCATGACTTCGCGCTCCAGCTCCACGGCCCCCGCACGGTGCATCAGATCCGCACCCCACGGAAAACGCACGGACGGAATGCCGAGCACCTTCGCCGCCAACGGCCCGGCGTACGCGGTGGGTTCGAAAACGATGAGGTCCGGCCGCCAGGCGCGGCCGTACTCGACCAGGTCGTCCGCCATCGCCGACGCCAGATCGGCAAAGAGGGACACCGCCCGCGGCCCCTTGGCCCGTGTCGGCCGGCCGGCCGACACGGGCGCCCGCCCGGGTATGTAGTCGCGGATCCGGGCCACCGCGTCGACTCTGTCGTCCCCGACCGCCACGGCGGGCACCCCGGACGCGGCGATCGTCGCGCTCAGCGAGGGCGCACTGGCCGCCCGCACCTCATGACCGGCCGCCCGCAGCGCCCAGGCCAGCGGCACCATCTGGTAGTAGTGGGTCGGCCATGCCCAGCTCGTGAACAGCACCCGCATGTGTCGCTCGCCCCTTCCGGTGCGTTGCTCTCGTCAGTCGCCGAGACCTGCCTGCCGGTGGGCCTCGGCCGCCGCGCGCACCAGGGACAACTGGCCCTCCAGCGTGGGCGCGTACGGCGAGATCCCGAGGGTGGTGACGCCCGCGGTGGCGAAGTCGGACATCCGGCGGGCGATCCGCGCGGGCGGCCCCAACAGCGAGGTGCTGTCGATGAACTCGACCGGCACGGCCGCGGCGGCACCGCGCGCGTCCCCGGCCGTGAACCGCTCCTGGACCTCGTCGGCGGCCTTCTCATGGCCCATCCGCACGGCCAGCCGGTAGTAGAAGTTGCTGTCCTTGTCGCCCAGGCTCATAAAGCGGGCGACATAGTGGCTGATGGCCTCGGCCGCGGACCGTACGTCCGAGCCGACCGCCATCGGGGCGGACACGAAGGCGTCGAATCCGTCCAAGTCCCGCCCTGCCCGCTGACGTCCCGTACGCAGTTCGATCAGGGCTTCCTTGGCGAGCTCGGGGGAGCAGAACACCCCCACCCAGCCGTCCGCGATCTCACCGGTCAGCTGCAGGCTGCGCGGGCCGACCGCGGCCAGATACACCGGCAGCCGCGGATGCGCGGGCTCGGTGGTGAGCCGAAACGCGCCGCCGTTGCCGCCCGGCATCGGCAGCGCGAAGTGCTTGCCGGCGTAGGTGACTTCGTCCCGCGCCAGCGTGCGCCGCACGATCTCCACGTACTCCCTCGTGCGGGCGAGCGGCTTGGCGAACGGCGTACCGTGCCAGCCCTCCGTCACATGGGAGTTGGAGATCCCGAGCCCGAGCCGGAACCGGCCCCCGGACAGACCGTCCAGCGTCGCCGCGGTCAGCGCCATGCTCACCGGGGTGCGGGCCGGGATCTGGATGACCGTGGAGAGCAGACCGATACGGCTGGTCCGCGCGGCCACCCAGCCCAGCACCGAGACCGCGTCCGAGCGGAACCCCTCGGGCGCCGCGGCGACGTCGAAGCCGAGCCGTTCGGCCTCCTGCGCCGTCTCCGCGCAGCCCTGGGGGACGAGATTGATCCCGAGTCGCATCGCGTGTCACTCGTCCTTGTAGGCGATGACGAGCGAGTCGGTGTTGCTCAGCACCTTGGACTCGGTGCGCGAGAAGCCGGCCGCGCGCATCCACGCGGCACAGTCGGCCGTGCTGTACTCCGAGCCGGTGTGGGTGACCAGCAGCATGTCCAGGCTGATCAGCAGGTTGACCAGATCGGTCGGCTGGTCGGCGACCATGCGGTCGTACACCAGCAGCGCGCCACCGGGACGCACCGCCTGGTACGCCTTGGCGATCAGGCCCTGGCGCTCCTCGGCGTTCCAGTTGTGCAGGACGTGCCCCATGATCAGCACATCGCCCTCGGGCAGTTGGTCGACGAAGAAGTTGCCGCCGACGAAGCTGATGCGGTCCCTGGTGCCCAGCTTCTCCATGTGCTCGTCGAAGGCCCAGCCCATGTGCGGCAGATCGAAGACGGTCGCCTTCGGCTTCGGGTGCGCCTCGAGAAGCAGCGCGGACAGATTGCCGCGGGCGCCGCCGACGTCGACGAAGGTCTCGTACGCCGAGAAGTCGAACGCGGCTGCGAGCCTCGGGGCGACCAGGCTGTTGAGCGAGTCCATCATGGCCAGGAACTGGCGCAGATGGTCGGGGTCGTCGCCCATCTGCCCGACGATGTCCCCTTCCTTGCCCTTGACCTGGGGCTCTCCGGTCTGAAGTGCCGCGGTGAGGTTCTCCCACGCCGGGTACAGCATCGAGTTGGCGCGCTCCAGGAACCCGCCCGCGTAGCTGCGCTTGTTGCGGTCGAGGAACTTGTCGGCGGCCGGGCTGTTGCGGTAGCGGCCGTCCTCCAGCTCGACAAGACCCAGGGTGACCAGCGCGGCGATGAAGTCGTCCGAGCCGCGCGGGTGCAGACCTGCCGAGGAGGCCAGTTCGTCCTTGGTGGCGGGTCCGGCGGCGAGGGCGGAGAAGAGGTCCAGTTCAAGCGCGCTCAGCAGGATCTTGGCCGTGCAGAAGGCGGTGCCGATCCGGATCAGCGCCTCAGGGCTGGATGTGTCCGTGAGGGAAGCGTGAGTCGTCACAGACGAACTCCTTTCTCGGTTACCGGACGGGCGGGGTCGTGGCGTGCCCGGGCCATGTTTTGGCACCGGCCTCGAAGTCCTCTTGAGCGGGGATCGGCCGTGCCCCTCGCGCGGGCCGGAGCAGCCCTCGATCGGGCATTGAGCGGCGGCGGAGACCGTGGCGCTCAGGGCCTGTCTTTCGGGTCAGGCCGGATCAGTGAGCGGGGTCTGGTGCGTGCAGATGCAAGGCGGAGGATGGAGCCCACGCGGAGCGTAGGCGACTGACGACAACGCAGCTGGGGGTACCTCCCGCGCCCGAAGGGCTACGGGGGAGGGCGTGCCAGGGCACGCGAGCCCGGCAAGATCCGGAAGACAGGCCCTTCATCGTGCTCAAGGGACCTTGCGCTTGGAGGCAGACATCATGGCCGGCAATCCACCGTTCCGCGTGATCCTGCGGATGGAGATCCTCCCGGGCGTGCAGGAGGAGTTCGAGAAGGTCTGGTGGGAGGTGGCCTCGGTCATCGCCAGGCAGCCCGCCAACCGAGGACAGACGCTGGTGCGCTCGGTCGAGGAGGAGCGCGTCTACTACGTCATCACCGACTGGCAGGACGAGCCCACCTTCCGCGCCTTCGAGCTCAGCGAGGCGCATGTGGAGCACCGGCGCAGGCTTCAGCCGTACCGCAGCGGCGGCCATATGACCGTGACGCAGACGGTGTACGACCTGCCGCCGGCGCCGCCCGCCGCCGAAGTACCGGCACAGCGGACGACGGCCCCCGCCGGGGAACGGGTGGCGTTCATCGGCCTCGGCAACATGGGCGCCGGGATGGCGCACAGCCTCATCGACTCCGGGCGGGCACTCACCGTCTTCAACCGCACCGTCGCCAAGACCACGCCGCTGGCCCAGGCGGGCGCCACGGTTGCGGCGAGCGCGGCCGAAGCGGCGGCGGGAGCGTCCGTCGTCGTGCTCAGCCTGAGCGACGAACCGGCCGTCGAAGACGTGCTGTTCGGGCAGATCGTGCCCGTACTCGCCCCCGGCGCCGTCGTCGTCGACACCTCCACCGTCTCCCCGGCCTATGCGAAGGAGTCCGCCGCCAGGCTGTCGGCCGCCGGGCTGCGCCGGGTCGAGGCCTGTGTCGTCGGCAACCCGTTCCAGGCCCGCGAGGGCAAGCTGCGCGTGTACACCAGCGGCGAGCAGGCGGACATCGACGAGGTCCGCCCGCTGCTCGACACCATCGGCAGCGAGGTCGTCCACCTCGGCGCGCCGGGCACTGCGGCCACCATCAAGCTCATCTTCAATCTGCTGCTGGGCGCCCAGGTCGCCTCGCTCGCCGAAGCCGTCGCCTACGGAGTGGAGGCGGGACTCGACCGGGACAGCCTCCTCGGCGCCATCGCAGGCAGCGGATTCAGCTCCATCGTGATGAGGTTCCGCGCCGAGCTGATGCGCAGGTCCAGCTACGAGCCCGCCTTCTTCCGCTCCACGCTGATGGAGAAGGACCTGCGCCTGGCCATCGAGGACGCGGCTCTGGCCGGAGTGGGCCTGCCCGTACTCGACACGGTGCGGGAGAGCTTCGCGGCCGCGGTGGCTGCGGGCGACGGCGACAAGGACGCCTCCGTACTCATCGAGCACACCGCCCCCGCCACCAAGGGGAAGGGGAGCCGGCCGTGACCGACGACGATGCACGGCACCTGCGGCTGAGGGACATCGCCGAGGTCGCGGAGGCATCCGGTGAACTCGTCGGCGAACTCCCTCTCCACGACGACGACCGGATGCTCGACCTGGTGTTCGTCTGGTTCCGTGCCTGCTTCCGCCCCGAACGCACCAGAGGCCGGGGCGGCATCTTCCACTACGAGGTCAACACCCCCTCAGGGGTGCGGCACCGTTATGTCACCGTCACCGACGGCCACTGCACATCGGCCCGCGACGCCGGCACTCCGAACGCGACCATCGGGGTGGACATGCAGGACCTTCTCGCCCTGGCCACCGGGGAGTTGAAGGGCACGGACGCCTTCATCAGCGGACGGCTCAAGATCTCCGGCGACGTCTTCTTCGCGATGAACTGGATCGAGTGGTTCGGATCCCGCAGCGCCCAGAAGACCGCCGAATAGCTTCGTTTAGCCGCCTTCGAGCCCCCTTGCAGGGACGGAGCGCAGCCTGACCGCAGTGCGGCACCTGCGACACCCATGGACAGCACGTCAACGCGGCTACCACGCCCGGCATTTGGAGGATTCGTGTCCCTTCGCCTGTTCACCTCGGAGTCAGTGACCGAGGGCCACCCCGACAAGATCGCTGACCAGATCAGCGACGCGGTCCTCGACGCGCTGCTGGCGCAGGACCCGAAGTCGCGCGTCGCCGTCGAAACGCTGATCACCACCGGCCAGGTCCACCTGGCCGGAGAGGTCACCACCAATGCGTACGCCGACATCCAGAGCCTGGTCCGGGAGACCGTGCTCAAGATCGGCTACGACTCGTCGGCGAAGGGATTCGACGGCGCCTCCTGCGGCGTCTCGGTCTCCATCGGTGCCCAGTCGCCCGACATCGCCCAGGGCGTCAACACCGCCTACGAGAAGCGCGTCGAGGGGTCCGCCGCAGGTGAAGGAGGTGACGCGCTGAGCGAGCAGGGCGCAGGCGACCAGGGCCTGATGTTCGGCTACGCCTCCGACGAGACGCCCGAGCTGATGCCCCTGCCGATCACGCTCGCCCACCGCCTCGCCAAGCGTCTCACCGAGGTCCGCAAGAACGGCACCGTCCCCTATCTGCGGCCCGACGGCAAGACCCAGGTCACCATCGAGTACGACGGCGACGCAGCCGTCCGTCTCGACACCGTGGTCGTCTCCTCGCAGCACGCGCCCGGCATCGACCTGGACTCGCTGCTGATCCCGGACATCCGCGACTGCGTCGTACGCCCCGTGCTCCAGGAGCTCATCGAGGACGGCGTGCAGCTGCGCACCGAGGGCTACCGGCTGCTGGTCAATCCGACCGGCCGGTTCGAGATCGGCGGCCCGGTCGGTGACGCCGGCCTGACCGGCCGCAAGATCATCATCGACACCTACGGCGGCATGTCCCGCCACGGCGGCGGCGCCTTCTCCGGCAAGGACCCGTCCAAGGTGGACCGCAGTGCCGCCTACGCGATGCGCTGGGTCGCCAAGAACGTGGTCGCCGCCGGTCTCGCACACCGCTGCGAGGTCCAGGTCGCCTACGCGATCGGCAAGGCGGAGCCGGTCGGTCTCTTCGTGGAGACCTTCGGCACCGAGACGGTGCCCGTGCCGGACATCCAGCGGGCCATCGACCAGGTCTTCGACCTGCGCCCGGCGGCGATCATCCGCGACCTCGACCTGCTGCGTCCCATCTACGCCCAAACCGCCGCGTACGGCCACTTCGGCCGCGACCTCCCCGACTTCACCTGGGAGTCCACCGACCGTGCGGAGAAGCTGCGCCAGGCAGCCATCGCCGACTGAGCCAAACCGAGCCACACGAGCCAAGGAGCAGTGACCGTGCGCATAGCCGTAACTGGTTCGATCGCAACGGACCACCTGATGGTCTTTCCCGGCCGGTTCACCGAGCAGCTGATCGCCGGCAGCCTCGACAAGGTCTCGCTCTCCTTCCTCGTCGAAGAGCTGGACATCCGGCGCGGGGGCGTCGCCGCGAACATCGCCTTCGGCCTCGGACGGCTGGGCATCGGCCCCTATCTCGTCGGAGCGGTGGGCGCGGACTTCGCCGACTACCAGATCTGGCTCAAGGAGAACGGCGTCGACACCGACTCGGTGCACATCAGCGAGACGCTGCACACCGCGCGCTTCGTGTGCACGACCGATGCCGACAACAACCAGATCGGCTCCTTCTACCCCGGAGCCATGAGCGAAGCCCGCACCATCGAGCTGGCCCCGGTGCGGGAACGGGCCGGCGGTCTTGACCTGGTGGTGATCTCGCCCAACGACCCCGGTGCGATGATCCGCCACACCCGTGAGTGCAACAGCCTGGGACTGGCCTTCGCCGCCGACCCGTCCCAGCAACTCGCCTTCCTGCAACGCGACGATGTGCGCGAACTGCTCGCCCATCCCGCATATCTGTTCACCAATGAGTACGAGAGCGTGCTCATCCAGGAGAAGACGGGCTGGACCGAACAGCAGATCCTGGGCCGGGTCGGCACCTGGGTCACCACCCGGGGCGCGGACGGCGTCCACATCGCACGCGCCGGGCTGCGGCCCGTCGAGGTTTCGGCGGTGCCACCGAACGGCACCCTCGAGCCGACCGGTGCCGGCGACGCCTTCCGGGCAGGCTTCCTCGCGGCGACCGCCTGGGGCCTGGGTCTTCAGAGCGCGGCCCATCTGGGCAGCGCACTGGCCACGACTGTGCTGGAGACCACGGGACCGCAGCCGGCCGAGCTCAACGGCGGCGAGCTGCTGGCCCGCATCCGTGGCACCTACGGAGAAGAAGCCGCCGCCGAGCTGGCTCCGCACGTGGCGGCACTGGGATGAGCGGGACCCGTGCCGACGCCCTGCGCGAGGCCTTTGCCACCCGTGTGGTGGTGGCGGACGGGGCAATGGGAACCATGCTCCAGGCGCAGGATCCGTCGATGGAGGACTTCGAGAATCTCGAAGGCTGCAACGAGATCCTGAATGTGACGCGTCCGGACATCGTGCGCGCGGTCCACGAGGCCTATTTCGAGGTCGGCGTGGACTGCGTCGAGACGAACACGTTCGGCGCGAACTTCGCGGCGCTGGGTGAGTACGACATTCCGGAGCGGGTGTACGAGCTGTCCGAGTCCGGGGCGCGGATCGCGCGTGAGGTCGCCGACGAGTTCACCGCGTCGACCGGGCAGCAGCGCTGGGTGCTGGGTTCCATGGGGCCTGGTACCAAGCTGCCGACCCTGGGCCACGCCCCGTACGTCACGCTGCGCGACGCCTATCAGCAGAACGCCGAGGGCATGATCGCGGGCGGCGCGGATGCGCTCCTGGTGGAGACGACCCAGGATCTGCTGCAGACCAAGGCGGCGATCCTGGGCGCCCGCCGGGCCCTGGACCGCTCGGGAGCGAACCTTCCGCTGCTGTGCTCGGTGACGGTCGAGACGACGGGGACGATGCTGCTGGGCTCGGAGATCGGCGCGGCACTGACCGCGCTGGAGCCGCTGGGCATCGACATGATCGGGCTGAACTGCGCGACCGGCCCGGCGGAAATGAATGAACACCTGCGCTACCTGGCCCGCCATGCGCGGACCAGGGTGTCGGCCATGCCCAACGCCGGCCTCCCGGTGCTGGGCAAGGACGGCGCCCACTACCCGCTCAGCCCCGTCGAACTGGCTGATGCCCATGAGGCGTTCGTACGCGAGCACGGTCTGTCGCTGGTCGGCGGCTGCTGCGGCACGACGCCGGAGCATTTGCGCCAGGTCGTGGAGCGTGTACGCGATCTGACGCCGACCGAGCGCGAGCCGCGTCCGGAGCCCGGTGCGGCGTCGCTGTATCAGACGGTGCCGTTCCGCCAGGACACGTCGTATCTCGCGATCGGTGAGCGGACGAACGCGAACGGGTCGAAGAAGTTCCGTGAGGCCATGCTGGACGGCCGCTGGGACGACTGTGTGGAGATGGCCCGGGACCAGATCCGCGAGGGCGCGCATCTGCTGGATCTCTGTGTGGACTATGTCGGCCGGGACGGTGTGGCGGACATGGCGGAGCTGGCCGGCCGGTTCGCCACTGCGTCGACTCTGCCGATCGTGCTGGATTCCACCGAAGTCGACGTCATCCGGGCCGGGTTGGAGAAGCTCGGCGGCCGCGCCGTCATCAACTCCGTGAACTACGAGGACGGGGATGGCCCCGAGTCGCGGTTCGCGAAGGTGACCGCCCTGGCCCGTGAGCACGGGGCCGCGCTGATGGCGCTGACGATCGACGAGGAGGGCCAGGCCCGTACGGTCGAGAACAAGGTCGCCATCGCCGAGCGGATCATCGACGATCTGACCGGCAACTGGGGCGTGTTGGAGTCCGACATCCTCATCGACACGCTGACCTTCACGATCTGCACCGGCCAGGAGGAGTCCCGCAAGGACGGCATCAACACCATTGAGGCCATACGTGAGTTGAAGCGGCGGCATCCCGATGTGCAGACCACGCTGGGCCTGTCGAACATCTCCTTCGGCCTGAACCCGGCCGCGCGGATCGTGTTGAACTCCGTGTTCCTGGACGAGTGTGTGAAGGCCGGTCTGGACTCGGCGATCGTGCACGCCTCCAAGATCCTGCCGATCGCCCGGCTGGAGGAGGAGCATGTCCAGGTCGCTCTCGATCTGATCCACGACCGGCGTGCCGAAGGCTATGACCCGCTCCAGAAGTTCCTCGAACTCTTCGAGGGCGTCGACACCAAGTCGATGAAGGCGGGCAAGGCCGAGGAACTCCTCGCCCTGCCGCTCGACGGGCGCCTCAAGCGCCGCATCATCGACGGCGAGAAGAACGGCCTCGAACAGGATCTGGACGAAGCCCTGACCACACGTCCCGCTCTGGAGATCGTCAACGACACCCTGCTGGAGGGCATGAAGGTCGTGGGTGAGCTGTTCGGTTCGGGGCAGATGCAGCTGCCGTTCGTGCTTCAGTCCGCCGAGGTCATGAAGAACGCGGTGGCCTATCTCGAACCGCACAT